>DASVRN010000253.1:0-25494 GCA_036388595.1 Chloroflexia bacterium
GGCTACACCTTACCAAGTCCCACAAGGGGACTCCTCTACCCTCTCTACTCTCTGAAGAACGGCCCTCCTGCATAAAGGCAGTCCCGCAGGGACTTTGCAGAGTGTAGCCCCCGATTTCAATCGCGGGGCGTCGCCTGGCACCATGTGTGTCTGTATTTACTGATATTCCCTCGTTAGCGAGGTACTCAGAATGCCAAAGGCTACTTTTAGTCTCTACTTTCGACTTTCGACACCGCCTATGCTATAGAGGCTTACGATACGTTGTGGACTTCGAGACTACCTTGTAGCCCATACTTTCGTAGAGGGCGAGGGCACCGCTGGGGTTCTCGGTGTCGACTCCGAGGCCGGTCTGGGTCATGCCATTATCCTTGTGTACCTGCATGCTGCGAGCCAGCATAGCCTTGGCGAGTCCCCGTCTGCGCCAGGGCCGCCGCACACTGATGAACTCGGTGTAGCCTAGCTTCTGGCCTGTGCGCTCGTTATAGTCGTAGTTGACGAAGTTGAGGATCGACCCGGCTATCTGGTTGCCGTCCCAGGCGACAACCCACAGGCGCGGCTCGTTCCTGGGGTCCGCGAGAAAACGCTCGTAGTCGGACTCATCTACTTCGGTTGCTCCCCAGTGGTCCTGGAAGGCCTCGGTGCTGGCCTCCCATATAGCGCGGTAGTGCTCCGGGAGGGCGGGGCGAATCTCAAGACCTTCCGGCATGGGCACGTCGGGGATGTGGTCCAGGTCGTCCGTCATCATGAAAAAGTTGTAGCGTACAGGTTCGTAACCCTGGGAGGTGAGCAGGTCTTCGGCGGCTTGCATGCCGGTTTCAGTAGCGGTACTGAGCGACGCGGCAGCATGGCCGACGCCCTCTTCTCGGACGGCCTCGATCTCACGCGCACGTGCCTCGGCCCAGCGTACCTGCGTGGTGCCAATGCCTTTGCCGCGCCACTCGGGCACGACAAACCCGAAGTGCCAGTAAACCCGCGAGCCGCCCTCCTGTAAACGTTCCCAGAAGACGCGGGTAAAGCCTACCAGCTTGCCGTTTATCTCTGAGAGTAGCACGTCCCTGGCCGGGTCGTGGGTAGGGCTGGGGCCGTAGACATGCTTGAGAGTATCTATAGTGTGCAGGTCGTGGCCCATACCGTCGGCTATCTTGCTGCGGGTGTTGACATCCAGGATAGCTGGATAGTCTTCTTCATCGCGGAAGTGGCGGAAAGTCAGACCTGGGATGTCGGGCGCACCTTCCACGGAGATGCCTCCCTGGCTCATATTATCCAATGTTGCATTCCTCCCTTAAGAATTCGGTTTACACGCCATCACAAAACAACATTGTCGAACATTAGCACCCAAAGGTAGTTTTTGTCATTCTGAACGCAGTGAAGAATCTCGTCCTCTACCGTGGCGTTTCCTCTTTCCTGAAGGACTGTGTGGGTAAAAGAAAGGTGCTATTTGGGTGCTGTTGGACGAGATTCTTCGCTACGCTCAGAATGACAAGGTGGGCCGTTGGGTGCTAATTTCCTTCATCTTATCTTAGCGATAGCTTTCAATACATGACACGTCCAGACTCAAGAAAAAGCGGCTCATACAACATGAACCGCCATTGCTTGTTTTCCAGTACCACGTGACACCCACCGCATCACGTTTCACGTTTCACGTTTCAGCTAGGGCCCCCAGCTAAGTCCCCATTGCGCTTCCACGTTGGCGTTGTCGGTAAGGCGCTGGATGTTGTCTAACGAGGGGATGGTGCCGGTCACGCTGAAATCGGCGGCATAGAGATCAAATGTCGCATCTTCCAGGCCGATGTAGGCCAGCTTCGTGCCGTCCGGCGACCAGGCGGGGGAGCGAGACGCGCCGTCAGTGGTGAGCTTGTAGAGGGTAGGCGCAGGCACTTCGCCCTCCCAGTCGTCCGGGTCTGCGCGCATGACGTAGATGTTGTGGTTGGTGCCCTCTCGCTGCACGAAGGCTATCCACTCGCCGTCGGGCGACCACGCCGGGTCGTACGCGCCATCCTTGGCGCTGGTGTAATCTATCCAACGGCCCGTTGCCAGCGTGAGCACCCATATCTGCCCCTTGCCGCCCGTGCCCACGTAGTTGCTGGCTGCTATCTGCGTGCCGTCGGGCGACCAGCTAACGCGCTCTATCGCCTGCGTGCTGTGGTCCAGGAAGCTAACTCTCTCAGGGTTGTCGCCATCGGAGTCTATGAGGAAGAGGCCCGGGTATTCTATGCCCCTGTCGTGGGTCCAGGCTATCTTGGTGCCATCGGGGGACCATGCGGGGTAGAGCGCCCACAGCGCCTGCGCGGCGTAACCCGCTATGCCATCGGTGCCCAGGTCGCCGGTCTCGACGCCTTCCGGCCTGTAGTCGGTCAGGGCAGTGGGATCATCTGGGTCGTCAACGTCGAGCGTGTAGAGATCGGAGAAGCCTTCATCGAAGCGGATGTAAGCTATCTCGGTGCCGTCGGGGGAGAAGGCGGGTGAGGCGTCGCGCTTGTCCAACTCGTCGGCGGGTCCGTTGGTAAGCTGGACTTCCCTGCCGCCGGTATAGAGCCAGATGGCACCGTCCCTGGTGTAAGCGATCTTGCCGCCCACGTCCTCGGCAGCCCCGGTGACGCTGCCCACGCGGCCGTTCGAGGGCATACTGCCCAACAATGTTGCGCCCAATAGTGCCAGGGCCAATATTACAATGATTTTTCTCATCAAGCCCTTGTCCGTAGAAAGTTTGCCGGGTGTACGCGGTGATGTGACGCGCACAATTGGGACCTAGCCAAGGTTGGCTCCGCGCCAGCGCATCCATAGTGCGTACCCTACACGGTTATACACGTAGTCATACGCGCCAGGGTACTCTATTTCTCTGCCGCCAAAGCCTTTCTTGAACCAGTATACACCACGCATGCCGGAACGTGTATTCACTGGGGAAACCGAGTCGCTACTTTTCGCCGCCTCGCCGCCACCCTCTTCCCCCTCTTCGGCGGGCGCGTCCGGGATGCCCCAGAAGTCGTAGACGGCGCAGCCCTGTTCCCGCGCCCAGCGTATCGCTTCCCATTGTAGCAGGTATGTGGGCATGTGCTCGCGCCCGCGATTGGCCGAGGCCCCGTACATGTAGATAGCCTCTCGCCCGAACTTGAGAGCGAGGAGGCCCGCAATTGGTCCTGCCGCCCGTTCTTGCTCGTCGGGGTGCTCGGCCAGCAAAACCAGCGCGCTGTTGTCAGCATGCGGCCCGAACACCTTCCACATCTGCTCGTAATAGGGGAAGGTGTGGATGCCGAATTCGTCGCGCTCGCCCGTTACCTCCAGCAAATTGTAAAACGCTCGAAGGTCGTCCAGGGTTCCGGCCCGGCGCACGACCACGCCCCGCCGTCCGGCCAATCGCAGGTTGTAGCGGGTCTTGGGCTTCATCGCCTTGAGCAGGTCGTCCTCGCTCTTGTCGAGGTCGAGCACGATGGTACGCGCGGGCTGTAGCCGTCCGGAGGGTTGGAAGCCGAGCGCCTGCATCTTGCGGTCTACATCCGCTTTCGTGGTGCCTTCGCCAATCTCGACGTTCGGCTCTACCTTCAGGAAGATAGCCCCACGGTTCTTTGCCGCCCTGTGTACCCCGGCCCAGAAGGCTTGTTCTGTCTGTTCAGAGACGCTTGCGCCGGGCATGGCTACAGGTCCGCGTGGTATATACGCCACGGAGACGGGGAGGGGCATGCGCGGGACCGACCTGAACAATAGCTGGGCTGCCAAATCAGGCGTGCTGTTCCCCTGGCGAAGTGCCAACCTGAGAGGCGTCCACCCGGCCTGCTTCTTGAACTCGCCCCAGTTCCACGACTGTAGCAAGCTTGCCCCGGCCGTGCTCATACCCCGGTCCCAATCAGCGGGACGCGAAGGGGCGATTAGAGAGAACTCTTTGTCGGGTGCCTGGGGTGTGTGGCCCACGTTCTGTGCGGACGCCGCCTGGGTCCCGCTACTACTCACGCCTGCCGGAGCCGTTGCCGTTGGGCAACTGTCCGTGGTGCGGGCGCGGCAAGGGGATGGAATGCACGTCGGCGCAGGCGTCGGCGTCGGGCAGCGAGAACTCGTCGTGGGTGGCGTAGTCGTAGCCGCCATGCCCTTCTAGCTGCTGCTGGCGGCCTTCGCGCTGGTCCCAGTATGGCTGGGGCCGCTCGCCGCCGGCGCGGAGGCGCTCGCGCTCCCTTTCACCAGAGACCCGTTCGGGCTGCACGCCATAGCCGGTGTTTGTGCTGATGCTGTAGGCGCTGTATGCGTATACGCTCCGCGAGTCGGCACCCGCTCCCTGCACGCTCTTGATGTGCACGCCGGGGCCGGAGGGGGCGTTGCGGAAGATGCCGGGGAGGCTGCCGATTTCGGTGAACTGGTCGGCCACGTCAATCAACTCGTTGGAGGTGCTGATACCGAAGCCTATCACCTCGCAGCGCACGCCCTTGGTCTGCACCGCGTCTATCAGGCGCACAAAGTCGCCGTCGCCGCTCACCAGGACAACCACGTCCAGGTTCTCGGAGAGGAGCATGATGTCAACGGCCATCTCTATATCGAGGTTAGCCTTGATGCGGCCACCCTCGTACTTGTGGATGTCCTTGCATATGACCTTGTAGCCGTTGGCCCGCAGGAAATCTATGAACTTGCGCTGGTTGGGGTTTTCGGGATCGACGCCCGTGTAAGCGGAGGCCCTGATGAGGTCACGGCCCGCCACCGAGTGCTCCAATAGCCTACAGTAATTTACTTCTACCCCCGCGGACTTGGCCGAGTAAAAGAGGTTCGACACGTCCACGAATACGCCTACATTGTGTGACATTCTGTAATCTCCATTGATATCGTATGGCCCGTTTCAATGATGCTAGCTGCTATATGCCCTGATTATAACTTAAAACGTTGCCAATTGTATCAATCAAGCGGCAAATTGGTTGAAGGGACGACGGACGACGGACGACGGACGACGGACGATGGACGATGGACGATAGGAGACAGAACCGCCAAGACGCAGAGGACGCCAAGAACGCGCCAAGGTTGGGCCTTGTCATCCTGAGCGTAGCGAAGGATCAGTGACCCGTTCTTGACTCTTCCTTGACTCTTCCTTGTAAGGCACCAGTGTTTCTCTTGCTGACAGCATCCACAACGTTGAGGACTCTCGCCTACCCACCTGATCCTTCGCTACGCTCAGGATGACAGAGGGGAGCGGGGTTCTCGTGTCCTGCTGTTGGGATAAGGGCAGCCACCAGTAGCGCCGCCATCGTCCGTCGTCCATCGTCTATCGTCCATCTATCCCCTCACCGCAAGCGGGTCTGCGCTGAACTCCATTTCGTCTATTGCTTCCTGGGCGGCTTCGCGGATGGCAGGCTCGGAACTTTTTAGCGCCCTGTTCAGGGCTTCCCTGGCCGGTTTGCCGCCAATCTGCCCCAGCGACAGGATGGCTGCCAGCCGCACCTCGGTGTCCCTATCGTCTATCATGCGGGTGAGGAAGGGTAGGGCATCGGCCAGGGTCATCTCCCCGGCGGCGCGGGCTGCCTCGAAGCGCATGGCTGGTCGGGAGCTTTCCAGTTCGTCCAGCACTACCTGCTCCCAGCGCTCGTCCAGGCTGCGGCCCATAGCGAATATGGCGCTCTCGGCCTGCAACCCACCGCTCTCGTAAGCGCCGGAAATCAGCCCCTCCACTTCCTTGTCGCCGTGAAAATAGCCGAGCGACTCGATAGCCCGGCGGCGCACGTCACTATCTTCGTTCTCGTCGTTGGCCGAATCGAGTAACGCCTGGCGCAGCCTCTCGCCGTTCGCGCCCAGCTTGTCGGTGCAGTGGGCTATGTATGTGAAGCGGCCCAGCGCCTTCGCCGCCGCCTCCCGCACGCCTTCATCGGAGTCGCGCCTCAGCATATCGAGCAGCCTGCCGAGCAGCAGCCTGCTTTCGTCCTCGTACAGTCCCTCGATTGCCGTGGTGCGCACTTCGGGGTTCGCGTCTTCCAGGGCTACCAGGAAGACGTGCCTAAAATCGAGGTCTATGTTGTCTTCCGCCATTTGTACAAGTTCGTGCACTATAAATCTCCGCCGTTCGGTGGGCACCGCGGGCCAGTTCTCGCGGAAGTCCGACCGCTCCGAGCTTCCCAGGTCGCTAAGGAAAGTCAGCGCCGCATGCGAGGGCCGTTTGTCCTTGCCTACCGCGTCCAATTTCTCGTTGAATGTCGCCATTTTCTATTCCTGTTCCTCTAGGGGTTGTTCTGAAACGTGAAACGTGAAACGTGATGCGGTGTTGGTGGCTTGGTACTGCTAATGAAACATGGTCGCCTCTGGTGCTAGTGCGACACTGCTTACTTAATCAGAACCTGTACCACCTACCGCATCACGTTTCACGTTTCACGTTTCAGTTATTATGTTGGTCTCTTTGATGCGTCGTAGAAGTACGCGCCTTCGTTGGTTTCGTCGGCGTAGAAGTAGGGGTAGGCCCCGGATAGGAGCGTCCTGAGCCACGTTGGGGAGATGGGGCGCTCGATGTTTACTACCGGGAAGATGTCGTCGAACAATGCCCAGCGCTTGCCGTCCAGGTCCTCACCGACGGCCTCGAAGGCGTTGATGATAATCAGGTCGGGCTTCTTGCGCTCGCCTTCTTCCAGCTTCTTCTGGTTGTGCAGCTTGCCGAACTTGGTCTCGGTCAGCAGCATGGCCGGGTCGGTCTCCACCGAGTACGACACGGGGCGGAAGACGTAGCGGCCGCGCCTCTCATCGAGTTGCAGCAGGTTCTCTTCGCGCTCCTTGACCGAGGTGTAGCGGACCTCAAACACGTCGTCGCCGCGGTCGGTGGGCACTATCTGGAACCGAGCGCCCGGCACGAGGTGGCCGGTGAAAAGCTCGTTCAGGCCCATGATGAAGCCGCCCCGGTTGCCGGTCGGGTAGCGAAGCTCCGCGATGAGCGCGCCGTACAGTTGGGGTATCTCGAACCTGATGAGAGAGGCACGCTGGTCCTCGAAGACCGCGCCAGGGAAGATCCGCTTGAAGCGGCGGTCATAGGGCAGCACGCCATTCTCGTACTCATAGTAGGTCAGCGAGTGCTCGTATGCCGGGACCTCGGCTGCATCCTCGTCTTCCACCGACTGGATGGCGGGGTCTTCGAGGTAGCGATAGTCCTGGCCGATTTCGGCGGGCTTGCGCACCGGGTGGGTAGCGGGCGAGGAGTTGGCGATGATCCAGAGCCGGTCGCTGTCGATGCCTACGAACTCGAAGTCCTTCTTCTCCCTGAGCAGCTTGGAGTTCAGCGAGAAGCGGGCGCGGTCGTAATCCGGGTGTTCGGCGCGGCGACCCAGCACGTCGGTCATGATGTCGCGGTCGGAGGCCACACCGCCGGTCTCAGGCTCCTCCAAGTACTCGCGGATGCGGCGGAAGTCGCCCTTGCTGAAGCGCTCGGTCGCTTCCTCCACGAATATCTCCGAGCCGAACCGCACGATGCGCGTGTCGCTCTCCAGCATCTTGCCAATCGTCTCTTCAAGCGCGGCGACCACGGCCTCGTTCTCTACAAGCTCGTCCAGCGGCCTGGTCAGGTCGATGGTGGCCGGTCCGCCTGCCGTTTGCACGGTGACCTCTATGGGGCCTGTAATTACGGGCGCGGCGGGGGCAGCCGGGGCAACAGGAGCGGGCTTGGGCCGGGCCGGGGGCGCATCTACAGCAGGTTGCGCGGCAGCGGGCCTTGCCTCCGTGGGCTGCGGTTGGGCAGACGGGGTCTGCGGGCGCGGCGGGGTAGCGGGCTGGGCGGACCCGGCGGCTGGTGCAACCGCGGGCGGCGCGGTAGAAGCCGCGGGCGCTACTCCGGTAGCTGGTGTTGTGGCAGCGGGCCTGGGGGCGGCTGTCTCTTCAGGCCGCCTTGCGGGGGCCTCGGTTGCAGGCGGGGTTGTCCCTGTTGTGGCCGCAGGCTGCGAAGTGGGTGCTGCGGTCTGCGGCTGAGTGGGTGCTGGCACCGCAGGGGTACCTGTGGGAGCAGAGGCGGGTGCGGAGGCAGCCGGGGTTTGCGCGGCGGCAGGTGTAGCGGGTGCGGGGACGCTCGGCGTGGTCGGTGTGGGCGCTGCCGATTCCGTAGCACGTTGCGGTGCGGACTGTACAGGCTCCTCTTCAGGTTCCTCGTCCGGCTCCTCCACTACGGGCGGCTTCGGTATCAGGTGCGACGGGATAAGCGTCTGGAACTCTACCGGCTTGTGCGGCTGAGGCGGCAGGTGGGGCGTATTGCGAGGCGAGGGCGGCGCGGGCATGTCGGCCAGGGTGTCGATGAAGGCCTCGCGCTCGGCGGCTCTGTTCAGCAGGCCCTCGACGTACTCGCGGGAAGCCCCGGCATCGAGCGTGGTCGCCTCGGTATTGAGACGCTGCTTGAAGGTGTGGGTGTTCTGCCCGCCGTTCTGGCTGTGAGGTGCCCGGCCAGACTTGGTGGTGACGAAGTCGCCGCCGGCCTCGCGGCCAAATACGCCGGGGTTCTTCTCAAGCGCGGAGATCAGCACAGGCGTCAAATCGGCGGCGTTACGCCCCGACATCGCCCCGCCTTCTTTCGTGAGGGCCTTGGCGATGGCGTCCGCGCCCATCTTGATAGGCGCGTTGGCCCCGAAGAGCATGCCCTTGCGCTTCATCACCTCGAAGGCGCGGGCCGCTATCTCCTGCTCTTCTTTTGTCCCCTCGAACGCTATCTGCGTCTCTGTTTCCATGCTGCCTGCTGCTCCTCGACTCATAACTCGTCACTCATAACACGTAATGCGCAACGCGTTACTTCCCTGTGTCCCTGATGCCTCGCTCCTCGCGTACCATTTCCAGGTAGCGGCGGACTAGCGAACTGATGGTCTGCGGGCGGCCTGAGCGGCGCATCCAGTCTATCAGGCGCTCCAGGTCGCGGGTGGTTGGTGTAATATCGTTTGCTGCCAAAAGGGTGCCTCCCCAGTACTGTTAAATGTAAGCGCTGTAAGCTATTTTACCGGATAGCTCCATTGTTGACAAACGGGACGCTTTACCTCGCCTGCCGCCTTCCCCCTACCGGCCACGTTTGTACCAAAGTTATGGAGCTGGACCATCTCCTCCTCTGTCATTCTGAGCGTAGCGAAGAATCAGGTGGGTAGGGATGCTGTTGAACTACGGTGACCAAGCCCCTTCTTTGTCATTCTGAGCGCAGCGAAGAATCTCGTCCCACATGAAGATGTTGCCGCTTTCTTACGGAGCGTGCCGGTTCCTGGGCATGTACTGTAGGAAAGGTGGTATTTGGGTGCTGGAGAACGAGATTCTTCGCTACGCTCAGAATGACAAAGGGAGACCTGGTCCTAAAATTCAACGGCCTAGCTACCCACCTGATTCTTCACTGCGTTCAGAATGACAGAGGGGGGCTTTGGTCGCTCTGATTGCTACAGCGGCTGTACCAGCAGGGTTGCGCTTGTCAGGCACGCATACCTTGACGTGTGAACCTACAAGGTGGTATCGTATAGATGAAGGCCTCCGACGTCGTAGGAGGCTTTTTGTATTTGGGTATATATCCTGCTTATGTTAGTTTTGCACCTTGCCATGGTGTTTACATAGTACGCTATAATATTGGTAGTCAAGTTATGTCCAATAAAACAGAGAGAGAAAACAAGATAAAGACGCACACCACCAACGGTTCTCATGACGGTGGGGACGGCGCTACGCCGGTCCCCTCTATAAAGGCGCGCGTCGGGTTTCGTCATGTCGATGTTGCGAAGGATACCCAGGAGTTGCCGGTCGTGAGCAACGGCCACAACGACGACGGCCATAACGGCAACGGCCACTCTAATGGGAATGGTAACGGCCACTCCAACGGCAACGGCAAGCATGTTGCCAACGGCGCTAACGGCACCACTCGCCTCACACAGGTACGCCCCGTGAAGGTGCGCGTGGGGCAGACCGGTCTGTTGGACCTGGACCTCGATGCGCATGAGAACGGCAACGGCCACAACGGCCACAGTAACGGGAACGGGCATAGTAATGGAAACGGCAATGGTAACGGGAACGGCCACAAGGCCCGCCTGATGCGCGATACCGGCCTCCTGGCGGCTTCGGTCACCCAGCGGCCCACGACCTCGCACCTGCGCGAGACCGACCTGCTGCGGATACGCTACCGCCTGGGGCAAGATGCTCCTATGCTGGTGCCAGTGTCCTCTCGCCGTCGTTCGGTGCACAGGCGCGACTTGCCCCCCTTCCTGATGAGGCACCGCGCGCTGCGCTCCACCTCGCGTGTGGGCTACACCCGCAGCCAGGCGGCCGCTCAACGCTACGGCAAGGGTGGCGCGGCGATAGCCTTCGCCCGCATCTCCCTGGCGATGATGCTGCTCTTCACGGTGATGTTCGCCGGGGGTATGGGCGCGGGCGTGGCGGGCGCGAGCCTCTACATCAGCCAATTGCCCCCCGTTGACCCGGAGAGCCTTTCGCAGAGCAATTATGCTCTCACGGTGCAGACCACCAAGATTTACGACCGGAACAACAACCTGCTTTACGACCTCGTAGACGAAGAGACCGGCCGCCGCGAAGAACTGGACCTGGATGAGATATCTCCCCTGGTGATAAGCGCGACCATCGCCGCCGAGGATGCGAACTTCTACACGAACATCGGCATTGACCCGGTGGGTATAGTGCGCGCCGTAACGATCAACCTGAGCGGCGACGGCTCCTCCGGTGCCTCCACGATCACGCAGCAGGTCGTGCGGCAGATAGTGCTCGACCCCGATGAAGCCCAGGAACGCTCGTGGAGCCGCAAGATCAAAGAGGCGGCGCTGGCGGTACAGCTGACGCAGACGTACTCCAAGGACGAGATCCTTGAGATGTACCTGAACCAGAATTACTACGGCCACAGAGCATATGGCATCGGAGCGGCCGCGCTGACCTACTTCAATAAGAAGGCGTCCGAGCTTACCCTGTCGGAAGCCGCCTTGTTGGCCGGACTCGTGCAGGCCCCCAGCCGGTACGACCCCTTCATCAACCAGGGGGATGCTAAGACACGCCAGGTCTACGTGCTCAACCAGATGCTCAAGCTGGGCATGGTGAGCGCGGAAGACCACGCGGCGGCAAAGGCCGCGGACGTGGGACTCAGGCCCTACAAATTTGACATCAAGGCCCCGCACTTCGTCTACTATGTGAAAGAGTACCTCGAGAAGAAGTACGGCCCGCAGGCGCTCGACCTCGGCCTGAAGGTATATACCACGCTAGACCTGCGCGTGCAAGCAGCCGCCGAGCAGGTGGCCCGCGACCGCATTGACGAGTTGCGCAGGCAGAAGGCGACCAACGCGGCCATCGTGCTGATGAAGCCGCACACGGGCGAAATCCTGGGCATGGTCGGCTCGGTGGACTACAATGACACGGCCATCGACGGCCAGGTGAACGTGGCGACGCGCGAGCGCCAACCCGGCTCGTCGTTCAAGCCTATCACCTTCGCTGCCGCCTTCAAGAAGGGCTGGACGCCGGGCACCGTGCTGCTCGATACGCTGACCGAATTCCCCAACCCCGGCCAGAAGCCCTACGCGCCCAAGAACTACGACGGACGCGACCACGGCTGGGTAACGGTGCGCGAGTCGCTCGCCAACTCGTACAACGTCCCGGCGGTGAAGGCTCTGCAATTCGCCGGCGTGCAAGAGACGATTGACACGGCCCACGCGATGGGCATCCAGGGTCTCAACCGGGGCACAAGCTGGTACGGCCTGTCGCTCACGCTGGGTGGCGGCGAAGTGACCTTGCTAGATATGACCACCGCCTATTCGACCTTTGCCAATGGCGGTATGGCTGTGCCTGCCAATCCGATACTGAAGATAGTAGACGCCCAGGACCGCACGATCTACCAGCTAGACCCGAACGTACCGGGCACCCAGGCGCTCGACCCCCGCCACGCCTACATGATCACCTCGATCCTGTCGGATAACAAGGCGCGCACGCCTGCCTTTGGTGCCAACAGCCCGCTGAAGACCAGCTTCCAGTCGGCAGCCAAGACCGGTACGACCGACGACAACCGCGATAGCTGGACGATGGGCTACACCCCGAACCTTACGGTCGGCGTGTGGGTAGGCAACAGCGACAATTCGGAGATGCTCAAGGTGACGGGCGCGATTGGCGCCGCCGTGGTGTGGCACAATGTGATGGAGAAGTTCTACTCGGAGCCGGACTTCGAGGAGTTGGTGAAAGTTGACGGCAAGGTACAGCGCGAGTTCGTGCAGCCGGAAGGACTAATTACGGCCTCGGCTTGCTCCAACAAGGGCACCGTGCGCGACCTCTTCTTGAAGGACGCCCCGCCGAAGGGCTGCACCACCTACAAGGACAACAACAAGCAGTTGCGCTCGGCCCCTTCAACCAACAGGAACAACCAGAATAACCAGAACAACCAGCCGCGCAGGCCAAGCGCCCCACCCACCCCTATCCCCGGCATCGGGCCGCCGTCCTACAACCCATAGGCGTACGGAAACGCCAAGACGCGGAGACGCCAAGAGTATAGAGGTTTGGAGAGTACAAATAGGAGCAGGGTACAACAGTACGTACCCTGCTCCTTTTGCTTCGACAATAACCATTCTTAACTTGGCGTGGTCCTTGGCGTCTTGGCGTCTTGGCGTCTTGGCGTTTCCGTCTCGTTCAGCGCAGATTGGAAGGTGCCAAGCGCGGTTTTCATGCTATAATGTCTGGACCGTTGGCGCTCTCACAATCCGTTGTACGAACCTACTGGTTTTCACATATTGACTGTCATAACGTTAAGGAGGAAGTTCTAATGAATCGACCGGCCAAGTATTTGGGCCTGGTGTTGGTGGCGCTTATGGCGCTGCTTACGCTGGTTGCCTGCGGCGATACCCCCGCACCGGCCAATACCCCGGCACCGAACAATCCCACCGCCGCTGGTGACGACGCCAACCCCACGCGCACGCCTCGCGCTACCCGCACGCCGAGGGGAGGTGCCGAGCCTACCAATACCCGCGCGGCCCGCGCCACCAACACACGGACCGCCAGGGCTACCAGCACGCCTGAGCCTGAAGCTGACGGCGATTGGGAGACTTACACCGCCAGTGAAGGTAACTGGAGCATAGATTATCCCTCCGATTGGACCGTAAACGAGGACCTCGCGCCTAACGTACAGTTCTTCGCACCCACGAACGATGCCTTTGTGCAGGTGACCTATGCCGACGTCGGGGCCGAGCTTGATCCCGAGCAGCTTGTGGAGATAGCCAGCACGCAGCTCGCGGGCAGCTTCACCGGCTACGAAGAGACCGGCCGCGAGGAGCAGCCAGACGGCAGCACCCGCCTCGACTTTACGTTTGAGCAGCAGGGTGCCGCTTTCGACGGTTCGGCTTTCATCGAGCAGCGCGGCACCGGCCTCTACATCCTGATGTTCATCAGCGAGCCTGACGCCACTGATACTTACGCGGAGACCTTCTCGCGAATCCTGGAAAGCTATAGCCCTCCCAGCGATGGCGACGCGGGCGACGAGCCCACGCCTGAAGGGGACTCGGGCGACACCAACACGGGTGAGCTTCTGGCGGTAGGGGATACCGGCGAGAGCGACGGCCTGGAGATAACGGTCAATTCGTTCCGCCGCACCAGCAACGGCTTGCTGTCGCCTAGCGCAGGCAACGAATACCTGATTATCAACCTCACGGCGGCCAACACCACCGACGAAGAGCAGATCGTCAGCAGCCTGCTCAACTTCTCGGTGAAGGACGACGGCGGCAATGGCACGGACTTCGACCAGTCCTTCACAGCGGGCGTCGAAACGTCACTGGACGGCAACGTACCCGCGGGCGAAGAGTTGACCGGCGAGATCGCTTACGAGATACCGGAAGATGCCACGGATCTGGTGTTGCACTTCGACCCGCTTCTTAGTGACGAAGAGTTGCGCTGGGCGCTGGAGGAGTAAATATAGCGGATCTCTCGTAGGAGATGGTCTGCACTAAGTGAAGAAGGCTACCCGTCGTGGGTAGCCTTCTTTGTTTGCATCGATATGTTATGCTCAGCTTCTCAGCTTGTCGTGCTCGATGAGCCACTGGACGAAGAGCAGCTTGCGGTACTCCTTGGTGAGGTCGCTGTATTGCCCGGCCCGTATCTTGTCGCGTATCTCGGACATACGAGCGACTTCTCCGGGGGTGAAGCCCTCAAGCTCTTCCAGCACAACCGGACCAGACTCAACTTTGACTGTATCCTTTGCGGCCTTATCTTTTTTCACCCTCTTATTGCTGGTGGTCTCGGCCATTTTGTTTGCCCCTTTCTAGTTGAGGTCACTCGCTCGACGTACGATACAGCCCGCTACGTGTCCCTCAATACAATTATACGATATTCAGCCGCATTGATGTGTTTTGCACAATTGTCGATAAGTCCCCGGCCGCTGTCATATATTTACTGTGGGCTTTTGCTTTGTTGTACTTGTATAAAGCAAACCTTGTGCCCTCTCCATCGGCCCTTATACCTAATTAACGTACCCGGATACTAATTAGTTTCAGAACCCGAACCTGAAACGTGAAACGTGAAACGTGATAGGGTAAGGGTAACACAGTATGCCAATGAGTAACAGGGCCGCCCCTAGTATATAAGGGCGACCCTGCTGCGGATTAAGTACTATGCTACCCTTGCCGCATCACGTTTCACGTTTCACGTTTCAGAAGCCTACGGGTATATCTTGTCCAGCATCCTGGGGAAGGGGATCGTCTCGCGGAGGTGGGGGACCCCGCAGATCCAGCCTACCACGCGCTCTATGCCCATGCCGAAGCCGGAGTGGGGCACCGAGCCGTACCTGCGAAGCTCCAGGTACCACTCGAATGCCTCGCGGGGCAGGTTGTGCTCCACGAGGCGCTGCTCCAGCAGGGTGACGTCGTGGATGCGCTGGGAGCCGCCGCAAATCTCGCCGTAGCCCTCAGGGGCTATCAGGTCGGCGCACAGCACCACCTCGGGACGCTGAGGATCGGGCTGCATGTAGAACGCCTTGGCGTGGGCCGGGTAGTGGGTGATGAAGAGGGGGCGGTCGTACTGGGAGGCGAGCACCGTTTCTTCATCGCCGCCGAAGTCGTCTCCCCACTGCACCTCAAGCCCATTCTCCTTGAGGATCTCAAGCGCCCGGTCGTAGGTGATGCGGGGGAAAGGTTCAAGCACGTTCTCCAGCTTCGATATATCCCTCTCAAGCAGTTCTAGCTCGGCCCGCCGCTTTTCGAGCACGGTCTGCACGATGTAGCTCACGAAGCTTTGCTCAAGCTCGATAAGGCCGTCAAGCTCCATCCAGGCGGCTTCCGGTTCCACCATCCAGAACTCCATGAGGTGGCGGCGGGTCTTGCTCTTTTCGGCGCGGAAGGTGGGGCCGAAGCAGTAGACCTTGCCGAACGCGAAGATGTCGGCCTCGTTGTAGAGCTGGCCGCTCTGGGCCAGGTACGCCGGGGTGCCGAAGTAGTCGGTTTCAAAGAGGGTGGAGGTGCCTTCGCAGGCGGCGGGGGTGAGTATGGGCGTGTCCACCAGCACGTAGCCGTGATCGTCCAGGTAGTCGCGCACCGCCTTGACTACCTCGGCGCGGATGCGCAGGACCGCCCGCTGCTTGTTGGAGCGCAGCCACAGGTGGCGGTGCTCCATGAGGAAGCCGACGCCGTGCTCCTTGTTCGATATGGGAAAGTCGGCCCCGGCTAGCTGGAACACATCGAGGTCCTTCACCGAGATTTCGTAGCCACCGGGGGCGCGCTCGTCCTTACGCACGGTGCCGGTCACCATTACGGAGGACTCCTGCGTAAGCTGGCCTATCTTCTCCCAGGCTTCGGCGGGCACGTCGTCGATGAAAGCCACGGCCTGTACCGTGCCCGTACCGTCGCGCAGCACGAGGAATTGCAGTTTCTTCTTGTCCCGGTGGTGCATCAGCCAGCCCCGCACGGTGACAAGTTGGCCGTCGTGGTCCTTCAGGTCCGCGATGTACACGACCGGGGCTTGCCGGGTAGTAGTTTCTTCTGTTTGCATCTTGTGGGTGTCTCCTTCTGAGCTAACCCACGAATCATATCACAGGCTGACTGTCGCGGCAAACGCCGGGTGCCTGGAAAGGTTGTGCTGGCGAAGGATAGTCGCACCTAGCATCTTAATCCCCTGGATCCATGCTATACTCGTGCTATGGAATCCCCTTCTGTGCCTGGTTTACAGCTTTCTGGTCTGCTGAGATTGTCACTCAGGACAGTTCTCTTAGGGGTTCTCTTCACGATATCACTTGGTACCTTGCTCTTGTTGATGCCGGTGATGATCGGGAATCTTGCGTACGCTCTTGTCCGCGAATCTGACGAGCCGAGAGGGCTACCCGCGTTGTATCACAACGCCGAAGACTTGAGCCAGACGATTACAACCAAGGACTATGATGGCAATCTCTTGCGTACCGTTGCTTTCCTGACGCACGACGATCCCGACGAAGTTAGAAGCTATTATGAAAAGTCAATGCAAGCTCTAGGGTGGGAGTACCACGGACATCCCTTTGAGAACGTCCCAACGATGCAGTATTACCAGTACTGGCCTGATGATGGCCCTGTTTCCAAGGTAAAGATAGACATTGTAACGACGGATTCGGGTGCAACAAGAGTAACTATGAAAATGGACTCTAACTATCACTCTTGGCACGGCGAACTGCCTAAGCGGTAGCTAACTGATGAGAATGTAAAAGGTTAGCTTAGGAGCTAACCCTTTTTTGGCCCCTGCGTTATAATTCCTTCCACACAATCCGCAGGAGGTGCCGCCGTGGACAACATCCCCGATCTTTACAGCAATCCCTATCCCTCGACGCGCAGCGTGATCATCGCCCGCGACGGCGTGGTCGCCACCAGCCAGCCCTTAGCTGTGCAGGCGGGTATCTCTATGCTGCAACGGGGAGGCAACGCGGTGGACGCTGCCCTGGCGACGGCTATCGCTCTTACGGTGGTGGAGCCTACGTCCAACGGTATAGGCTCGGACGCTTTCGCGCTGGTTTGGGACGGGGAGAAGCTGCACGGGCTGAACGGTTCGGGGCGAGCACCGGGCGGGCTTACGCTAGAGGCGATACAGGCAGCCGGGCATGAGGCTATGCCGACGCGGGGCTGGTTGCCTGTGACCATACCTGGTACGCCCGCTGCCTGGCGCGACTTGCACGCCCGCTTCGGCCGCCTCGACTTCGCGGACCTGTTCGAGCCTGCCATCTACTACGCCGAGCGCGGCTACCCCCTGTCGCCCGTGCTGGCCGCGGGTTGGGGCCATGCCGCCCGGGCCTACGCGGCTAACAAGACACCGGAGTTCCAGGGTTGGCATGAGACTTTCACACCGGGCGGACATATCCCTCAAGCCGGGGATATATGGGCCAGCCCCGGGCATGCGGCCACGCTACAGCGCATTGCCAACTCCAGCGCCGAGGACTTCTACCGGGGGGAGATGGCCCGGCAGATAGCCGACTTCGCCAGGGACACGGGCGGCCTTATCATAGAGGAGGACCTGGCGGCGCACACGAGCACCTGGGTGGAGCCTATATCCACCACCTACAGGGGCTACGAAGCCTGGGAGATACCGCCCAACGGCCAGGGCATCGCCGCCCTCATCGCGCTCAACATCCTGGAGGGTTTCGATATGGCCTCCATGCCGCGCGACACCGCCGAGTCGTTCCACCTGCAAATCGAGGCGCTCAAGCTGGCCTTTGCCGACGCTCACCGTTACGTGGCCGACCCTGAGTTCGCGGGCGTGCCCACCGCTCGCCTGCTGGACAAGGGCTACGCGGACCGGCGGCGCGCCCTCATCGGTGAGCGGGCGCTCGACCCGGCCCCCGGCGACCCGAACTCCGGCGGCACGGTGTTCCTGTGCGCGGTAGACGGCGACGGTATGATGGTGAGCTTCATCCAGTCGAACTACATGGGCTTCGGGTCGGGTGTCGTGGTGCCGGGCACAGGGGTGGCGCTGCAAAATCGCGGCCATGGCTTCAGCATGGAACCCGGTCACCCCAACTTCGTGCAGCCCGGCAAGCGTCCTTACCACACCATCATTCCCGGCTTCCTCACGCGGGACGGCAAGGCTGTAGGCCCCTATGGCGTCATGGGGGGCTTCATGCAGCCGCAGGGGCACATGCAGATGGTGGTGAACCTGGTGGACTACGGCTTGAACCCGCAGGCCAGCCTGGACGCTCCCCGGTGGCAGTGGGCGAAGGGCCGCACGGTGCAGATCGAGTCGAACGCCGCGCCCGCTATCGTAGAGGGTCTACGGCAGCGAGGACACGATGTAGAGGTAGCGGAGCCTTCGGGTGGGTTCGGACGAGGCCAAATCATCTGGCGGTTGCCGTCAGGGGCTTACGCGGCGGGCAGCGACAAGCGGGCGGATGGGTACGCGGCGGGGATTTAGAGCTTCCTTCAAGCCTCGGCCTGTGCTGTGGAAGCGGCGCATGTCCAAACCTTCAGTAGTAGCGGCGCGGTGCCTGGAAGCTATCTCATAAACACCGGCGCCGAAGACAAGCATCAAAGCCCCACCCTGTCATTCTGAGCGTAGCGAAGAATCTCGTCCCTCACCGGTATGTTACTGCTTTCTTGTGGTACAGAGTGACTAATAGAAAGGTGATATTTGGGTGGTGAGGGACGAGATTCTTCGCTACGCTCAGAATGACAGGGTGAGACTCGGTCCTGAAGTTCAACGACCTAACTACCCACCTGATTCTTCGCTGCGCTCAGAATGACAAGGGTGGGGCTGCTGTGCTCTGCTCAGATTCAGGGTTATGAGTTAGCTTCTGGAATCCTTGCCTTTGCCGGTTAGAAGCCACCTGTGGAGCGAATAATCTGGCCGGTTACCCAACCTGCTTTCTCGCTCGCAAGAAATCCGATCAGGCGTGCTGCGTCCTCGGGCAGGCCAATCCTACGCATAGGGAACCTGGGCAGCAGGTGCTCTTTGATCTCGCCGGTCATCCAGCCGGTATCTGTGGGGCCGGGATCTACGGCGTTCACCGTGATACCCAGTGGCGCTACTTCGGCAGAGAGTGTGACGGTAAACGCCTCGATTGCTCCCTTGGTCGCCACGTACGCCAGCTTTCCCGGCATTGGATCCCGCCCCTGCCCAGAGGTCAGGTTGATTATTCTCCCTCCGGTCCCATTGACAAAGCGGCGCGCAAATTCGACACTTAACAGCATCGTGCCCCTGATGTTTACAGCATAGTAGGCATCCAGGGTCGGGGCATCAAGCTCGGAGAAGGGCGCGTCTGTGGTGTCGTGCACCGCGTTGTTGACAAGGACTGCGGCAGTGCCCAGGCGCTCCTCGACTGTGTCCATAATGATCCTGGGAGCGTCCGCTTCAGCCAGGTTGATGGACAAATGCTCGCAACGCACGCCGAGCGACCTTAGCCGTGACTGTAGAGCGGCAGGGGTATCTTCTTCAGCCCCCCACTCCATCGACGAATCGTATGGAGTCCAGTGGGTGAACAGGATGTCCATCCCGGCGTTAGCAAGCTCTACACAGACTGCCGAGCCGATTCCCTTTCTTCGACTCGCACCCGTGACAATAGCCACAGGTCTGGGAGACTGCTCAGGTTGTTGGGCTGACAATAGTCCTTACTCCTTCATTCTTCCCGCCGTCAACCGGCTCTGGAATGCGTCTCTTGGACCAATCAGGTAGGCAAGTGGTCACAGCTACGGTGAGTAATGCCCATTTTGCTACTCTGATGGTTTCGTACCTGCCTCATTGATGACTTTGCCCTCTGCGTCGGTTTGCAACGGACCTTTGCTCATATCGAGAAGGACCAGTTGGTTGTTCCACGGGTCTTGGACGACAACACACCTCCCGATCTGAATATCGAAGGGTGGCACAACAACGCGGCCCCCTGCAACTACAATCGCTTCTGCGGCTGTATCGGCTGAGGACACCAATAGATCGATCTCGAAGGCTGCGGTCTCGGTATGGATCACTATCTCCGTGTCAGTTTCGGGCATGCGCAAGCCTGCTGCTGTTTTATCACGCCAGATCAAATCGTGGCCCAAGCTATCGCAATAGAAAGCAAGCCCGGCATCAAGGTCTGGTACTGGTATCCTCAGGCAGTCAACCTTTTTGAAGAGCGGCTCGGGGCGCGGACCTTCCATCAGGCCCAACTTTATCTCCCCTGAGATACCAGGCTCTCGATCCACTCCTGGTGCTCGGTGAAGTGGTTTGCGGTGTTGCTGTAAATCATCCCGGCTATAGGCCGCTCGTCGCGCTCTCCCGACGCGGCTGGCTCAAAGTCACTGTTGGCTTTGTACATGTCATCGTCGGTCATCGGCTCCAACAGGTTCAATAGCTGGCCGTGCACCTCACGCAACTCGGACAGTGCCTCGGAAAGCGATATATCCTTCCGCTGCTCCTGTATGGCGGCGTTTATCTCATCGTCGTCGCCCCTATCGTATATCTGCTCGTCCACGCCAAGCCCCTCATGCCGGGGTCGGCCCTGCAAGAAGACCACAACCGAGCGTTCCCATGCTGCCATGTGGACCAGGTGGTCCTTCACCGCCCAACCTTCAGGGTCGCGAATATCCGTCATTTGCTCAGGGGTCAGGCGGTCCAGGGCCTCGTTCAGCTTCGTCCAGGCCCCTTCTATCGCGTTTGATAGGTCGGCTTTGGTATAGCGCCTTTCCATCGTGTCCACATCTTCCTCCATTGATAGGTCTAACTTGTACTTCTCAATATCTCCCAGCCGCGCTTCTTAGCCTCAGCCTCCAGGGCCGCATCGGGGTCCACGGCGTATGGGTGGCCGAAGGCTTCAAGGAAAGGGATGTCGGTGGCGGTGTCGCCGTAGGCGTAGCACATGCCGGGGTCGCAACCTAGCTCGCGGGCTATTGAGAGGGCGCGGTCGCGCTTGCCCGTGCCTTCGCAAATGGGGCCGTCGAATTGGGCCAGGTACTTGCCGCCTCGCACAATGAAGTGGGTGCCCTCGCCCCGCGCCCCTAGCTCCTGCCCCAGCCTGGCTATAGCTTCGTGCAACCCCGCGCTCATCAGCACCAGAGGCATACCCTCGTCCCGTTGCTGCTTCACTCGCTGCCAGTTGGCCTGCTTCAGTTTTGCCACGACCCTGGGAGTAAGTGCCTCACAGAGCCGCGTCACCTCAGCCTCCGTGCGGCCTACCATCGCCCTCTTGATGATGTAGAAACGCATCCGCCGCTGGTACTTCGACGGCAGCACCTTCGACAGCAGCCCGTAGACCGCCAGCTCCGCCATCTTCCAGCGCGGAAACACCCCCATCTTGCTGCCCACCTGCAACGATAATCGGGGCAGGCTGGCGTCTACAAGTGTGCCTTCAACGTCGCTGAAGATGGCGGCTGGAACAGACGATGGACGATGGACGATAGACGATGAAGTATTTACCATCGTCTATCGTCCATCGTCCATCGTCTGCTTGAACTTCTCGATCATCTTGATGTGCTCGTCGGGGGAAGTGAGTCCCATGCCCATAGTGCTGACGTCGATGTGGGTAGCGCCCAGTTCGCGCCAGCCTTCGTAGAATTGCCGCCAATCGTCAGGGCTGCCGGTGCGCAGGTTGACGCGGGCCTCCAAGCCTACGCTGCCGGGGTCGCGGCCCGCCTGCTCGGCTGCTGTGCGAAACTTCTCCACCATGTCGCGGCCCCGCTCGTCCGGTGGCACCTGCGGGAACCAACCGTCGGCTATGCGGCCCGCCCTCTCTACCCCCACCTCGGCATTAGCGCCAATCCAGATGGGGATGGGGCGTTGTACCGGCAGGGGGTTGAGGCCCGCCTCGGTGATGTTGTGGTACTCCCCGTGGAAGTCCACCACAGGCTCGGTCCACAGCAGGCGCAGCACTTCGATTTGCTCCTCGAAACGCTTGCCGCGGTTGCGGAAGTTCTCGTTCAGGCCCTCGTACTCGACCTCGTTCCAGCCTATGCCTACACCCAGCCTCAGCCGCCCGCCGCTCAACACGTCAACCTGGGCGGCCTGCTTGGCTACCAGTGCCGTTTGCCGCTGGGGCAGGATAATCACGCCTGTGACTAGCTCTACCTTCTGCGTGATCGCGGCCAGGTAGCCGAACAGCACGAAAGGCTCGTGGAACATGGAGTCGCTGGTGTACGGCCCACGCCAGTCGGGGCGGTTCTGAGTGCTCGCGCCCAGTACGTGATCGTAGGCGAGGATGTGAGAATAGCCAAGCTGCTCGGCGGCCTGGGCGTAGTCGCGCACTTTGGCGGGGTCGTCGCTTATCTCGGTCTGGGGGAAGATCACTCCGGTGAGCATAGCAAGCTCCTCATGGAAAAGAATAGGGGCCGGTGCAATTATACACCAGCCCCTATCTTCAGTTGCTAAGCCTTGAGACCTAGCGCCGTTGCATCTCCAGGTTGATCTCCACGGTCTCGGCCACGTCGCTGAAGACCACGTCATCCTGGCCGAACGCCCTGTAGCCCTCGGCCACAGCCAGGACCGAGTAAGCGGTGCCAGGCTCCAACGCTACCGTCAGCATGAACTCGCCATTCTGGTCGGTAACTACCGCGTCCAGTATCTGCTCGTCGCTGCCGTCGAAGTCCTCCAGGGTAACGCCCTCCACCAGCACGCCGAAGGCCGCGCCCTCGATTGGCTTGCCGCTGGTGGCGTCCACGATGGTGCCCATTACGACTACACCGTCGGTCGAGTTAGGACCGGGGTCGGGGGTCGGGTCGGGGTCGGGGGAGGTACCGTCGCCAATCGTGGCGCTGCCCCGCTGCATCTCCTGGCCTTCCACCGACAGGCGCAACTCGTAGGTGCCGTCGGGCAGGGCCGAGGGTTCGGGCGAGCCGTAGATGTAGACGTTAGCCGAGCCTTCTTCTCCCAGGTTCCAATCGAAGTCCTGGTTGGAAGCCTCCTCACCGTCGATCATCCAGGTGACGTTGAACGTCATGCCGTCCTGGAGGCCCGCGTAGTCGAATATGCCGTACAGCCTCTCGATACCGGACTCGAACTCAGTACCCTCGTCAACCGGCAAGCCTTCATCGTCAAGCTCGCTCGCAAAGGCGATGGGGCCGACAGTAGTGCCACCATCGGGGGCGGGTCCGTCGCTCTCGGCAAGCACTACCACCATGCCGGTGCCGGCGAGGTTACCGCCGCCGTTCGCATTGAAGAAGATATCCAGGCGATACATGCCGGTCTCGAACGGGGTGTCGCTGGTTACCTGGGCGGTACCCTCGTCATCGCCAGGGCCGCCGTAGGTGCCCGTGCTCGTGTCAAGCTCGGTCCACTCGCCAGTCTCGTTGTCCTGCTGGAGCCAGACCGCCTCCCACTCCTGGTCGTCCTCCATGTTGGCGAAGGTGAAGGTGGCGTTGATCTCGGTGGTGTCACCGAAGATCAGGTGGCTGCCCTCGCTCTCGGTGCCTGTGCCGCCCGAGAAGACGATGTCGCTGACGGTCGGCTCGTCTTGAGCGTCTCCGCCGAGTGTGATCTCGTTGCTCGCCAGGGTCTCATCGTTATAGTCAAGCTGGAACTTGTAGGTGCCATCAGGCAGCTCTGCTTCGAGGAAACCTATCCAGCTCTGGCCGGACGTATAGCCCTGCCACGGTTCCTCCGGCCAAACGTCCTCTATCTCCGTATCGTCCAGGAAGAGGCGCGGGTGGAAGTTCACACCCTCCTCGAAGCCCGCGTAGTCGAAGAAGAAGACCAGGTCGGTGCTACCCGTGGGTAGCGACCTGACGATGGTGGTTGGCTGGTCGTCATCGTCCACGCCCGAGGCAAAGAAGGTACGCACTACCTCGGCGTCACCCACACCCGGAGTCGGGGTGGTATCGGGCCTGGGAGTGGCGGTAGGGGTAACATCGGGGTCTGTCGGGTCTACAGGGGGCGCGATGCCTTCCATCGCCTGCCTGATGAACGGCTTGGCAAGGTTCACCGGGCGGATAGCGTTGATGAAGCCACCGCCGGGGATGCAGGAGTCGTTCTCGTCAATCACGCCGTCGCCGTTGGTGTCGGCCAGGCGGCGGCAGTCGGCAAATTTATCCGCATCACCGTAGCCCATCTGGGTCGGGATGCCGATTAGCTCGCCCGCTTCATTAATTGCCGTGCCGCCGGAGTTGCCCCCTGCCGCGGTGGCATTGTGCTTGATCCAGGCTCGGCCCTCGACGCCCTGCTTGAACGAGAAACCGCTCACCACACCGGAAGTCAGGGTGATCGTATCGCCGCCGATACCCTGGTAGCCGAAGAGGTATATCGGGTTCCCCAGCTTCAAGGTATCCGAGTCACCGATTGCGACAGTGGGGAGGCGCAGCTTGCTGCCGTCCACCGGCTTGCCGTTCAGGTCGGTGGTGATCTGGAGCACCGCTATGTCGAGGCCGCCGTCGTAGGGCGACTGGGCGCGTACCTCGGCAAAGAATGCGGGCACGGGCGGCTCATCGTCCTTCTTGGTGAGCGACACGAGAATGGCGGTCTTGGGGTTCCTCAGGTCCGGCGCTACCTGCCGGACGGTCTCTTCCACGTCGGTGCAGTGGTGGTTGGTAAGAATGTAGCCGTCGGACGAGATGATGGTACCGCTACAGGTATAGAGCGGCTCCCAGGTGGTCCGGTTGCCCTGCTTGACCTGTACCACACCGTTGAGGCGCACGACGCCCGGCCAGACCCTTTCGATGGTCTGCGATGAGATCTCGGCGTTGGCTACGGGTGGCTTGCTTCCAACGAACGCGAACATTGTAGCCATGAGGATGGTTATCACAGCCAGGATGCGCGTGCGTACAAACTTCCTTCTTGTCATATCATTATCCTTCTTAGTGTGAATGGGTAAGTGATAAGTCGTGACTCGTGACTCGTAACTCGTAACTTGAAATTGCCCCCATGTTGATGTACGTAGTTGCACCTCAGAGGTTGCGCATTACGCGTTACGTTTTACGTGTTACGTCTTACCCTTACGGGATCCTCGCATCTTGAACGAAACGCTCGAACCTGGCCTGCGCATCCGCCTCGTTCTCCTCGGTGGACTGCACCGTGAAGACGTAGACGCGGTTGTCCTTGCGCAGCAGGTAATCGGTGCCCACCACGACGGTCGGTAGGCCCTCGGTAAAGACGCTGTTGGGCGTGCTTACGTAGGCGTAGCGCGTGATCATCGCGGGCAGGCCCTTGATCATCAGAGGGGCGCGGTTGTTGCCCTCGCCTGCCTGGTTCTGAATGTCGAGCACCTTGTAGGCGGTGAGGTCCGTGCCACGGCTGGTGGCGAGGTTCTGGCCCACCGTGCCCAGCACGTCGGTGAAGGAGGCAGAGGCGTCTACCACGACGCTGGTTACCTCGAAGGTGTTGGGGAACCGGCCGGAGCCGGGTTCGCTCATCACCACGCGGTTGGCCGCGTCGCTGTCGTTGATGCGCCAGCCCTCAGGGTAGCCGACCGTAAGGTTATATGGTGTGGTAAAGCTTCGCGTGGCCGACTCGGCCGAGTCGCGAAGCAGGAAGCCTGCTATCAGCGCCGCCAGCGTGACCAGCACCACGAGCAGAGCGGACACCCTCTCGTTGGTAGTCCGGCGCGGGGCGGCTGTAACTGTCCTAACTGTTGTTGCCATGCTTTGTGTTCCTCTCTCGGAAATCCGAAATCCGAAATCCGAATTTCGCAATCGTAGTTAGACGGTGCCCAGTCCCTCGTCAGCCTTGTTGTTGCTG
>DASVRN010000254.1:0-18050 GCA_036388595.1 Chloroflexia bacterium
CCACGCCCACGGACGAGCCTACCGAGACGGCAACTGATACCGCGACAAGCACGCCTACACGCACCCCCACCAGGACGGCTACACCCACGGACGAGCCTACGGAGACCTCAACCAGGACAACAACTCCTACTCAGGAGCCGACAGATACCGCCACCAGCACGCGTACCAACACGCCTACTAACACCAATACTCCGACCAACACGGCGACCGAAACATCGACCAGCACCAACACGCCCACCAGCACCAACACGCCCACCAGCACCGCCACAAATACTCCGGTTGATACCGCAACAAGCACCCGTACCGCCACAAATACCTCTACTAACACTCGGACTGCGTCCAGTACCGCAACTTCCACGGCGGAACCGACCGATACCGCAACAAACACCGCAACAAACACACCCGGTAACTCGCCCACCGGCACTCTAACCGTGGCTCCCAGCAACACACCTGTGCCTACCAATACACCTACTGACGTGCCGACCGGCACCAGCATCGCAACCCGTACGCCGACGAGCACACCATCGGCTACACCTATCAACACCGCAGTGCCCAGCAATACCGCCGTGGTAGCGAACACCGCGACCAGCACGCCGCTTCCTGTGGCAGACCTGGCAGTGTCTATCACAATCGTGCCCAGCCCGGTCCACCCAGGGCAAACTGTGACCGCTCTAATCATCGTCACCAACAACGGCCCGAACCCGGCGGCTACCCCGGTGCTTACCTTTACCACGCCGCCCAACACAACCTTCCAGGGGATCGACCTGCCCCCAGGCTGGGCTTGCTCCACACCGCCTATAGGTGGCACGGGTACCATCACCTGCACCGGACCGGCCTTGCAACCGGGTGTGACCCTCAACTTCCCACTGGTCTTGCAGGTCAATCCCGGCACCCCGGCAGGAGCGCAGATCAGTTGCACGGTCGGTGTGTTGAGCAACACCCACGACCCCAACCTTACCAACAACATATCCGCCGCCAGCATCAACGTCAGCGCGCCGGGCAGCACGCCGGTCCCTATGCCTACCAACACAAAGGCACCGCGCCAGCCTGAGCCTACCGATACAGCCGTAGCCAGCACCAACACGCCCGCGCCCGCAGCCACGAACACGCCCGCGCCGCCTGCTCCGCCCCTGGCTACCGGCACGCCCCTCCCGCAACCGACCAACACTCAGGCGGTGCCGCCGACTAACACAGCCGTTCTGGACGTCATCGCGGTCGCGGCGACACCTGTGCCGCCGGACAGCGCGCCCCCCGCACCAAGCGCCACGCCCACCAGGCAAGCCGAAGCGCAACCCTCCTTCCCCAAGCTGCCTCACACGGGCGATGAAGACTACGCACTCGCGTACTACCTGCTGGGGTTGATGGGCAGCCTGGTGCTGTCGGTGGTGGGCGCGGCCGTCTGGAGGACCGCACGCCGGCGCCCCGAAGACGAATATACGCTCAAGCTCAAGTAAGCACACCTGCCGAGCAACATGGGTAAGCGTTTTAGGACTGTAGGGGCACGGATGCATCCGTGCCCCTACGCTATCCAACCCCCTCATCCCCCTGGCGCGGCCGTTGGCATCTCCGCTTGATGCGTGTAACCGCTGTGATTGCCTGAGCCTACTGCCGGTGCTATAATACTCATGGTGGGGCGCTGCCTTATGCTTTGCCCGGTTGTTTTGTGCGCTATGCTTGAGTGGAGAGAGCGGGTTGGAGATATTGGTCACGGGCGGTACCGGGTTCCTGGGGCGGCACCTAGTAAGGAGCCTCCTGAAGCGTGGACATGCCGTGCGCCTCATGGGCCGCAACTTCGCGGGCGTTTCCGACCTGCTCCGTTCGGGTGCCGTGCCTGTACGTGCCGACTTGCGCGACCGTGAGGCAGTAATCTCTGCCTGTCGTGGCGTGGAGGCGGTGTTCCACGTGGGGGCGCTCTCGGCTCCGTGGGGTCCGGCTCGTGACTTCCACGACATCAACGTGGGCGGGACGGCCTCGGTCATGTCGGGCTGCCGCGAGCATGGTGTGAGGCGCATGGTGTACGTCTCTTCTCCCAGCGTGCTGTTCGACGGGCGCGACCACCTCAACCTGCGGGAGGACGCGCCATATCCCCGCCGCTTTGCCTCGGTCTACTCCCTCACCAAGAAGCTAGGTGAAGACCTGGTGAACGCCGCCAGCCGCGAGGGGAAGCTGGAGACCGTCATCCTGCGGCCCAAGGCGATGTTCGGGCCGGGCGACCAGTCGTTGCTCCCCCGGCTGGTGGAGGTGGCCCGCCGCAAGCGCCTGCCCCAGATAGGCGACGGCCGCAACCTGGTAGACCTTACCTATGTAGAGAACGTGGTGCAGGCCCTGGTCCTTTCCCTCGATAGCCACGACGCGCCCGGCAAGACCTACACCATCACGAACGGCGAGCACGTGCCCCTCTGGCCCACCGTGCGTATGGTACTGCGGAGGACCGGACTGCCCGACGACCTCCGCCCGCTGCCCCTGCCTGTGGCCCTGCTCATCGCCCGGCTTATGGAGATTGGCGGCACGTTGCGCGGCAAAGAGCCTCTGCTCACCACCTACACGGTCGGCATACTCGCCCGCACGCAGACCTACGACATCAGCGCCGCCCGGCGCGACCTGGGCTACAATCCGGTTATGACGGTTGCGGAGGGCATAGAGCGCACGCTCGGTGATTTCGAGCAGAAGAAGGCGGCATGATCGAGAGTGGCGTAGCTGGCTCTGACATCTCCGCTCGGCAGGTACACCAACCTGCGCGTGAGGGTGCGCCCGCGTTGCGCTACCATGTGCTCGATACCGGCTACTGCCTCGCGTCCGAGCACCACATCATGCAGGGCGGTGCGCGGCGCAAGGTCAACTGTCACTCGATTGTGGCCCTGCTGAGGCACCCTGAGCGTGGTTGGTTCCTGTGGGATGCCGGTTACGCTCCGCGCATGCTCGATGCTACCCGCCTCCTGCCTTACCGCCTGTACAGGCTGGCAACGCCTTTGAGCGTCGATGCCCGGTTGGCGGTCGCGGCCCAACTTCCGCGCTTCGGCCTCTCTCCCTCAGACATAAGCATGGTTGTCATATCCCACTTCCACGCGGACCACATAGCAGGGCTACGCGACTTCCCGCACTCGCGCTTCGTTGCCACTAAGGCCGCATATGGCAGCGTGCGGGGCAGACATGGGGTAAGCGCCCTGATGCGGGCCTTCATCCCCTCGCTGCTCCCCGTAGATTTCGAGAGCAGGACCACCTTTCTATCGGACTTCGCCGGTCCTTCGCTCCCGGGACTCGGCCAAACCCACGACCTGTTCGGTGACGGTTCGGTGTTACTGGTCGAGTTGCCGGGGCACGCGAAGGGGCAGGTGGGGATGCTGGCGAATACGGAGCGCGGGCCGGTGCTGTTCGCCGCCGATGGTTGCTGGCTTACCCCGCAGGTGCGCGAGCAGAGGCCGCCGCACCCCATCACCAACCTTTTCGCGGACGACGTCGAGGCTGTGCGCTCCACCATAGAGGGGTTGCATACCTTCATGCTGGCGCGGCCCGAGGTGGCGATTGTGCCCACCCACTGCCCCGAGGCATTCGAGCGGGAGGTGGGTAGGTGAGCCGGGTAGCGCAAGCCCTTACGTTGCCGTTGATTGCCGCCCATTTCGTCCGGGCGCGGTGGCGGTGGCACTACCTGCGCGGCGCGAGGCTACGTCGATACTGGGAGCGGCAGGCGCGGCAAATCGTGGTCTACGCGCAAAAGCACTCCCCTTTCTACCGCTGGCACTGGGCCGGGCACAACACCCTCAGGTGGCGCTCGCTCCCCACGGTGAACAAGCAACTGATGATGGACAACTTTGGCCGCTTCAACACGCGCGGCGTGAGCAAGGACGAAGCCATGTCGGTGGCCTTGCCAGCCGAAACCACGCGCGATTTCAGCCCCACGGTGCGCGGCCTGACGGTGGGCCTTTCGTCGGGCACTTCGGGGCACCGGGGGATATTCCTTGCCAATGCGTCGGAGCAGGCGGCCTGGGCGGGCACCATCCTGGCGCGGACTCTCCACAGGCTCCGGCTCAGGCGGTTACGGGTGGCCTTCTTCCTGCGCTCCAACAGCAACCTGTACGAGAAGGTGGGCGGCTTGCTGGTGCAGTTTCGCTTCTTCGACCTGATGGTGCCCGTGGAGGAAGCCGTGGACGTGCTCAACCAGTACCGCCCGCACATCGTCGTAGGTCCTCCGTCTTTGCTTGGTTTGCTGGCGGAGGCGCGCAAGGCGCGGCGGCTGCGGATAACACCGGAGCGGCTGGTGTCCGTGGCCGAGGTGCTGGAGCCTCAAGACAGGAATTACATCGAGTCGGTCTTCCGCGCGCCGGTGCACCAGATTTACCAATGCACCGAGGGCCTGCTGGCCGTAAGCTGCGCGCGTGGGTCGCTGCACGTGCAGGAAGACCTTGTAGTCTTGCAGATGGATCCACTACCGGGCGACGGCGAGCGCGCCACCCCTATCGTCACCGACCTGTGGCGCAGGACCCAGCCCATCATAAGGTATCGCCTCAACGACGTGCTCAAGATGCAGCGAGAGCCGTGCCCCTGCGGCTCCCCCTACAGGGTGATAGAGGCGATTGAGGGCCGCTGCGACGACATATGCCACTTCCTGACCGAGAGCGGCACGCGCCTTTTCTTCCCCGACACGGTACGGCGCATGGTCCTGCTCGCTTCACCCGAAATAATCGACTACCAGGCTTTCCAGGAGCGTCCCGGCCACCTCCGCATCCACCTTGAGCTACCCCCAGGCGCGTGCTTCGAGGAGGTAACAAGCCAGGTCCGCGCCAGCGTTGAAGCCACACTCGCCCAATACGCCTGTCTGCCCGCCGACGTAGAAATCGAGCGGCGCCTGACGCCCACAACCCCCGGCACCAAGCGCCGCCGAGTAATAAACCTCCACGCAACTAAACGCAGCCACGAGCAACCCAATGTCCCTGACTAACCACAAATCCGCAATCCGAAATCCCAATTCCCAAATCACCCTTGTCGCTCTCGGCTCCAGGGGTGACGTTCAGCCGTTCGTGGCATTGGGTGTGGGTCTGCGTGCCGCCGGGCACTGTGTTCGTGTGGCCGCTGCCGCCGATTACAGGCCCCTGGTGGAGGCTTATGGGTTGGAGTTCGCGCCATTGGCGGGCAGCATCCGCGAGTTGATGGACTGGGGGCTGGTATACGACATATTGGATGCGCCCGGCAACCCTCTACGCTTCGGCAAGCGCATGCTGGACGCCGTGCAGCCGCTAGTCAGCCGTCTGGTCGCGGACTGTCATAAAGTGTGCGCCGGGGCGGACATGGTGGTGGCCTCCACGCTAGGGGTCTATATAGCCTACGATGTAGCCGAGGCGATGAGCATACCACTCTACGCCGCTCACATGCACCCTTACGGCACCACGCGCGCCTACCCGCAGGTCTTCTTCCCCCGCTTACCGCGTTGGACACCGTTGCGGGGCCAATACAACCGCCTCACCCACTGGTTGACGGAGGCGGGTTTCTGGACCTTCCTGGCCTCCGGCCTCAATGCGGCCCGGCTTGAGAGCCTGTCGCTACCTGCCATTTCCCGCACCACTATGCTGCGCCGAGCGTCTGAAGCCACCGACCCCACCCTGCTCGCCTATAGCAGCCTCGTAGCTCCTCGACCGCGCGACTGGGCTGCTCATGCGTGCGTGACCGGCTACTGGTTCCTGGACCGGGACGCAGGCTGGCAGCCACCACAACGCCTGGCTGACTTTCTCGCTTCGGGTCCTCCCCCGGTCTACGTCAGCTTCGGGAGCAACCTGGCCGGGCGCGACCCGGACGACGTTACCCAGCTCATAGTGAGGGCGCTGCGTCAGGCAGGCGTGCGGGGCGTGCTGTCGAGCGGCTGGGACGACCTTGGCAACATTGACCTGCCTGATAGCGTACTTAAGGTTGGAGCCGTGCCGCACCACTGGCTTTTCCCACGTATGTCGGCGGTGGTGCATCACGGGGGAGCGGGCACCACGGCGGCGGCACTGCGTGCGGGTGTACCTTCGGTAGTGGTGCCGTTCTTCGGAGACCAACGCTTCTGGGCCAGGCGCATACACATCCTGGGTGCCGCGCCCGTACCCATACCACGTCCCGAATTGACCGCAGACCGTCTAGCCCACGCAATACGCACAGCGGTCTGCAACCCAACTATGAGGCAGCGGGCTATCTGGCTGGGCAAACGCCTGGAGAAGGAAAACGGCGTGCAAAGAGCGATTGAGGCACTTGGCCTGAGTACAAATGGGTATGCTGTGGCGTGACGAGTAACACGTAACACGTAAGTTGTGACAGGTGATGCGTGGAATGGCGAGTTACTCGTAACTCGTAACGTGTTACGGAAGGGGGTTTGAATAAGATGCTTCCAGTAAAGATAGCGGGCCTCGGCTGGTACTTGCCCGAGCGGCGGGTGCTCAACGCCGAGCTTGAGGAACGGCTGCGAATCCCGGCGGGCTGGGTAGAGCGGGTGACGGGCGTACGTGAGCGTCGTTATGCCACGCATGAGACGGCGGTGAGCATGGGAGGGGCCGCATCGCGCATGGCCCTGGCCGAGGCTGGACTGGACGTGGGCGACATTGACGCCATAATCGGGGCCTCCGCTGCCCCCCAGCAGATGATACCCTGCACTGCCGCCCTCATGCAGCGCGAGCTTGAGGCCCCTGACGGCGGTAGCGCTTGCTTCGACGTCAACGCCACCTGCCTGAGCTTCCTCTTCGCCTTGCAGACCGCATCCCACCTGGTAGCATCCGGTATATATCGCAACGTGCTCATCTTCAGCAGCGAAATCGGCTCGCGGTCCCTCAACCCCAGGGAGCGGGAGAGCGCGGTGCTGTTCGGTGACGCCGCCGCGGCCGCCGTGCTCACCAGGAGCTTGCCGGGAGAGAGCAGCGCCGTGTGGCACTCGCAGTTCACCACCTACAGCAGCGGGGCCGACCTGACCGAGATCCAGGGTGGCGGCAACCTGCACCACCCGAACGACCCCACAACGACGCCCGAAATGAACATGTTCCACATGCGCGGCCCGGCCGTCTTCAAGCTGGGCCTGCGGGTGCTCGCGCCCTTCGTGGACAGGTTCTTCACGGGCCTGGAGCTTGACCGCCGGGAGATAGACGCCGTGGTGCCTCACCAGGCCAGCCGCCATGCCGTCGAGCTACTCACCTGTCACCTGGGCTTTGAGGAGCGACAAGTCGTCTGGAACCTTGCCGAACGGGGCAACTGCATCGCGGCCTCCATCCCGCTGGCCCTAGCTGAGTCGGTGCACAGCGGCAGGATCAGGCGTGGCGACCGCCTGTTGCTCATAGGTAGCGGCGCGGGGCTGACCCTGGGCGCGGTGGCCCTTACCTTCTGATGCTGAGGGGCGATCAGGGGAAGCGCAAGGTGGCCCTCGTGACGGGCGGCGGCAGCGGCATAGGTCGCGGTATCGCGTTGGCTCTCGGCAAGCGTGGTGTGGACGTAGCCATCGCGGGACGTCGGCTCGATTTGTTGGAGCAGGTAGCACGGGAGGTATCTTCCAGGGGAGGGCGCGCGGTGCCTTTCCAGGTTGATCTGACAGAGGAAGCCGGGCGAGCCACCCTGGTTAGCCGGGTGCTGGAGGAGTTTGGGCGGCTCGACGTCCTGGTGAACAACGCGGGCGTCATGCAAAGGGGCGGCCTCCTCTCTAAATCAGCAGGGGAAGTAAGCGCGGCGGTGGCGACCAACCTGCTCGCGCCAATCGAACTGACGCGGCAGGCCCTATCGGAGCTAGCCCGGCGCAGAGGTGCCGTGATCATAGTTGCTAGCGGGGTGAGCCACGTGCCCCTGCCGTACGCCAGCCTCTACTCGGCCACGAAGGGAGGCGTTTCGGCGTTTGGTGAGGCGTTGCGTTACGAACTCGGGCCTTTGGGCGTGCGCCTCCTGCTGGTCTACCCATCCGGCACCGACACCGATATGGTGCGTGGCATGGCACAGGCGGCGGGCGTCAGCGGCTTCCCCCTGGCCGGTGCGGAAAAGGTGGGTGAGCAGATAGTCGCGTCACTGGCAAGGGGCAAGCAGGAGGTGCATATGGGGTTGGAAGCCCGGTTGATGCCCCTACTGTACCGCATCTCCCCGCGGCTCGTTCGCGCCCTCTACCGCAGCCAACGCGCCCTGTTCGAGCGCATGATGAGCGACTCGTGAGATTTACTATATGCGTAGAGGCCCCATAGTTGCTTGTAAGTGACATCGCAAGTATTGCAGGACCAAAGCCCCTTCTGTCATCCTGAGCGTAGCGAAGGATCTCAAGAAGTTGATATAGGGATGTTCTTGAACGAGTTGCAACCCGGCCGGGTAAAAGAAGGTTCAGCACAAGGGAAAGTGGAGCATTTGAGATCCTTCGCTACGCTCAGGATGACAGGGGGAGCAGGGTACCCTATGTTTAGCAGGAACCCCTAAAGGCGCGCCTATTCACTCTCAACCATGACTAAAGACCCTCTCCAACAGTACAAGCAATTCCTCGCCACGCACCCCTTCCGCTACGTCACCTCCGGCGGCATGCGCTGGCCCTACCTCGTGAGCGGGCAAGGAGAGCAAGCCCTGGTGCTGCTGCCCGGCGCGCCCGGACGTGCCGAGGCCTCGTTCGAGTACATGCGGGCCTTGGAGCGCGACTACACTGTGATTGCGGTCAGTTACCCGGCGGACCTAACCACGGTGGAGGGGTGTCTACGGGGCGTGAGGCGCATACTTAACGCGGAGGGCTTCGTGAGTGCTCATATGGTTGGCGGCTCCTACAGCGGATTGCTGGCTCAACGGTTCGTGCGCCGCTACCCCGGCAGGGTAAGCAGGCTGGTGCTGTCCGACACCGGCGTGCCCAGGCCCAGCCGCGCCCGCAAATACCGCCGTTACGTGTGGCTGTTGCGCGTGCTGCCCATGTTCGTAATCAGGGCGATTTGGCGGCTGGGGGCGTACCTTTACCTGCGCGAGATGGCCCCTCAACACCGCCCCTTCTGGCGGGCCTACTTCGCGCAGCTACGTCGGGCAATCACCCGCCGGGAGTGTATTAGCCGCCTTCGGGTCTGGATAGACTTCGATAGTGGCAGCAGCTTCTCCCCCGGCGACCTGGTTGGCTGGCGGGGCGAGATGCTCATACTCGAAGCCGAGCGCGACACCACCTTCCCCGAATGGGAGCGGCAGGCGCTGCGCAAACTCTACCCGGCCGCCCAGGTGCGAGTCTTTACAGGGGCTGGGCACGCGGCCTCGCTCGACCGCCGGGACGAGTACATCGAAGCCATCCGTGCTTTCCTCGCCGCCGAACCCACCCGCCAGGTAGCCGCCTCATGAGCCGCCTCGATAAAGTAGCTTCGGGTCTCCTGGCAGCGTTTGTGCTGGACCGCGTCCTCAAGCTTGCGGCATTAGTCCATTTCTTCCGCCGCGAGCGGCCCCGCCTGCCTTCCCCCTGGCCTACCGTGACCCTGCTTCAGCCTGTGTCCCGTGGTGCCTCCGATTTGAGGGCCGCACTGTTGTCGCGTGCCAACCTGGATTACCCGGCGCGTGTGCAACACCTGTTCGTGTGTGACGCGGCAGATGAGGACTCCCAGACGCTCTGCCGCGATATGATGCGAGACTTCCCCGCTCTGCAAGGCCAGGTGGTCGTCGTGCCTAGTGGTACTTCCCCCATGTCTTTCAAGACGGTCAAGTTGCAGGCAGGTATGGAGCATGCGACTGGGGATGTCGTGTGCTGCGTGGACGACGACATACTTCTGCGGCCCGATGCCTTGCGCTTGCTGGTGCCCTACCTGTACGAGCCGGACGCGGGGGCGGTGTTCGGCCTTGCCTGCTATACAAGCTGGCGCAACCTCCCTACGAGCCTGATGAGTGCCTTCGTCAACTCTAACGCCCTGCTCAGCTACGTGCCGCTTACCTACATGGCCGACCCCTTCACTATCACCGGGCACTGCTACGCCCTGCGCCGTGAGGTGCTGGAGTCGGTGGACGAGTTTCGCGGCATGGAGCACCATTTTGGCGACGACCACGAGTTGGCGTGGCGGCTGCGGGACAAGGGCCTCCGTTCCGTGCAGACCCCGCTCGTCTACGACGTGGTGAACCACTTCGACACGCTGGGCCAGTACGCCGCGCAGATGAAGCGCTGGTTCGTCTTCCCGCGGCAGATGCTCTTGCCCGCCATGACGCAACGGGAGCGGGCGGTGAGCCTACTAGGCAGCGCGGGCAACCTGCTGCCGGGCCTGCTCCTCCTGCTGGCCGCGGTCGCCAGAAGGTCCACAGCCGTCCGCGCGCTGGGGATGAGCCTTGGCCTGTCGGTTGCTATCCACGCCCTCTGTGAAAAACTATATCTCAGGCGGCGCACACCCTTGAAATGGTGGCCGCTGGTCTTACTAACCACCTTGTTCGCGCCGTTCCAGGTCGTCTGGGCGCTCCTGTCGGACGACGTGATAGAATGGCGCGGCAGGAAGGTGCGAGTGCTGAAGGGTGGGTGGTACAAGGAGGTCGAATCTTGAGGAAATTGTTCGGCTTCGTCGGGTTGTTGATGCTATTGGAGAAAGCCTGGCGGCACCTGCTGGTGGTGCGGTTCTTTCGCAGGCCGGTGCCTCCCGCCTCCCGCGAGCCGGGGCTTGTCAGCATCCTCCAGCCCATACTCAGCGGCGACCCCACTATGCCCGTGTGCCTGGAGCGTAGCCTCCGCCTGCGCAGCCGCTATCTCCTCGAATACGTCTGGCTGGTGGACCTGGACGACCCGGCCGCCCAACGCATCTGCATGGACCTGTGCCGCCAGTACCCGGAACGTGACGTGAACGTGGTCGTTATGCCCCCGCCCGCCGAGTGGCAGAACCCCAAGATGGTCAAGCTTGTGGAGGGTGCCCGGCTCGCCAACGGCGATGTGCTGTGCGTCCTGGATGATGACACGCAGCTACCCGACGGCGGCCTCGAAAAGTGCATACCTTATTTGGACCAGCCGGGGGTGGGCCTCGCTTTCGGCCTGCCGTATTACCTCAGCTTCTCCAACCTGTGGTCCTCGCTCGTCTCCTACTTCGTGGACAGCCACAGCCTGCTCACTTACATCCCTTACACCAGGCTGAGTGACCCTTTCACCATCAACGGCATGTTCTACGCGGTGCGGCGGGATGCCCTGGAATCGGTGGGCGGCTTCAACGGCCTTGAAGGGCTGCTGGCCGACGACTTCGCGGTGGCCCAACGCTTCCGTCGCCACGGCTACCGGCTGGCCCAGACCCCACTCCTGCACGGCATCAGCACGCACGTCACCGGCCCCAGGCACTACCTCAGCCTCATCCAGCGCTGGTTCATCTTCCCCCGCGAGTCGCTGATGCGGCACCTCAAGCCACGGGAGCAGGCGGTGCTCTACGGATTTGGGCTTGTGCCCGCCCTGTTCCCCCTGTCTCTCCTCATTTACCTCATGGCGCGGCCTACCCGGCGTAAGGCGCTGTACCCGCTGCTCTACTTCGGCTATAGCTACGCGGCGTTCGCTCACATCAACAAGAGCTACTTGCGAGGGGCCGCACCCTGGAGCAAATCATGGCTTGTGCCCGTGATACAGGCTGTCTTCCCATTGCAACTCCTGGCGGCCCTGCTTTCTCCGCAGCGTATCACCTGGCGAGGGCACGTGATGCAGGTCGAGCCGGGGGGTGGCTTCCGCTTCGTCCGCAGGCGCGCCTCGGCAGACTCCCCGCGCCATGACTAGCTTGCGTGCGGGGCTTGCCATGCTGCTGCCTTGCTGATTTGCACGTAATTCCACATACCTCTTGTCAGGGCGTAGCGATTAGACTACAATGTCATAGGTCGCTTTACGGTTGAAAACGCTATCTGGCGCCAACGAACCTATGTTAGCGCATGTTAGCGCACTTACATACCCGAATCTTGCTAAATACAGGGGCGGCATGTTTGATGATGTAATCCGGTGGCTAAACGGGCACGGGAAACACAGCCCCGCGTACGTGGCAACCGCTAACAGTGCCTGGGCAGGCACTTTGGAGAGGAGGTGGTTGGCGCACAAACTTCACTCCGGTTGATTTCAGCGCACGAGAAGCGCACCCAACTATTACACAGGAGGAAAGACACGCATGTTGCGCAAACGCTTCGCCACACTGGCGATATTTGTAATCGTTTCCATGTTGCTGGTAGCTTGCGGCCCTGAGGCTGCTACTCCCACCGCAACCACCGGCGCGGGTGTTGCAGCTACCGCCACAACGGGCACGGGTGATACAGCCACCGCTACGACCGGCACCGGCGATACCGCCACCGCCACCACCGAGATGGAAGCCGAAGAGACCCCCACCGAGGGCACTGACGCGGAAGGTACCGCCACCACCGGCACCGGGGACGGCGACAAGCCCCACGCGGGCAAGACCGTAACGATCTTCGGTGTGGCCGCCGACGAGCAGGCCCGCCTCTTCCAGGCCGAGTTCGAGCCCTTCGAGGAGCGCACCGGTATTGACGTTGTTTACGAGGGGAACAAGGACTTCGAGACCCTCATCCTCGTTCGCGTCGAAGGTAACAACGCCCCCGACATCGCCCAGTTTGCACAGCCCGGCCTCCTGGCCGACTTCGTGCGCAAGGGTAACGTGGTCGACCTGAACACCTTCATGGACCGCGCGGCCCTCGAAGAGCAGTACAACCCCACCTTCCTAGACCTGGCTACGGTTGATGGCAAGATGGCTGGCCTCTGGCACAATAACGACGTCAAGAGCCTCGTCTGGTACCCCAAGAAGGCCTTTGATGCGGCCGGTTACACGGTTCCCGAGACCTGGGACGAGTTGATCGCCCTTTCTGACAAGATGGTAGCCGATGGCAGCGCCCCCTGGTGCATCGGCATCGAGTCGGCCGGCGCTACCGGTTGGGTAGGCACCGACTGGGTCGAGGACGTTGTGCTCCGCACCACCACCCCGGAGAACTACGACAAGTGGGTCACCGGCGAACTCGACTTCAACTCGCCTGAGATCAGGGCAGCATTTGACCGCGTTGGCGAGATCTGGTTCAAGGAAGGCTACGTCTACGGCGGCACCTCCACGATCCTGACCACCGCTTTCGGTGACGCTGTCAATCCGCTGTTCGAGAACCCACCCGCTTGCTGGCTGCACCGCCAGGCTAGCTTCATCACCAACTTCTTCCCCGAGACGGCTGTGGTAGGCGAGGACATCGATTACTTCTACCTGCCGCCCATCGATCCCGCGCAGGGCAAGCCCGTGCTCGGCTCCGGCTCAATCTCGGCCATGTTCACCGACAGGCCCGAGGTGCGCGAGGTTATGGAGTTCCTGGCTACCGGCGAGTCGATGAAGGTCGAGGCCGAGGCTGGTGTGGGTGTTGCCCCGCACAAGGACGCCGATCCTAGCTGGTACCCGAACGACGCCACTCGTGGCTTCGCTGAGATCCTCCAGAACGCGACTACCTTCCGCTTCGACGCCTCCGACCTCATGCCGAGCGCGGTGGGTGCAGGCTCCTTCTGGACCGGCATCGTCGATTGGGTTGGTGCCGAGGGCGCTAACACCCAGGAAGTCCTGGAGCAGATTGACGAGAGCTGGCCTAGCCAGTAAGCTACTCAAGCCCCATGAGGGCTTACATACGGCACAGGGGAGGGGCTACAATCCCTCCCCTGTACCTAATCCCCGCCACTTCTAAGAGCAGCCGGACATAAACCCTATCGGTTGCTCCTATCCGCTATCACCTTCGGGTATATAGAAGGAGCGTCTTTATGGCACGCACTGAAACGGTTGCCGAACTGCCCGGCTCGCCACCCCCCGCCGGACGGACAGCGTCCGAGCTACTGGCCTGGGTATTCCGCCTGCTCATCTCCCTGGTTGTGCCCGTTGTGGCGTTTATCGTCCTCTACGCGGGCTTTATATTCTTGCGGGACAGCGACGCTCCGAAGGTGGTTATCGCCGCGGTGGCGATCATCTGGGGCGTGGGCGGTGTCGCTATGTTGTTTGTAATCTCCAACTGGGTGGTGGAGCGACTGCCGGACGTTTGGAGACTGCGCATCCAGCCTTTCGTCTTCATCGGACCGGGCCTCATCATGCTCAGTTGGTTCCTGGCCGTGCCCGTGGTCAGGACTTTCTACCAGAGCATGTTCGACCGCACCTCTAATAACTTCGTCGGCTTCTCCAACTACGCATATGCCTTTACCGCGCCCAGCATGCAGGAGTCGTTTCGGAACAACCTGCTCTGGATGGTCGTGGGCACGGGCCTCAGCGTAACATTTGGCTTGCTCATCGCCGTGCTTGCCGACCGCTCCAGCTTCGAGTCGCTAGCCAAGGCGCTCATCTTCCTGCCGATGGCAATCTCTTTCGTGGGCGCGGGCATAATCTGGAAGTTCGTCTACGCCCTCAGCCCCGGCGACACGCAAATCGGCCTGCTCAATGCTATCGTGACGGGGCTGGGGGGCGAGAAGGTGGGCTGGCTGGTCGAGCGGCCCTGGAACAATTTCTTCCTGATTATCATTATGGTCTGGTTGCAGACGGGGTTCGCTATGGTGCTCCTGTCAGCGGCCCTCAAAGGCGTGCCCGGTGAGCTACTCGAAGCCGCGCGCATAGATGGCGCTAACGAGTTCCAGATCTTCTTCAGGGTCATCATACCCACAATCCAGGCCACAATTATCACCGTCGCCACTACCATCGTTATCGCCACGCTCAAGATATTCGATATTGTGTTCGTGATGACCAACGGTAACTTCGGCACTGAGGTGATGGCGAGCCAGCAATATAAACAGATGTTCAGGTTCCAGGACTTCGGGCGAGGCTCCGCCGTCGCGATCATCCTGCTCATCGCGGTCATCCCCGTGATGATTTACAACCTGCGCCAATTCCGTGAGAGGAGGGCCTTCTAATGGGTGAGAAACAGCGAAGACTCCTGGCTAAGGCTACCGTCAATTCAATACTCGCCCTGTTGTGCCTACTATGGTCGCTGCCCACGATAGGCCTGCTGGTGTCGTCCTTCCGCCCGCGCGACGAGGTGCTTTCGACCGGCTGGTGGGCCACCAATCCGACCTCGTTTACCATCGCCAACTACGAGCAGGTGCTGAGCGGCAAGGAGTTTGCCGACCCTAGCTCGCCGGGTGGCGTTTCGCGCGGCGACGATATGAGCGCCTCGTTCCTGAACAGCCTCATCGTGACCGTGCCTGCCACCCTGATCCCCATCCTGATAGCGGCATTCGCGGCGTATGGCTTCGCCTGGATGAACTTTCCGGGGCGCAAGCTGCTATTTACGCTCGTAGTGGCGCTGCTGGTGGTGCCGCTACAAATAGCCCTGATACCGCTCCTGAGGGACTACACGGCGCTAGGGTTGAACGGCACGTTCCTATCGGTATGGCTGGCGCACACCGGCTTCGGCCTGCCGCTGGCTATCTACCTGTTGTTCAACTACATCAGCCAGCTACCCCGCGACATCCTGGAGTCGGCCTTCATAGACGGCGCGTCCCACTTCAGCATCTTCTTCCGGCTCATCTTGCCTCTCTCCACCCCGGCGCTCGCCTCGTTCGCCATCTTCCAGTTCCTGTGGGTGTGGAACGACCTGCTGGTGGCGCTCGTGTTCCTCGGTGGCAGCGCGGACGTGGCGGTGCTCACGCAACGGCTGACGGAGATGAGCGGCTCGCGCGGCCAGGACTGGCACCTGCTCACCGCCGGGGCGTTCGTCACGATGGCGGTCCCGCTGCTGGTCTTCTTCAGCCTCCAACGCTACTTCGTGCGCGGTCTCCTCGCAGGCTCCGTCAAAGGCTAACGCGATTTGGGAATTGGGATTTCGGATTGCGGATTTAGAAGAACTCCTTTCGAATCCGCAATCCGAAATCCCAATTCCCAAATCGTCCTGTGGCAATGTTGCCGTAGGGGCACGATGTATCGTGCTCTGCCGCTCTTGTCCAGTGTCCGGTTGTCCGGACTAAGCCCCGCCTCTGTCATCCTGAGCGTAGCGAAGGATCTCAGATGCTCCTTCTACGCCGGTGTTGAACTTTTCAGGCCCCTGCCTTGTTGCGCATAATTCAGCAGCATCCTTACTCGCGTTCTTGAGATCCTTCGCTATGCTCAGGATGACAGGGTGGGCTTTGGATCCGTTGCTCGCTACTTGCATTCCGAATGCCAAATCCCTGGTCGCCTGGCCTGCGTTAGTATTACTGTATAATGTGGGTGCAACGCTCTGCTAGGTCCGGTACTTGCTTCTATGTGAGTGGGCCGCCAGGGCCTGATACCCCCGACGCAGTTGTCGAACACGAAGCGCCGATAGCTAGAAGCTCAAACCGATGCGTATCCTCGCGGTCGCCGACCAGGTGGAGCCACAACTCTATACCAACAGCGTTCTTAAGTGGCTGGGCCCGGTCGATCTGCTGCTGAGCTGCGGCGACCTCCCCGCTGACTACCTGGAGTTTCTTTACAGCACTTTCAACGTACAGTTCATGCACGTAAAAGGCAACCACTGTTACGTGCCGCACGACCCGGTGACCAGGCAGTGCTCGCCCAACAGCTACCCCGGCATCCTGGACCTTAACGGCAAGGTGGTGGAGCACGAGGGGCTACTGGTAGCGGGCGCGGAAGGCAGCCCCTTCTACAATGGCGGGCCGCACCAGTACACGGAGCAGCAGTTTACGCTGACCCTGCTACGCCTGGTGCCCGGCCTGCTGGCGAACAAGGTGCGCACCGGGCGGTACCTGGACGTGCTGGTGACGCATGCCCCTCCACGGGGCATACACGACAACAATGACAAGGCTCACCGAGGTTTCACCACCCTAAACGCTTTCATACAACGCTTCCGCCCTGCCGTCCTGCTGCACGGCCACACCCATCGCTACGAGCCTATGCTGCCTGTCTTCACCGACCTGGGCGCTACGCAGGTGCTCAACGCGTACGGGCATGTGACTATGCACCTGGAACCGGCCGAGGGGCGAGCCGGGTGGCAACTTCAGACCGAGCTACTTCGCGGGGTCAAAAAATGGATGGTAACCTGAGGCAATCTCACCTCACCCAGATCGCGGCGCACGACTTCGAGCGGGCGCACCGCAAGGCCTTCATCAGCCAGCTAATCTCTTCCCTCAAGCGCGAGCCAAACTGGCTCCTCTCGTTCGATGACGTCAAGGAAAAGCTGCCCCTCACGGGCCAGCACTATCGAGGCATCCAGCAGGTGCATATCAGCGATATCGTGGGCAGCGTGGACCGCTATCACGACTTCAACCGCGCCTTCCTGCCCACGCAGACGCACACCCGCCCTCGCTGGGAGAGTGTCGATATCGCCGCCCTCAGCGACGTGATACTGCCGCCCGTGCAACTCTACAAGGTGGACAACGTCTACTTCGTGAAGGACGGCAACCACCGTGTGTCGGTCGCCAAGCAAAAGGGTATGGACTACATCGACGCGGAGGTGATCGAGATGCCCACCACTGTGCACCTGTCGCCCACCACCGACCCGCGCGACCTGATCAAGCTAGGCGAGTACGCGCGCTTTCTGGAGCAAACTAAGCTGGACCAGCTTAGGCCCGGCATGCGGATAGACTTCAGCACCCTCGGTCGCTACGACGTGCTGATAGAGCACATCTCCGCGCACCGCTGGTACATGGGCATCGACCAGAACCGCCCCGTTAGCTGGGAGGAGGCGGTGCTCGACTGGTACGACAACGTCTACCTGCCGGTGGTGCACACGATACGCGACAACGACATCCTGCGTGGCTTCCCCGGCCACACCGAGGGCGACCTCTACCTGTGGATTATGGACCACCGCTGGTACCTGCGCGAGGACACAGGCGTTGACGTAGGCGTGCGGACCGCCGCCCTCAGCTACGACGAGAAGTACGCAAGCTGGACCCGCAAGGTCTCCCGCAGTCTGCGCCGCCTGCAAGAAGCCACCACACGGCCCCTGGTCATTTCGGGCCAGGCAATTGCCCGCGCCATACGTGCAGGCGCGAACGCTGTAACCGACGGAAGCGACGAGAGTCCAGCCGAACACGCCGTTCTCGACCAGGAGGCTCTGGCTAGGACTGAATGAGCCTGGTTCAATCCCGGAGGAACCCACCAGGACGCCAAGCCAAGTAGATTATTCACCGCAGAGACGCAGAGAGCCTGCCCTGAGCGAAGCCGAAGGGACGCGGAGATTACGCG
>DASVRN010000255.1:0-5266 GCA_036388595.1 Chloroflexia bacterium
GGACGATGGACGATAGGAGACGGAAACGCCAAGACGCGGAGACGCCAAGAACCACGCCAAGGTTTAAGATTGTTTAGTTGGGATGCTGCCCTGTACCCACTACTCTCTACTCAGTCCTCAGTCCTCAGTCCTCAGTCCTCAGTCCTCAGTCCTCAGTCCTCAGTCCTCAGTCCTCAGTCCTCAGTCCTCAGTCCTCAGTCCTCATCACTCCTATCGTCCATCGTCCATCGTCCATCGTCCATCGTCCATCGTCTGCCCCTCCTATTCCACCAACTTGACCAGCTTTCAGGCGGTAGGTTATAATAGTCTCGCCCCTGGCAAAGCAGGTTCTATTATATGAGGGGAGCCTGGACAAACGGGGGACCGAGCGACGAGGCTTGGTATATCAGAGTAAAGGGGAAATATAAGATGGCTGATACAACCACAGTGGAAATTATTACCGACAACGAGTTTCAAGATAGAGTGCTGGAGGCCGAAAGCCCCGTCGTGGTGGACTTTTGGGCCCCCTGGTGCGGGCCGTGCCGCATGGTAAGCCCCATAGTAGAGGAACTGAGCAACGAGTACAGCGGCAAGGTGCGCTTCGCCAAGATGAACACCGACGACAACGAAGCGACCGCCACCCAGTACGGCATCTGGAGCATCCCGACCCTTATCATCTTCAAAGAGGGCAAGGAAATCAACCGCCTGGTAGGCTTCGCCCCCAAGGAGCAGCTCAAGCGCCAGATCGACCGCTCGCTCGCTTCATAAGCACACAGATCGGGAATAGTGAGAGAGTAGGCGTGGGCCTACTCTCTTGCATTTAAGGAACACATCACTGAGAGTCACAATATTTATTCACCGCAGAGACGCAGAGAGCGCGGAGGATACGCAGAGTTGTGAAGGTGTGGAGGAAGAAGCGGCTGTCACCTATGTCCCGCTACTGAGGACCAAGCCCCACCCTGTCATCCTGAACGTAGTGAAGGATCTCAAGAAGGTGAATTGGGATGCTGTTGAACTAGCACGAACAGAGGTAGCGAGCATCCAACACATTGAGATAATCAGCATCTGAGATCCTTCGCTACGCTCAGGATGACAGGGGGAACAGGGTACCAGCTATCCTGATAGAATTACCAAACCCTTACCTTGCTCCGCGCAACCTCTGCGTCCTCTGCGTCTCTGCGGTGAATAAACACGCCTCCGCATGCCGCCATAGTGGCTGTCTGCGTCAGGGCGCGTATATTTCGCGGTAGAAGCCGTAGTTCTGGTAGACCTTGCGCAGGTAGTCCTCGGTCTCGAAGAGGTCGATGCGCTCGATGTAGAGGTCGGGGTCTATGAGCGCGGAGCCGTCCAGCCAGCGGTCGGCGTTGCCGGGGCCACCGTTGTAGGCGGCGAAGCCGGGCAAGAGCTTGCGGTCGAAGCTAGGCAGGTTGCTGGCGAAGTAGTAGGTGCCGTAGCGCACGTTCACGTAGGGCAGGTACAGGTCGCTAGCGGAGAAGCTGGTGTCGCCAAGCTGTTCAGCGATGCCCTCTCCGGTAGAGGGTATCACCTGTGTCAGACCCCGGGCATCAGCGTGAGACCGGGCAGCCGGTATGAACTGACTCTCCTGCCGCATCAGCGCGTACATCACGAGCGGGTCAAGCTCTCGCTGGGTAGCCTCTTGCAGCACAAGCCCCTCGAACGGCGTGGGGTACATGATCTTGAGCAGCAGGCCGGGGCGCTTTAGCGGGTCGGCATGGTCCAAACTCGCCAGCAGTTCGCTTACCCGCATGGCGATATTCGCGTTCGAGTTGTAGCGCAGGTAGATAACGAGTTGCGCCAGCAAAGCCCCGTCACCCCGGTCCCTGAGCCGTTCGGCCAGTATTCGATATGCGCTGTAAGCCTCAGCCTCGAAGCCCAACTGGAACAGCGATACCGCCCGCAGAAACTCCGGGTCTTCCGCCAGGACACTACCTATTTCGTCGGTAGAGGCTGCTGTGCTCGCACGGGTGGCTGTGGCTGCGGGAGTCGAACCGGGGGTGCTCTCGGACATAGGACGCAGGCCCGCCGCCCACGATACGAGTTCGGCCCTCTCCGGCCCCTCGCGTTCGTAGCGCACGCCTAGCTCATCGGCTGTTACTCCGCTCTCCTGGGCCGTGAGCGCCAAGGGGCCGCCCTCGCTCTCACCATCCAGTAGCGACTGTGCGCGGAAGGCGTAATAAGAGGCAGGATTCAGGGCAGGCACCTGCGAGATGTTATTGCGCCACGCGCCGTCGCCCAGCCCCTTTTGCAGCTTGCCGACCCAGAACAGCGCGTCCGACTTGAGCGTAGGCGACACCTCTTGAGCCGAGAGCACCGGCTGCAACAGGCCCAACGCCACCTCCCGTTGTTCAAGCCTGTAAGCCAGCACTCCACCATTGATGCGCGCGCGGATCGTCTCATCACCACCGTTGGGGTACGAAGCCGCCTGCTGGTAGGTGCCCACAGCCTCGTCCCAGAGCGCCTGGTCGCGCAAAGTGTCCCCAGCGCGACGGTTGGCCTCCATTGCGAAGGTGGAGGTCGGATAGGTCTGGACGGTCGCGGTGTACCAGTTGTAAGCCGAGTCGTAAGCGCCGGAAGATTGGTATGCTTTGCCGGTAAGCAGGCTTGCCTCGGCCAGTTCGGTTGGGCCGGACGACCGCTGACGCAGGTTGTCCAGGTACACTATGGTCCGATTATAGAAACCCGACTCGTATGCCGCGCGCGCTGCCTTCATCGGATCGACCGTGCCACTGACCAGGGCCGAAGGCTCAATCTTGAGCAGCGCCTCTACAGCACTGAAGACACCATACGAATAGTAGGGGCAGAGTGAAGTCTCATTGTCGCCGCACTCGCCCTTGATGTAGGAGAGCAAGCGCGTCCTCGCGAGGTTGGTGTCGCCTCCAGCCTTGGCTTCGTTGGCGGCGTGCACGGCGGCGGGCAGACCGTAGTTGTCCAGTAACGGTCGTGGGTCGGAAGCTTGCAGCGCGGCCAGGCGGTCGTACAAGCCGAGCGCGCCTTTGTGGTCGCCCCGCCGCGCCTTCACATCTCCCCAGGCAAGTAGCGCTTCCCGCAGGTCAATGTCCGTGGGATTGCCGTCTACGATGGCCCTGTATACGTCCTCGGCGTCCTGGGTAGGCCCCAACAGACGCGCCTTCATCAGCATGACAGCGTGGCGGGCGGGTCCGGCTCGTTCGAGATAGTTGTCATACGCCTCCACCGCCTCTTCGTCCCGCCCGGTCTGCTCGTAGATGTGAGCGATGCGGGCGAGTGCGCGGGCTGAGCGTGGGTCGTCAAGCTGGGCCAGGATGGTATAGGCGCGTATAGCGGAGTCGGGCTGTCCACCCTGCCAGTAGGCCGAGGCAAGGCCCCAAAGCGCCTCACGCGAGTCCGCCCTGGTGCCGTCGCCCACCAGGGCCGAGAACTGCGAGATGGAGGCGCTGTACCGACCTTCCTCGGTCGCGGTGTACGCTTCGCGCAACGGTGTGCTCCACCCATCGGATTGAGGCTCATAGGTGAGGTCGCCTACGATGTCGTCCGGGCCGCCGGGCACGACACTAGGCAGCGGCGTGGAAGAATTAATGAGGGCTATAACATCCGAGGGGATGCTGGACTGGCCCCCGCTCCTGGCAGGCTCACCCTGGTTGCGCGTGATGGTCCACCATACCGTGCTAGCCAGCAACGCCAGCACCGCAGCCAGGGCAGCCAAAGGCACCCAGCCCGGCACCTTGCGCGCGGGTGTCTTGTTCGCCTCCTCTATAGCTTCGGCAGCGATGGTGTGGTTATCGCCGGGTTGGGCGTGCTGAGGCGCGGTATCGTGCACCCTTACCTTTACGGGGGCTATATCTTGCGGGGTGTTGGGGTCCATGAAAAACCTGGGAAGGGGAAGGGGGACAGTCCTGGGCCGCTCGCCCATACGACACCGACAGTATAGGCTCCTGGCAGGGATGCGTCAAGCAGGTTGGTTCGTAGGTCGTAGCTAAATTATTCACCGCAGAGACGCAGAGGACGCAAAGGTACGCAGAGAAGAATGGAGGGTGTTCTATGAAATAGGAGCATCGTACAGTACGATGCTCCTATTTCCCTACAGCCAAACAATTATTATCTCTGCGTAACCTCTGCGCTCTCTGCGTCTCTGCGGTGAATAATCCGTCCGTTATTCGTTAGGGAAGATAACGAGGGACATCTGGTCGAAGTAGCTCCAGCGGCGCAGGAACGAGTCCCATTCGGTGTAGTAGAAGCCACCGTCGCCCACGTCCATCGAGTAGACGCCGCCCTCGTCGTAACCGTAGATAACCACCGCGTGCTCGTAGGGCACCAGCTTGAACCGCTCGCCCTCGTAGAAGTGGTAGTAACCGGGTCGCTCCTCGTACCTGCCGGTGGTTAGCCACACGACCACGGGATTGCCCGCCGCTACGTTGCCCTTCAGGCGCGATACCGGCCCGTAAAAGACCACGGCATTGTAACCTCGTTTCTCAAGCACCGGCACCAACGGTTCGGCGTAGATGCCATAATCGTCAATGCCGCCGTGCGGGCCGTGGATGTCGCCTCGGAAGCCGATATGGGGGTTGGGGTGCTCCGGGACTTCGCGGATGAAGTCGCGCTGCGAGACTAGGTTGCCCCAGTAAAGGGTAACGGCGGCGGCTGCCGCGTATTCGCAGCTCAGATTGTACCATTGGGCCACAGAGGGGAAGCCCTCTATCAGCGCTTCGTCAGCGGCCGCTTCCACATGGACCGCTGGCCTGTGTAGCGCCGCTATTGTGGAGAAAAGTACGAGTATAAGTAGGTAACGTAATTTGTGCCCAGACCTGGACCTTACGAACATGGCGCCCATCCTCATCGCGACCTAGCCCTTCGCGTGCGTCGTCAGCCACTACATTATGCAAGAGGCATGCCATTTAAGACAATCAACCGCGGCAATTATAAAGCTATTCGCACCCATGTTACGCGGCCACTCCTTGCAGAGGATTTCCATACGAGACGAAATCTCACCTTGTTGCGCCATTGGATAGAAGGCTGCATAGTGGGCGCGAGCCATCGCTGTATCAGAGCGGGAGAGCAACAACCAAGCTGGCCCTTGTCATTCTGAGCGGAGCGAAGAATCAGGTGGGTAGTTAGGCCGTTGAATTCTGGTGACAGGCCCCGCCTTTGTCATTCTGAGCGTAGCGAAGAATCTCGCCCTTCAGCGGGATGTCACTACTTTCCCACGGGAATCTGTGGCTGAAGGAAAGGAGCTATTTGGGTGCTGAGGGACGAGATTCTTCGCTGCGCTCAGAATGACAAGGGCGGGAGT
>DASVRN010000256.1:0-3117 GCA_036388595.1 Chloroflexia bacterium
CGTTGAGGGTACGCCGCAGCCAGTCGAGCAGGTTGCCGCCCTCTGAGAGCGCCCCACCGAGCAGCGCAAGGTCTCGTGTGGCCCGGTAGCACCACACGCCCTCCGGCACCTGTGTCACGTTGCCAGGAACTATCACCCGCATGGCACTACTGGTGCCCACCTGCACCGCTACCCTGTCCTGCGCCCAGCCGCCACTCCCCAGGTTGCTCGAAGCCCCGTCGCCCACGCAGGGGAACCAGGGCGCATCACGCAGTTGCGGCCAGCGTTGCGCGAACTCCTGCCGCAGTCCCGTGAAGGGGGTGTCCGCGTCCACCAATGGTGGCAGGTTGTCGCGAGTCAGTCCGAGGTAGTCCAGCCAGGTGGCGTCCCAATCGAGCGAGTGCCTATCGAGCAACCCGCTCCAGGAGGCGACCGACAGGCTCTGCCCGGCCTCACCGAACAGCCTCAGGTAAAGCCAATCGCCCAGTGTAATCCAGCGTGCGGTGCGCGCGTACGCCTCCGGCATGGCCCGCCGCAGCCAGAGGAGCCGAGCAGGTAGGTAGGAACTGTGGATGTAGCAGCCGGTGCGCTCGTGCACGGCTCGCTCGTCTACTATACCCCGCAATTGAGCGGCTTCTCCCGCGCAACGGGTGTCCGCCCACGTGTAGATAGGAGTGGTAGGGTGCCCCCGCGCGTCTATGCCCAGCACGTTGGACACCAGGGAGCACATGCCCACACCTACGATAGACCCCGAATGCTCCCCCGGCAGCACCAACGTCCGATCAATAGCCTCAAAGATGCGCTCCAGCAGATACTCCGGCTCTATCTCCACTCCACCATCCGGCGTCACGCGTACGTCATAGGCAAGCTGGGCCTCGCAGCCCGGCACCTGGCCGGCATCCGCCGTAAATAGGTTGGTCCGCAAAGACGAAGAGCCAACGTCTATCGCGAGCACCAGGGGCGCGGCCTCGCCCTGTGACGAAGAAGGAGTTAGCTGCATAGGCTGCATTATATACCAGTGCTGAAAGCTATCTCATAACCCTTGAGCCTGAGAAGAGAACCCAAAGCCCCGTCTTTGCCATTTCGAACGTAGTGAGAAATCTCGTCCTACACCTTGATGTTTCGTCTTTCTTATGAGACTCTGTTGCTGAAGGAAAGTTGGCATTTGGGTGCTGAGGGGCGAGATTTCTCACTACGTTCGAAATGACAAAGACGAGGCTTTGCCAATTGTATTCGGCTCCGGTATTTATGAGATAATTTCTACTCAGCAGGTGCCGAGTTCTAAGTTTTGCGGTATGCTATGTTATAAAATCCAACTCAGTCCTCAGTCCTCAGTCCTCATCACTTCTTATGAGAGAATATCGCTGGCAATTGATGGTGCGCAGTTACGAAGGGGATGCCTGGGGCAAACTCTCCTCCGCGTGGCTGTTGCGCTACCTGGAACACTCGGCGGTCATGGCCGCCGCCGACGCGGGCTACGGCTCCCAGTTCCACGAAGAGAACCGTTCGGCCTGGGTGATTCGCCGCATGACCTTGCTCATGCCTCGCCACATCCAGCTGGCGCAGGACCTTGAGATAGTCACCTGGATCTCCCACTTCGCACGGGTGCGGGGCGGGCGCGAGTACCGGGTGTTCGACGCGTCGGGCGAGCTACTTGCCACCGGCATCGCTGAATGGGTCTACATGGACCGGGCGACCCTCACGCCCCTAGCCATCCCGCAACAGACCGCTATAGACTTCGACGTGCCGGGCGCGCCCCTCGGCAACTACGACCCGCCCGCGCTCGAACCCCCGGACGACGTCGAACCCTGGGAGCACAGCACGCACCGCACAGCCTACTGGCACGAGTGTGACTCGATAGGCCACATAAACAACGCCGTCTATGCCGGGTGGCTGGACGATGCCATGTTCGCGGCAGTGGAGGCGCAGGGTGTCAGCCTGGGTGAGCGTCGAGGGGAAGGCCTGAGGCTGGGCGGCGTCTACTACAAGCTCGACTACAGGCGGGCCGCTCTGCCCGGCGACGAGTTGACCGTCACCACACGTCTTGAGCGGCAGTCCGGCCCAAGCTACGCAGTCGCCCAGAGCATCCTGGCAGCCGACGGCAGCACCCTGCTGACCGCCAGCAGCATCTACACCTGGCAGAGCGTCAGGTAACTAGAACTCATCTCAAAACAGGCACTAAACAGGATAGATGCAGCCAACTACGGATTACGCACCATCGTCTATCGTCTATCGTCTATCGTCTATCGTCCACCGTCCACCGTCCATCGTCCACCCTCCGTCACACATCGAGCGCCTGAAGGCCGTACATCCCCAGCGTGATGGAGATTTCGCCCCCGTGATGCAGGTCGTGCTCAAGGATGTGCCATGTGACCCAACTGCGGGAGTTATCGTAGCCGTAACCATCCACCTCGAAAGGGAAGGTGTGCTGCATGTCGGCGGCGTCCCACCCGTTCAGCAGGTCCGCCATGAAGCGCCAGCTTGTGTCCAGCCCTTCTACAAGCTCGCCGGCTGTGCGAGGGGGCGCGTCCCGCCTATTCCCTGCCAGCAGAGACTCCGCGCCGGGCATAGAACTCATCTCCCCGAGGAAGCCGCCGAACCAATGCACCCGCGAAGAGATTATGTGGGCTACAATCTCTCCGACAGAACGTAGACCCGGCGCGGCTCGCAAAGCTAGCTGTTCCGGTGTGAGCGGGGCGATTGCCTGCTTGAGCGTATCCTGGTAGTCCTTCCACGATTGGTAGAAGATGTCGAGAGTGAAATTGCCTTCCGACATAATATGTCTCTCCCCAGGATTGTAGCTCCGTTCTTGCTGAGAGTTGCCAGGGATGCCACCGCTTTCTTGGTAACTGCTTGTGAGATGACTTCTAGAAGTCATCTCACAAACAAGTGACGGGAAAGAGCACCCAAACCCCTTCTTTGTCATTCTGAGTACCGCGCTAACGAAGGAATGTCAGCAAATACAGACACGTATGGTGCCAGGCGACGCCCCGCGATTGAAATCGGGGGCTACACTTTACCAAGTCCCACAAGGGGACTCCTCTACCAACCTACTCTCTAGAAAGCGGCCCTGATGCATAAAGGCCAGAAAGGCAGTCCCGCAGGGACTTTGCAAGGTGTAGCCCCCGATTTCAATCG
>DASVRN010000257.1:0-12294 GCA_036388595.1 Chloroflexia bacterium
GTGTTCGGGTCCTGGTAGCGGGTGAATACGTCCACCTTTTTGCCGCGCCTGCTAAGCTCCAGGCTAAGCTCGCGAATGTAGACGTTCATGCCGCCCGTCTCGCGCCCCCCCAGCAGGTTGTCGGGACAGGCCTGCGGGCAAGTATGCATGCTGATCATTGCTATATTGCACATTTATCTAATTTTTCCTATTAAGTTTGTATATGGTTGCCAACAATTGGTGAAAGCTCTACCTTGAGCAAGTTTCTTCGTGACGCGACTGTGCTAACCCCACAACGTGCTCCATTAGCAGGTTACAAGCCACACTAATCATCTAAGTCCTGCCCAAGACAGTTCCCGTAGCAATCGCGACGACCACATTCCCCCTGTCATCCTGAGCGTAGCGAAGGATCTCAGATGCTGGGTCTATTCCAACGTTGGACCCTCGCCACCGAGTCCCGTAGCAGTCAACAACATCCCTACCCACCTTCTTGAGATCCTTCGCTACGCTCAGGATGACAGGGGGGAGTTTGGATTGTGCTGTCCTACACTGACACAGCCGCAATTCAGCACTAACCACTAACCACTAACCACTAACCACTCTGAGCACCGCGCGGTATACGAAAGTGTCCTTGGCCCCGAAGTCGTACTTGTAATCCTCGTCGCCGCGCAGGAAGTCGAAGGTCGATATGCCTTGCAGTATGGCCTTGTGGATGCGGTAGGCGAGCAGGGCCACACCCGCACTGTAAGCCGCGTACCTGGGGTCGTAGCCGGAGTTGTATAGATAGAGGCGGCCGTTGTAGTTGAACGAAAGATAGGCAGCGGCAGGCTCATCATGCACGGCCAGGATAGCCAGGTCGAGCCAGCCGCTATTGGACATACGCGCCGCCATCTCCATGAATGCCTCGGCGCGGTGGTCGTCCATGAACTGCGCCTTGTCCGGGCCGCTGGAACGGTGGAGCGCGATGAAGGCCCGCATGCCCTTCTCCAACTCGGCAGGCTCGCCGGTCTTCACCAGGTACCAGCGGACGTCGTCGCGCCCCTCAAGCTTGCGCACCTTGCGCCGCAACTCGTGGCGGTCCTTCTTGCGCAGGCTCATCAGGTAAGTCTCCCAGTCGCCCGGCAATTGCAGTACGGGGCAGACGTCCTCCGGCACCACCTCTATCGCAAGGCCCCTCTCTGCGGCCAACTCCGCCAACACCTCCCTTGATGGGGAGAACTCCGGCAGCGAGTGGAGGTCAATCACGTCCCAGTCGCGGTGCTGTAGCAGGTAGTCGAGCAGGGCGGCCCACACTTCTCTCATATGGGCAGTTGGCGCGACTATGTCAAGGTAATCCGCTACCTCGACCCCGCCCACGAAGCGCAGCAACCGCAGCGGCTCTCCCTCGCCATGTTCGGGCCTGGGCACCCCGCGTTCGTAGGCTTGCACCGGCGGGAGGGGCGTCTGCTCAACAAAAAGAGGAGCGATGCCCACAAGCGCTCCTCCGTCTGTCCGGACCGAAATTATCTTGAGCTGACAACAGTGCTCCGAGGCGAAGCTGTCCCACCAGGTCTGCTGCCACTCCTTCGTGAGGAACACCACGCTGGAAGCCGCCTCGCTCAGCAAAGCGTCCCACTCGGCCTGGCCGGGAGCCGACTCGAAGCTATCCGCAACCTCTACCTTCAACGCTGAAGACACTGACACCATCCCGCGAAGTCCTTTATGCTGTACGATTCTAAATACGCCTTTAATTGGTTTATGGTTCAACAGTTTAATTATAACCTATCGCCGCAGCCTCTCCCAATCGGTCTGCGGAACGATATTGTACAGAGCAGTCTGCGTGCCGCTAACACCTGTGCGGATAATATGTGCACCCGAATATGGGCAGCAGAGTCCGCCCTTGTCATTTCGAGCGGAGTGAGAAATCTCGTCCCGCAGCACCCAAGTATCACCTTTCTTTCAGCCATACAATACGGTAGTATCGTACGTAAGAAGGAATATCGTGCTGAAGGACTAGATTTCTCACTACGTTCGAAATGACATAAACCACCTTTGGGTACAAACCTCAACTCATCTCTGGCAAGCTGATTTCCGAGCTTACAATACCGCAACCCAACCACAAGAGATTTTATGGAAATTGTCACCGAGCACCTCATTCTTCGAGAGTTCGAGGAGAGTGACCTTGAGGCGATGCTCGCCTACCAGTCCGACCCGCGCTACCAGCGATACTACGAGCAGATGACCGCCGAGCAGAGGGCTGACTTGGCCCGCAAGCTCCTGCGCTGGTTCCTCGATGACCAACAGGAGCAACCCCGCACTAAGTTCCAACTGGCGATCACGTTGCGGGACGGCGGCCTGATCGGCAACGTGGGCGTGCGCAAGAAGAGCGCCGGTGCCACCGAGGGCGATATGGGTTGCGAGCTTTCGCCCGAACATTGGAACCTGGGCTACGCCACCGAGGCCACCCGCGCTATGCTGGCATTCGGCTTCGAGCAGCTTGGCTTGCACCGCATCTCGGCGTCTACTATGTCGGCCAACACAGGGGCCTGGCGCGTGCTGGAAAAGCTGGGGATGAAGCGCGAGGGCGAGCTGCGCGAGACCACCCTGCTGGCGGATGGCTGGGCCAATTCCGTAATCTACGGCCTCCTGGAGCACGAATGGCGCGCCCTAAATAAACTGCCGTAGCACCCAGGCCGCGCCCACACCTATGCCAATCGCCAGCAGCAGGTTGTGGGTGCGGGCGGTCACCAGGCCGGTAATACCCGCTGCCAGCGCGTCGGCGGGACCGTTGCTTAGGGCGAGGGGAGTGACAATCGAGACGAGCACAGCGCCGGGGATGTTGTGCAGCCACGCTTCCAGGCGGCGCGAAGGCGTTATCCTGCCCATCAGCCACAGCCCACCGGCCCTCGTGGCATACGTAACCAGGCCCATCGCTATAATGGCAAACAGCGAAACGGGGTCAATCTGCATCGCGGAACGCCCCCACGATGCTCCCCGCAAGCCCACCCAGTAATATGTACCAGCGCGTGCCCGGCAGCAGCAGGTACGACCCGAAGGAGACCACCGCCGCCACAATCCACGGCACCAAGTCGGACTTGCCCCGCCACAGCGACACCGCGAGCGCCACGAACACCGCCGTCACGACGAAGTCCAGGCCCCACCTCACCAGGTCCTGCGAGCTAATACCGGCTCCCAGCAGATGCCCGGCAGCCGTGCCGCTGACCCACAGCACGAACAGCGTAAGCCCGCTACCCATAAGGAAGGCCGCGTCGCGCCCGCCGTTCTTGAACTCGCGAATGGCTAGCGCCCAGCTTTCATCTGTGATGAAGTGGGCGGAGGTATAAGTCTTGAGCGGACCGAGTTTGGAGAACCAGGGCCGCAGGGCAGCGCCCATCATCAAGTGGCGAAGGTTGACTATCAGCGTGGTGAGCACGAGCGTGAACACCGGCACCGGGGTAGCCCAAAGCCCCACCGCTATCAACTGGGAAGCCCCGGCAAACACCAGCATGCTCATCAAGACGATTTCCAGCATGGACATGCCCGCCTGCCGGGCCAGCACACCCAGGACAATCGCGAACGGCACGTCTATCAGCGCGATAGGCAACATCTTTGTCGCACCACGGACAAGCCCCTGCCGGGTGAATGTGACCTGGTCGTTCATGTTTTCTCCGGACGAGGGAGGAGTGGTTAGTGGTTAGTGGTTAGTGGTTAGTGGTTAGATAATATCTAACAATTCTAATCTTTGCGCGTCCTTAGCGTTCTTTGCGTCTTTGCGTTTTCGTCTCCTACCATCGTTCATCGTCCCAAACTAAGCCGCTATTTCTACCAGGCTCGGATCTTCCTCTTGCCTGGGCTGCTCTCCTGTTGGCGGTTCGAGATCGGACAGCTTGCGTAGGCGCGGCACCGGCGAAAAGAGCACCCATAGCCACGCCAGGGACATCCCAGCCGCACCCACCGCCAGCGCCGCCCGCAGGCCAATCACTTCACCCAGTAAGCCACCAAGCAGCGCCCCTATGGGGATGACGCCCCAGGTGACAAACCGGTAGCTGCCGTTCATGCGCCCCAGCAGGTGCCCCGGCGTGACCGTCTGCCGCAGGCTCACCACATGCACTACCGACGCCGTGACCCCCAGCCCGCCCACGAAAAAGGCCGCCCCCACCAGCCAGGGACCAAGCACACCGTCTCCCGCCAGGGGTATCAGCAGCGTACTGATGCAAGAGATAGCCATCGCGACAGTAATCGCCCGGCCGAGGCCAAACAGGTCGGCCCACCGGGCGGCAATTAGCGCCCCCAGTAGCGACCCTATGCTACCCAGCGAAAAGACCAGGCCGATCACCAGCGGCGAGGCCCCAAGCTCGCGCACAGCATACAGTATATACACTGCCTCTATCAGGTTCCAGAAGAAATTATAGGAAGCAGCCTCCAGGGCGAACGCTCTGAGGTAAGCGTTCTTGAAGACGATAGAGATGCCTTCCCCAATCTCGCGGCCGAAGGTGCCCCGTACATGCGTGTGTTGCGGCTCAGGTTCCGGAGTGCGGATACGTAGCATCAGGACCGCGGACGCGAGGAAAGATACCGCGTCAGCCAGCAGCGCGAACGGAGCTGATAGCACCTCCAACAGCAGCCCCGCAATGCCCGGCCCTCCGATGCTGGACACCGAGGCGCTCATCTGGAGCTTGCTGTTGCCCTCCACAAGTTCGTCCTTGCCGACCAGCGTGGGCAGGTAGGATTGGTAGGCAAGCTCGAAAAAGACGGTGAGCGAGCCTACCAGCAGGGAGATTACGTATAGCTGTGGCATGCTCAGCCAGCCGAACAGGGCCGAGATTGGTATGATGGACAGCAACACGGCCCGGCCCGCGTTTGTCAGTATCAAAACGGGGCGGCGGCGTTTGCGGTCCACCCACACGCCCGCGAACAGTGTGAGGAGCAGGAACGGGGCGAACCCTGCCGCCTGCAAGACGCCCATCTCGCCCGGCTCGGCGTTCAGCACCAGCGCGGCTGTGAGCGGGATAGCGATATATGTGACTTGCGAGCCGAACATCGAGATCGTCTCGCCCGTCCACATCCGCATGAAATCGGGGTTGCCGGAGAGGCCGCCTAGCCGCCTCCGCAGCCGGGTTCCCGCGGTCGCACCTGGGCCTGGTCTATCAGCCCCGGTTGTAGCACCCTCCTTTTCGGCTGGCCCTGCTATCGACATGAACGCTGCTCCCACTGCGACAACAACATCGCGTACCGTGAGGGGTAGTTAGTCCTTACGAACTCTCACCAGGACCGGGGGTGGTCGTACTTGCAGTCCATGCGAAAGCGGCTATCGAAGCCCCTTCGCATCGCAGCCACGTCCACGACCACCAACCCTGCCAAAAATATCACCACTCCGATTATCTGAATGCCTTCCATTTCAAACCTCCTGTAAGTGCGGACACCTCGACGGTCTGCCCGCGACTGCCAGTGTTACGCTACCTTCCTGAGCGCCTGTATGCCATCCTGTCGTGAGACCTTGGTCTCGCGGCCCGCCAGGAACACCAGGCTGTTACCTGGAGCCCGTGCAGCCCCCGACCGGCTCTGCAACCACCGTCCCGTGCTTATCAGCCAGCTACCTAGCGAACATAACGCCCGGCTTTGCCAGTTAAGTTGCTTTTCATCACTGTTGTGGGCTTCAACTACTAGCCTGTGTTGTTGCGCGTCCTTGAGCATTTCACGCTGCCTGTGCATAGCCATCTCAGTACACCAGTCGAACATTTCCACACCTCCCTGCGCCCATCCCAATACCCCGCTCGTGCCTGTATGGCGCTACTCACTCTTAGCTCTTGCTACGAAGCGCCTATTGACAACCACAATATAACTAGCTATAATTGCTTTTGATGGTTAGATTGTACATTAGAATTCCTAACCTGTCAATACCCATTTTAGTGGTTATATAGATGAGCATGCAAGACATTCAAGAGATTATAGAGAAGCAACGGTCCGAGCCGGGCTACACGTTCTCCAGCAGCGCGGGCGACCTGGTCCTGGACTTCATAAACACCGTCTCGACCGCGGGCACCTACCATGACATGAGGTACGAGGCGAACCCGAAGTACTCCGGCGACCATATCAGCAATTATGTTGATGTGGTCGAATGGGCCAGGCAATTGCGGCTGATAACCGATGGGGAAGTGGAGAGGCTCATGACGAGGGCTGCCGAGCACGCCGAAGAAGCGGAGGAAGCGGTGGTCGCCGTCAAGAAGTTGCGGCACGCGCTGTACCGGGTGCTCACCGGCTACTCACTGGGCCTACCCGTGAGCGAGGACGCGCTGGAGGCTCTTAACGCTGAGTTGCCGGGTGCCCTGTCGCGTATGCGCGTTAGAAAGGGCACGGAAGGCTTCCAATGGGGCTGGGACGAGGAGAGCGATACCCTGACCAAGATGCTCTGGCCGGTGGCGAAGTCGGCGGTTGACCTGCTAACCGAGCACGGGCACAAGCTTGAGAGGGTGCACCAGTGCGCCGCCAACGACTGCGGCTGGCTCTTTGTGGACATGAGCAAGAACCGCAGCCGCCGTTGGTGCGACATGAGTAACTGCGGCAACCTGGCTAAGGCCCGGCGGCACTACCACCGCAAGAAGGGGCACAAGGTCGAAGCATGACGCAGCTGAGTGCGGACGAAACGAGGCCGCAACTTGGACGGTGAGACGGTAAAGCAGGAGTTGCTCGACAAGGTGCGTTCGGCTCGCGCCGAGTGGGACGCTTTGATCGCGCAAGTGCCGGAGGAGCGGTTGGCGGAGCCGGGTGTGGAGGGCGAGGGCGGCAAGTGGACGGTCAAGGACATTGTCGCGCACGTCGCCATCTACGAGGACTGGCTTGCCCAACAAATTAACGCGGGCGGCCCGAACACTCCGCACGAAGTTGACGCGATGACCCATGACCAGCGCAACGCCTGGATATTCGAGCGCCATCGCGCAGCCTGGATGCTCAAACCGTCCTTGCCCTGTCCGCGCAGTCGCACCAGAAGCTGATAGCGCCCATAGAAGCCCTCTCACCCGCAGACCTCACCTCCACCGAAAAGTTCGAGTGGACGCGTGGCAGGCCCGTCTACCAGCTAGTCCCCACGAGACGTACCTCCACTACGAGGACCACGCCCCAGGCATCAGGAGGTGGCTGGGCGTAGAACAATAATCTAGAGCCACAAGGAACATACCTACCGAGGAGTGAAGAAGAGCCTTACGAAGGACCAAGCCCCGCCCTGTCATCCTGAGCGCAGCGAAGGATCAGCCCCCGTGCTTGATAGCTGCTTCTCCAGCACCCAAAACCTCACCTTGTCATTTCGAACGCAGTGAGAAATCTCGTCCTTCAGCACCCAAAGTAGCACCTTTCCTTCAGCCACATCACACCACTAGAAAAGTGTTACATCCCGGTAAAGGACGAGATTTCTCACTACGCTCGAAATGACAAGATGGGGCTTGGTCCTGAACAGCCGACAGCGTGGTACATGTAGGTGAGCAGCGAACAATAACGTACACAAACAAAAAGGCCACTCATCATAAGTGGCCTCTTCTTTATCTATTGGACCTGTCGCCTAGAAACCGCTACTCAGTCCTCAGTCCTCGTTACTCCTATTGCCCCTGGCGGTTCTTGAACTTGGGGAACAGGAAGGGCGGGATATCTAGGTCGTCGCCGCTCTGGGGCTGGACCGGCTGGCGAGGGTTGTTGGGGTTGGGAGCGCCGGGGTTCTGCGTGTTCGGATTGGTGGCCCTGGGCTGCTGCGCGGGCGCATTGTACTGCGGGGCCTGGTTCTGGTTGCCGGTGCCGTTACCGGAAGGCTCGGCGGGTGACTGCATAGGCTGTCCCTGCTGTCCCTGTTGGCCCTGCTGGTAGTTGCCCTGGTAGCTCGGCTGCTGCTGCGGCTGCGAAGCGGGCTGTTGTGGTTGCTGCTGCGGCTGCTGTTGAGGCTGCGGCTGTACCGGCTGTTGCTGCGTAAAGCCGCTATAATAAGCAGACTCTCGAGCGCCGTAGCCGGGACGCATCTCCACCCCACGCCGGACCGAGTCGAAGCCGGTAGCGATGAGGGTGATCTTCACGTCGCTGCCCATCTCCGCGTCGATGACCGCGCCGAAGATGATGTTGGCCTCGGGGTCGGCCGCCTGCTGGATAACGGAGGCCGCTTCGTGCACCTCCAGCATACCCAGGTCGGGGCCGCCGGTAACGTTGAACAGCACGCCCTTAGCGCCTTCGATGCTGATTTCGAGCAGAGGCGATTCGATGGCCTGGCGTGCCGCGTCGATACAGCGGTTGTCGCCCGTACCCCGGCCGATAGCCATGAGGGCCGAGCCTGCAAGCTGCATGATGCTCTTCACGTCCGCGAAGTCCAGGTTGATGAGGCCCGGCTCGGTGATCAGGTCGGAGATGCCCTGGATGCCCTGGCGCAGCACGTCGTCGGCGATGCGGAAGGCTTCGTTGAGGGTGGTCTTCTTGTCCGCTATCTGTAAGAGGCGGTCGTTGGGGATCGTGATGAGGGTATCGACCTGCTCTTTGAGACCATTCAGGCCCTCATCGGCGGCGAGACGGCGGCGGGAACCCTCGAATGTGAAGGGCTTGGTGACCACGCCCACCGTGAGCGCGCCGATCTCGCGGGCGATCTGAGCAATTACGGGGGAAGCGCCGGTGCCGGTGCCACCGCCCATACCGGCGGTGATGAACACCATGTCGGCACCCTTCAGCACCTCGAACAGCTCTTCGCTGGTCTCATCGGCGGCGCGGCGGCCTACGTCCGGGTTGCCACCGGAACCTAGCCCCTTGGTGAGCTTATCACCGATGCGGATGCGGGTGGGGGCCTCGGAGTGCATCAGGGCCTGGGCGTCGGTGTTGACGGCGATAAAGTCCACACCTTTGACCCCGGCCTGGATCATACGATTCACGGCGTTAGAACCGCCTCCACCCACGCCAATCACCTTGATTTGCGCGTAGTTCTCGGCGGGGAGACCGTTGTCACGCCCGGAACCATATTGAATGTGCACCGGCCTATTAGGGTTGTTGTTCATAGGCGGAAACATGTCCAATCCTCCTCTTCCCCGGTTGCTCTTTGCGCCCGTACTGCGTACGAGCCTTATGCGCAAACGCTTTCACGCAGCGTAAAGGCGTGACAAAAGCGTGTATTTGCGGTGCGAATTACAGTATCCCCTACCCCTGTAGCGAGTTATGCCGCGTCGAAAACGGGCAAGATGTCCTTCGTTACTATGTAGGTTGCCCAAAAAGAGCGGGACTAAGGACTGATAATACACCATCAGAGCACGAAGTTCAAGGTATTTTGGTGCTTATTCTGCCTATTTTGCGCAAATTGGCAATGACTCACCCCAGATTGGACCTCTCAACCCCTTGGCATGAACTTGTTTAGCCAATCAGCCAATACGCTTCTAGTCGAACCTCGTTCCTTAGAATTGCCGTTTCTCTCCTCTAAAATGGGCAGATTGACCGCGTTCGGCTTCATGCCCCAGAGAATGAGACCGACGCTTGTAGCGTATGCCGGACTATCAAATACGTCCGCCAGCCCGCCTATCCTGCGCGGGTGGCCGGTGCGTACCGGCAGCCTGAGCTTGCCCGCCGCCAGCGCCTCGATGTTCGACATCTGGGCCACGCCACCGGTGAGCACCATACCCGCCGGTAACAGCCCTTCGCAGCCACTGCGCCGTATCTCGTCGCCCACCATGCCGAATAGCTGGTCGAGACGCGCAGCCATTACCTCGTTCAGTTCGTCCCGACTGATGTGGCGCAGGTTGCCCTCGAAGGTCTCCGCCTCAAGCATCTCGCCTTCGTCAAAGCCGGCTTCCTCCGCGGCAGTAGCCATCAGCACGTCCACCGGCAGGGGCACGCCGTGTCCCGCGCCGTTGCCGTTAGCCGACACCGCGGCCACGCCACTACGGGAGGGCACCCTGCCGAGGCTTGCCGCTTTTGCCTCGCGCTGGGCGTGGCGGCTGCTACCTGGGGCAATCGCCATGCCGTATTGCAGCTTGAGGGTCTCGGCAGACTCGTAAGGGATGTTGAAGACGATCACCAGGTCGTTGGTCAGGTGCCAGCCGCCGATGGGGATCACCTTGCTGTGCCACACCGAGCCATCCGCGTAGATCGCCACGTCGGTGGTGCCGTGCCCTATATCGACCAGCACCACGCCCATGTTCTTCTCTTGCTCGGTGAGCACGGCTTCGGCGGAGGCCAGGGGCGAGAGCACCAGGTCGTCCACTTCCACGTCGGCCTTCTGCACGCACCGCACCAGGTTCTCCCGCACGTTGTTCGCGCCCGTGACTACGTGTGTCTCCACGTCGAGTCGAAAACCGGAGAGGCCAACCGGGTTCTGTATGCCATCCTGACCATCGACTGTGTAGGTACGGGGTATGACGTGTAGCACGTCACGGCCAGCGGGTATAGACATGGCGCGGGCCGCGTCTACGGCACGGGCCACGTCGTCCTGGCCCACTATGCGGTCGGGGTTGGACACCGCCACAAGTCCCCGGCTGTTGCTGGAGGAGATGTGGTTGCCGGAGATCGACACGTAGGCCGAGAGTATCCTGCACCCCGACTGGCGCTCGGCGGCTTCGAGCGAGTGGGCTATAGAGGCGCTGGCCTTGTGTATGTCGGTGATCATCCCCTTGCTGATCCCCTCCGAGGCCACGGCCCCCACCCCAAGCACGTTGAGGCGATTGCCCGGCCCTGCGTCCGCTTCGGCCACGATGGTGCAGACCTTGTTGGTGCCGACGTCGATGCCGACGATGATCCTGTCGTTGTTGGGCATATGCGTGCTCGACGGAGCGGGGACTCTGGGTTGTCAAAAATCACAACAGCAATGCACGGCTCAACATAAGTTGTTGAGCCAACGCTACAATTGTGAGTGCCGGTTGGGCGGCCCAAAGACCTCGATCTCGTCTCCTCCTCCTTCGGTTGTGAGGAGACCATTCTACACCCGTGGACCCTATTATACTCTGCTTTCCACCGTATTGTGGAAAGTTTTCCATAACGGCTAGTTGTATCTACCTCTTGTACCCATAAGCCGGAGCTTGTTGCAGGCTGTTCTTCCTACAGCTTAGAACGGCCGTTTCAACCGGCGGTATGCCCCCTGGTATAAGCTAAGTCGGTCCACTTCCCGGCACCACATCTCCGTTTCCGCCTTGTAGCCCTGAAGCCCTGGTCGCCGGGTTCAGGGTTACAGGGGGAGCAGAGTCCCTCCGAACTATTGAGCGGTATGGGTATGGCAAAAGAGGCTCTTGGTGGCTGCGTCCTGCATGTATACAATAGGGGCAAACACCCAGCCAAAGGAGCGACAAGTGACTGTTGATGACATCCTGCGAGACCTACCTGCTTTAGAGACGGAGCGGCTGGTGCTGCGGAAGCTGCGCATGGAGGACGCCGAGGACATGTTCGAGTACGGGCAGGACCAGGAGATCGCCTTTCGTGGGCTGTGGCCTCCCCTCCAGACGCTGGAACAGAGCCGGGCCGATGTGGCCGACACGCTTTCGGGGTACGCGGCGGGCAGCGAGATTAGCTGGGCTATCGAGCACAAGGCGGACCGCAAGATGATTGGTAGGATTGGCCTGGGTCCGTACAGCCGCATGAATCGCCGGGCCGAGATTGGCTACGCGCTGAACCGCAACTACTGGGGCCAGGGCTTGGCGACGGAGGCAGTGCGCGGGGTACTGGGCTTCGCGTTCGGAGAGATGGGCCTCAACAGGGTGCAGGCGATTGTGCTACCAGATAATAAAGGCTCGATGCGGGTGCTGGAGAAGGCGGGTATGCAGCGGGAGGGGCTGCTGAGGAAGTACCAGTACGTGCTGGGCGACTACTGGGATGTGTACATATACGGCGTGCTTAAGAGCGACTGGGAGGCAGGGGACCAGGGGTCATCTCAAGAATGAAGAAATGGAAACTAGCACCCTAAGCCCGCCCTTGTCATTCTGAATACCATGCTAACGAAGGAATGACAGCAAATAAGATGGTATCCAGTATACGGAGCATGCGGTGCCAGGCGACGCCCCGCTATTGAAATCGGGGGCTACACTCTGCGAAGTCCCTGCGGGACTGCCTTTGTGCAGGAGGGTCGTTCTTGAGAGAGTAGGAGGGTAGAGGAGTAGAGGAAGTCCCCTTGTGGGACTTGGCAAAGTGTAGCCCCCGATTTCAATCGCGGGGCGTCCCCTGGCACCATATGTGTCTATATTAGCTGACATTCCTTCGCTAGCGCGGTACTGAGCGTAGCGAAGAATCTCGTCCCTCACCACCTTAATACCACGTTTCCTTCGGCCACAGGGTACCGTAAGAAAGAGGGAACACAGCGGTAAAGGACGAGATTCTTCGCTGCGCTCAGAATGACAAGGGCGG
>DASVRN010000258.1:0-8058 GCA_036388595.1 Chloroflexia bacterium
TCCCCCATGTCTGACAGGATGGCCGGTGAGCCGTCCGGCACAGAGGCGACGGGTGACAGTGGCACAGCCGACGTGGAGACCGAGGCCTCGATGCCTTCTGCCGCCAGCCTGGAGGTTGGCACTGACACTGACACTGATGCAGGCAGCACCGACGTGGCGACCGAATCGGTCGCTACAGACGTAGAAGAGTACACCAGTGGCGACACCGTCGATACTGCTGATGCGAGCGTTGGAACTGAGGCAGTAGCCGACACCGACGACACCGGCACTACTGGTGTGGAGACTGATGCCGGAAGCGGCACTGACGACGCCGCATTAGAGGCTGACGACGCAGGTACCGGCACGACCTCTGACGAAACTGCGGAGAGCGCAACCGCTTCCCTCAATGACGTAGACGCGGGCGAGGCGCTGTCTGACGACGCCGCCACTGGCGGAGAAGAGGGCGGCAGCGACGAGATCGAAGCCGGTACTGACACTGACACTGACACTGACAGTGACACCAGCGACTCCGGTGCTGTGAGTGGAGCCGAGGCGATGCCCACAGTGGCGGATGCCAGTCCTGTTGATGGTGAAGAGGGTGGGAGCGACGAGTTCAACGGCTAGCTCTCTAATAGAGACAACAAAAAGGTGCGGTGGTCTACTAGCCACCGCACCTTTTTTATTGTTCTTCTATTTCCTAGCCGAAAGTCTAGGTCGAACCTGCCCGATTTCAGGTGGAAGTATGTGTAAATGTGGTATAATATGAGCGTAGGGCAGAACATCGCCGTCTGCCTCCTCCATCGTCTAAGGGGCCACCGAGGTGCCATCCCCCTACCTACGGACCCCGCGCTCTAGCAATAAAGTAATACCCAATTGCTTGACAGTAGTCCGGCTGGGAAGTATCTTTATTGCAAGGCAAGCGTTACATTCTTGTGGGCGACCGGACAACCTCTAGCAACCCCTGAGCGTATAATATAATAGAGTGACGCGGCTAGACCGGATACCACAGTTGCAAGCATGGACTGCATGCATGGCTACAGTCCGCAACCTTACTGACACAAACACACATATCAAAATGGGCGATGATGCGGGGGCAAAAGAGTCGCGATTTGAGGTAAGTTCTTCGTCAGCTGGAGAAAGGTTATGACTGATAGATTTGACAAGTTCACCGAACGGGCACGCAAGGTCCTGCAACTAGCGCAGGAAGAAGCGCAACGATTCAACCACAACTATATCGGCACCGAACACATCCTCCTCGGCCTCGTGCGAGAAGGTGACGGTGTGGCCGCCCGCGTGCTGAACAACCTCGGTATCGAGTTGCACAAGGTACGCTCGGCGGTGGAGTTCATCATAGGTCGAGGAGACCGCATGGTGATGGGAGAGATCGGCCTTACTCCTCGTGCCAAGCGGGTGATAGAGCTTGCCGTGGACGAAGCCCGCCGCCTCAACCACCACTACATTGGCACCGAGCACTTGCTGCTTGGCCTCGTCCGAGAGGGTGAAGGCATAGCCGCCGGTGTGCTAGAGAGCCTGGGTGTCTCCCTGGAGAAGGTGCGCGCTCAGGTCATCGAGGTGCTGAAAAGCTCCAGCGGCTACGGCTCCGGCAGCGGTGGCAAGACCGCCAGCAAGACCCCTTACGTGGATGCGCTCGGCACCGACCTTACGGCGCTGGCTTCCGCGGGCAAGCTGGGTCCCCTTGTAGGCCGCCAGAAGGAGACCGAGCGGGTTATCCAGATACTTTCCCGCCGCACCAAGAACAATCCCGCCCTCATAGGCGAGCCGGGCGTGGGCAAGACCGCTATCGTAGAAGGTCTGGCCCAGCGTATCATCTCCAACGACGTGCCGGAGACGCTCCAGGGCAAGCGCGTGCTGGCCCTCGACATGGGCGCTCTGGTGGCGGGCACCAAGTACCGCGGTGAGTTCGAGGAGCGGCTGAAGAAGGTTGTGGCCGAGATCAAGGACTCAGGCGCGATCCTCTTCATTGACGAGTTGCACACGCTGGTGGGCGCGGGAGCCGCCGAGGGTGCGGTGGACGCCGCCAACATCCTCAAGCCTGCCCTGGCCCGCGGCGAGTTGCAGACCATTGGCGCGACCACGCTTGACGAGTACCGCAAGTACATCGAGCGCGATGCCGCCCTGGAGCGGCGCTTCCAGCCGGTGCACGTGGACGAGCCTTCGCCCGAAGAGACGCTGGAGATCCTGCGTGGTATCGTGGGCCTGTACGAGGAGCACCACCACCTGAAGATCACCGACGAGGCCCTGAAGGCAGCGGCTGGTCTCGCGGCCCGGTACATCACCGACCGCTTCCTGCCCGACAAGGCGATAGACCTGGTGGACGAAGCATCCAGCCGCGTGCGCCTATACCGCGCCGTCCAGCCTACCGCTCTGCGCGAGGCTATGCAGGAGCTTGCCGCCATCTCGAAGGAGAAGGACGGCCTGGTGGCTTCCGAGGACTACGAGCGCGCGGCCGACCTGCGGGAGCGCGAGACCGACCTGCGCAAGCGCATAGCCCAGCTTGAGGAAGACTCGCAGACCGAGAAGAGCAACGAAGTGCTCTACGTGACCGAGGAAGACATCGCTCAGGTGGTGTCGATGTGGACCGGCATCCCCCTCACCCGCATCGCCGGTGAGGAGTCGGAGCGCCTATTGCAGATGGAGTCTGAGCTGCATAGCCGCGTAATCGGCCAGGATGAGGCTGTTACCAACCTGGCGAAGGCAGTGCGACGTGCGCGTGCGGGCCTCAAGGACCCGAAGCGCCCTATCGGCTCGTTCATCTTCCTTGGACCTACCGGGGTGGGTAAGAGTGAGCTTGCCAAGGCATTGGCCGAGTTCATGTTCGGTAGCGAAGACCACCTGATCAAGATCGACATGTCCGAGTTCATGGAGCGGCACAACGTCTCCAGGCTCGTCGGATCGCCTCCGGGCTACGTCGGTTACGAAGAGGGCGGGCAGCTTACCGAGGCCGTGCGCCGCAAGAGCTACTCGGTGATCCTGCTCGACGAAATCGAGAAGGCGCACCCCGAAGCGTTCAACATGCTCCTCCAGATCATGGAAGATGGCGCGTTGAGCGACGCGAAGGGCCGCAAGGTGGACTTCCGCAACACGATCATCATCATGACCTCGAACGTAGGCGCTGAGGTGATCAACCGGGATACGACGTTCGGCTTCACGGTACGCAACGACGAGGAGAAGCGGGCCAAGCACGAGTATGACACGATGAAGGACAAGGTGCTACAGGAGCTAAAGAAGGCGTTCCGCCCCGAGTTCCTCAACCGCCTCGACGCCGTGATCGTGTTCCACTCGCTACAGACCGGGCACATCCGCCAGATCGCGGACCTGATGCTGTCCCGCGTGCGCACGCAGCTAGGCGAGCAGGAAATCAACCTGGACGTGTCTGACGACGCTATGGAACTGCTGGCAAACAGGGGCTACGACCACAACTTTGGTGCCCGCCCGCTGCGCCGCATCATCCAGAACCTGATCGAAGACCCGCTGGCCGAGGGTATGCTGGAGCAGCGCTTCCTGCCCAATACCTCGATCTATGTGACGGCAGAGGACGGCCTGTTGAAGCTCAACTCGCAGGAGGAGCATGACGCTCTCCAGGAAGCCGAAGCCGAAACGGAGCCGCCCAAGAAGGGCCGCAAGAAGGCCGACCGCGAGCCTGAGCTTTCAGGTGCGGGGGCTGGGCCGGGTGATGGCGGCGAGAAGTAGATAGTTTAGCTGATAGTGAAGAGGCGGTCCGTGTGGGCCGCCTCTTTTTGTTGACAGCAGTTGATGTCGGGACTAGAATGGAGTCATATCTGGGGCGGGTTTCTAAAGGAGCACTAGAATGAAGCGGTTAGAGGTAGAGGAGCTAAGGGCGTCCATAACCGATGCCGTGCGTGAGGTCCAACAAGGGGCAGTAATCGAAGTAGTTATAGATGGCAACGTGGTTGCGCTGCTGGTGCCTGCGTTACCTGACGCAGCAGAAAGGCGTGCGGCTCTCGCCAGGCATAGCGCATTGGCGGCGGAGATTGGTAAGCACGTGACTGAGCCGACTGACGTTGCCAAAGTGATAAGCGAAATGCGTCGCTAGGTTGTATACGCGACATTTATGCCTGCTTTCAGGCAAACTCATAGGGGTAATGCGATGAAGCAGATGAGCATTGACGATCTGGCCGCCAGCCTGAGCGAGGCTATACAACAGGTGGGTAAAGGTGAGACCATTGAGGTGACAACTGATGGTAAGGTCGTCGCACTTTTGATGCGACCTGCGATTAGTCTAGAAGCTCTAAAGGACGGCCAGGTGCCAGACCTAGAGGAACGACGGGCTGCATTGGCTAGGCTGGATGCGCTGGAAGAGGAGATTGGCAAGGATCTTACCGAACCGATAGATGTGACGGAAATCTTAGCCGAGATGAGGCGCTATTAGGTGCACCAGCCGCCAAGTTTGCCCGTCCCAGTTGTTGCACTCGACGCCAGCGTGTGGCTTAGCCGCATATTGCGTACTGATGTGAACCGCCCTTTGGCGCGTGCCTGGATAAGCAACCACATACAGAGTGGCGGCACCTTTGTGGCCCCACATTTGCTTGTGGTGGAGACGGCAGCTACCGTCAGAAGAGTTACCGGGCGCGAGCGCCATGCCCGCCGCGCGCTCAATGAGCTACTGACCATTCCCTATCTTCGCCTGCTTCCAATAGATCAGCAGTTGGTTGAGGATGCTGCTGAGATAGCTATAAGCTTGGGCCTCAAGAGTGGTGACTCGTTTTATGTCGCTGTTGCCAAACAACTCAACATACCTCTCGTCACCTTCGACAATGAGCAGCTAACCCGACCTGCTGGTGTCATAGCTACCATCAGGCCGTAGTCGGTAGCCTGAGTTCTTATCTTCTGGTGAGAGTATAAAATATATCCCAGGGATTGCTTTCTATGTCTTGAGGATAGCCTCTTGTATCTAACCCTATTCTATGAGCTATCCTTAGTCCCGTTTCATCTGCGCCAATCCTACTTAAAAATTCATTTCGGGAAATGATATTTGGATTGGCTTTAGGAGTGGCGTCATTCATTAGTTTAAGTTCAAGCAATCTTGCAGAATAAAATGCTGTCAAACCTTTGTCTAAAAGGATTCTATCAAAATTAGCTTTATCTACAAATTTTTCTAATAAATTTCCTTCATAGGTACGTTTATATATGACCTTAAAGCCTTTATCCCTTTTTCCATCTCTTAATACATCATAAGCGTAACCCTCCCACCCTTCGGGAGTCTCATCACCACCATTATAGAAGCCCTGAAAAGTCATCTTATATTCAGATCGATCTCCCACACTAATTCTCTTCATCATTTCTTTATGATCAGCAATAAAACTTGGGTCTTGATTGAGAGCAAAAGCAGGATCATTAGAATCTGCTGTATTATCTACAACTGATTGTGCTTCTTGCCCAGCTTTATCAGTAAAATCTACTCTATAATCCTCAAATCCTAGTGCACCTGTCTCATTCCCTGTTCTTGCTGTAGCCGTCGCTGTTGGATTTTTGGTACCAGAAGTGTCTGATGGGGTAGCAGTTCCAATCGGAGTTCGATACCTTAATTCGTATCTATAGGTGCCAAGCTGTGAGAGCAAAACCTCATACGCCGTACCCACATTCTCTGGGTGAAACTCAAACACCGCACGCTCAAAATACTGTACTGTGTAGGTTTTACCATCCAAGTCCGACTTCTCCTGGAACTCATCCGAAATAGGCAGCCCCTGTTGCGCCAGCCCTCCATGCTCCTTCCAATACGCCAGGAACTTGCCACCCACTGATTTCCCCGTCTCCTGGAACGTCACGGCATCAGGTGCGCTGCTAGGCGTCTGCGAAGGCGCACCTGTGCTATCCTCGTACTTCTGCTTGTAAAGGAACACTCCCAACAGCGAGAGCAGCACGTCATTGGGCGGTTGGTTCTCAGGGTGCGACTCAAAGACGGCACGCTCGAAGTACTGTACGGTGTAGGTCTTACCGTCGGTGTCGCTCTGCTCCTGCATCTCCCCTGAAATGGGATAGCCTTGTTGGGCGAGGCCACCATGCTCGTCCCAGTACTTGAGGAACTTGCCCTTGACTGTATGTCCGGTTTCTGGGAAGGTGCGGCTATCTGCCTGGCTTGTAGGGGAAGCAATTGAGCCTGGCGCGTATTGAGAGGCCGCTACCAGCGTGAGCAGAACAAGAATAAAAGACGTGATTTTGGAACGCATGATATAGCGCCTCCCCAGAAAGTTGCTGTACTATGGGTACGATTATAAAGCAAGAGCGCTCTTAAAGGAATGCATTGGTGGATTCTCTGTGCCAATTCCTCAAACGGCAATAGAAACAGGGCACTGTCTAACGCCTCGGAGACAGTGCCCTGTTATTCATATCCACAACGTGAAAGCGTTCTATTACAAGCCTTACACCTTGCGCCGGGACTGACCGTACAGCAGGTAAACACCTATGACGATCAGCACCAGCGGCCACAGGCTGCCTATCAGGTACATCTGCGAGAGGCCCGACAGCACCAGTATGCTTCCCGGTATCAGCGACCACCAGTGCTTGCGCTCGAAGAACCATATAGAGCAGAAGCCGAGGCCCAGTGTCACGGCGGTAAGGTCGCCACCGAGGCTGAAGAACGTGAAGCGCTCGATTACTTGACCTACCCCGATGCCCGTCATGATAGCGCCGGGGATGAGGAAGCCGATGCGGTAGGGCTGCCTGGTCCTGAAGTAGGCGTAGAGGAAGCCCGCTCCAATCAGCAACGGTATCATCCTGCCGAAGCTGCCGAACGCCGAAAGCTGGTTGAGCAGGAAGAGCACACCGCCGCCTATCAGGATGAGGCCGAGCGTGGTGCGGTCGCGGTCGTGCTTGTCTATGGGTGGGGTGTAAGTGTTAGCAGGCTGTGCGCCGGGCACCTGCTGGCCCTGTGGGTGCTGGTAAGGGTACTGTTGCTGGTTGGGCGCGGGCTGTCCCTGGTACGTCTGCTGGGGCGGTTGCTGAGCTGCGGGTGCGTACGGGGGCGGGGCAGCGGGCGGCGCGTAAGCCTGGCGTGGGGCCTCTGCGTAACCGGCACCGGCTGTATCTTGCTGGGGCGCGGGTACGTTGCCCGCACCGGGAGGGAAAAACCGGGTGGCGCTTGGGTCGTTATTGCCCGGCTGCGGCGCTGCATTGGGGCCGGGGTTGTAGTTGTCCATAACTGAATCTCCTAACTATCGCCTGGAGTCTGTAATCTGTAAGCGGATGGCTTGTTTTGTCACACTTATGTACGCAACCGAGCAGTGCAGAGTTGCAATATTCAGCAGAAACATCTCAGAAGATGTTACCCTCTAATCAACGGCTTTGACGGACGATTGCCATGAAATAGCCTCCAAGCAGCGCGCCGACCACCATGAGGCCAATGACCACCCGCACAACCTGCAACCAGCCGTCAGGTATGCCTAGCTGTGCGTGGGAGGCGTGCGCCCAAAGCAGGGCCAGTAAGACCACCGCGAACACGATCCACCCCGACCAGTGCTGCCGGACGAACGACATTGCCTTGCGCGCAGGGGAAGGGCCTTCCATCCGGTCGAGCAGGTCGTCTGTTCTCTTGTGAAGCTGCTTCTTGTAGGTGTTGCCATTAGCCAGCAGCATGAAGGGGTGCCAGAGTGTATTCACGCCCGAAACCCACAGGTGGACCGAGGCTTTCATGCGCGTACCGCCCGGTACAGGCTCGAATAGCGTAGTAGCGGAAGACTCTAAGTTCGCGTAACGGAGCGTGGAGGAGTCTCTGGACGCGGGTAGGTGTACGCGCGTCGAGCGCGTCGAAATCTTCCTGCCCGGCTCGAACTCGGTTATGACCAGGGAGTCGGAGAGCACAAACGCTTCGTATGGGGTAGACCAACGCACCGTCGTACCTCGACCTAGCGGCCCCTCCGAAATCTCTATGCTGGTAGCACCCGGTACACGCTCCTGGGCGAGTAGCCGCTCTAGCGTGTAGTCGAACAGCTCCCCGGCCGGTTTGCGCACGATCACCGAACGCTTCCAGGTGAGTCTTAGCATCCAGCCTCTCCCTTGTGGCTGCCAAAACATTACACGCCTACTCTATCCGTTGTTTGT
>DASVRN010000259.1:0-41873 GCA_036388595.1 Chloroflexia bacterium
CTGCGCTCAGTGCATCACCAACTAAGTTGTGTACGTTTAGCCGGGCGGTTGAAACCGCGGGCTAGCCGTACAAAGTGCCCCTTCGGGCACTGCCCCTTTCTAATAATAACTTTGTTGGTACAGTACTCAGAATGACAAGGAGAGGTCTGGTTCTGGTATTCGGGGCTGCTATTTATGCGATGGGTTCTACTAACTACTTCCCGCCGTACACGATCTGAGCACCCAATAGTCCCAGGCTCACCTTGTGCGGGTCGGGCAGTTCGGGGTGCCACTCAAAGCGGTTGCGCTCGAAGTACTGCACGGTATATAGCTTCCCATCCGTAGCCGAGACCTCCTCGAACGGTTCGCTGATGGGGTAGCCGTAGACGGGCAGACCCCCGTGCGCCTCCCAATACGAGAGGAACTGAGGCAGTACGTTATGTCGCGTCTCGGTGAAGTACCGGCCGCTACGGTCGTCCCACTGAGCTGCCGGTCTGAAAGGTTGCTCCTGCTCGCGCCCCTTCGTGACCTCTCGCCCCAGCAAGCCTAACAGCACATCGTGAGGTGGGGCGTTCTCAGGGTGGTGCTCGAAGCGGGCGCGCTCGAACCACTGCACGGTGTAGGTCTTGCCGTCAGTGGGGCTGACCTCGCGGTACTCCTCGGTTAGCGGGTAGCCGAACTGGGATAGGCCGCCGTTCCGCTGCCAGTAATCGCGGAACGCGCCTCGTAAGGTATGTCCCACGGCGGCGAAATAGGTCACGTTGGGGTCTTTGGGGTCGGGCACCTGTGCGGTAGGGTACTGCTGCCTGGGCTGAGGGGTGACTACAGCGGTCAGGCCCGGTGTGGGGCTTGGGTAGGGTTGGGTACCGTAGCCGTAGCTCAGCACCAAGCCGTCTGTGCCCACCGCCAACGCCTGCCCCGCCTCGGCCATGCTGACGTCCAGCAACTCGCCCCTCGCATTGGCAGGTAAGGTCTCGTTGCTCCACTGGCCGGACCTGTAGCTGAATACGAGCGGCCTTCTCATGTCGGCCAGGCTCGTTGCGTTGGCGCTGTCCCTGTAGTGCCCCACCGCTAAGCCGTTGTCGGCATCGGTGAAATAGACGTTGTTGAGGAAGGCGTTGGTCTGCGGGGGTAAATTGTAGTTGGCGACGGGGTTGTCGGGCAGCACCCGCTCCCAACGGCCGTTGATACGGTGCGCGACGTACGGCCGTGAGACGCAGATGGCGCAGGTGCCGCTACGGCTGCCCACCGCCCACGCCTCCTCCGCGTTGATGGCCCGCACGCCAGAGAAGGTACCGTAGCAAGTGGTATCAGGGCAGGCGGGCGGCGTCTGTTCTTCTACCCATGTGCCGCCCTCCAAATGCCAGATGCCCAGGTCACCCACCAGCCACCCACCGCCTTGCGTTAGATGCAGGTCGTAAATAGCCCCGTTACGCGGTGGAGCCTTAGTCGCGTCTAAAGTATCGTTCTTGTAGTGCAGGAGCATAGGGCTGGAGCCAGCGCCTGGGCTGGTCGCGCGCCAGGAGCCTCCGACCCAGCCCTCTTCGCCGTTTCCTAGCATCTGTATTGTGGTCAGGTCGGCCCTAGGCCGGTTCGTGGGTAGAGGTAGCGTGTCATCAAAGGTTTCTATACTCACGACGGTGCGGCCATCGGTGGTGATGCGCAAGATGGTCTCAACGTCGCCCACCGCCCACAACTCCGTATTGCTGATAGCTACGACAGCATTCAAGGGGGCCTCGTAGGTCTTGCTGAACACGGAGCGCCACACACCGTTTATGAACTCGTAGCGGACGATGATGCCGCCTTTGCCGTACTGCCCGCCCACCGCCCACGCATCGTTGGGACCGGTCATGAAGACGCTCTTGAGGTGGTACCCGGCAGTGGCGGGGCTGAACACCTGCGCCCAAACAAGTTTCGAGGGTTGCGGTGTGGCCTGGGCGCGGGCACCCAGCACGGTGCCGACGAGGGCGATCACCAGCAGTAGGGTAATAGCGGCCAGGATGCCCAGTTGCTTTAGACGTGACATATAGATACTCCGCGCAGGGTGTCTAAAATTGAGACGAAACACCGGCAGCGGGGTTTCGCAGCCATGTACGTAACGCCACGTAAAACAAAACTCCGAACCGTCCTTGCGGACCGTCCGGAGCTTGTTTCCCCTCAGCTATCAGAACCGAAGCTCAAATCTCTGAAGTGGCCTTAGTATAGAGGATGTCCCGCCCCCGGTCAATCGTCCCAGGGCCGGGTTTTACACATCCCGCCGGGTCGCGGAAGGGCGGGGCTGGCTGTAGACCGAAAGGTGTGCCGGACGCTCATTAACGAGCGTCCGGCGAAGTTGCGAGTGCTAGTTGCTACTAGCGGCCGCCGCCCCCACCTGAGGAGCCGCTGCCTATGCTGCCACCGCCGCCGGTGGAGCCGCCACCTCCCATGTCAGAGCCGGTAGCGCCGCCCGAGCCTCCGCCCATGTCGCCGCCCAAGCCCCCGCCGCTCATTCCGCCGCCCGACATGCCGCCGGTGCCTCCACCGCCCGTCATGCCACCGCCGGACATACCGCCCATGTCGGTGCCGCCGGTGCTGGTGCCGCCCATGCCGCCGGCACTGCCGCCGCCCATGACCCCGGAGTTGGAGCCGGTCGAACCCATGCCGCCGGACATGCCGCCCATGGAACCACCGCCCATGTCGCTGCCGCCGGTGCTGGTGCCGCCCATGCCGCCCATGTCGTCACCCATACCACCGGACATGCCACCTGTGCTGGTGCCGCCCATGCCACCCGACATGCCACCCATGTCGTCGCCCATGCCGCCAGTGCTGCCAGCGCCGCCCGACATGCCGCCCATGGAGTCGCCCATGTCGCTGACACCGGAGTCGCTCATGCCGCCCATGTCGTCACCCATGCCGCCGGACATGCCGCCACCCATAGAGCCGCCGCCCATGTCACCCATGGAACCGCCGCCCATAGAGCCGCCACCGCCGGACATTCCACCACCGGACATACCGCCGGTGCTCTCCCCGGAACCCATGCCGCCGGACATGCCGCCGCCCATGCTACCGGAGCCTCCCATGTCGTCCATCGAGCCGCTGCCTGTGCCGCTCATGCCTCCGCCGATGCTGCCACCGCCGCCCGACATGCCGCCGCCCATGGAACCGGAACCACTCATGGAGCCGCCACCGGACATTCCGCCCATGTCGCCGCTGCCCATGTCGTCCATGCCACCGCCCATAGAGCCTCCACCGCCGCTCATACCGCCGCCGGTCGAGCCGCCCGTGGAGCCTCCGCTCATATCGCTTGAACCTGTGTCGCCGCCCATGTTGCCGGCGCCACCCATGTTAGAAGATCCGCTTGCGCCCATGCGCATGTCACCCATATCGTCATCGCGATTACTCATTTTTGCTCACTCCTTCGGGCCTCATTGCCCAGTAGTGTTGGTTGTGATTGTCGTCCGGGCTGGTCCTCCGCGACAAGGACCTCCGGTGTTGCGGCCCATGCTTTCCACGTACCGCACCGTTAAAGGGAAGCATAAGACGTGCCAGGCAGCGCAAAGGTGACTGTTAGCATCAGGAGGTGGCGTAACAGGCGGCAGTATGCACCAGCCTCAATCGTTAGGAAAATCGCTCCCTTTGTCATTCCTCACTGCGTTCGGAATCAGGTGGGTAGAGTAGAAGGGGAATTGTAGGACCAGGCACGATTTGCCGTCTCTTTTCTGCATTGCAACAGAGTACGACGTCCACCTGATTCCTCACTGCGTTCGGAATGACAAAGGGAGACCGGGTACTGAAAGACGAGAATCTTACAATGCATGGCGACTCTGCCAGGGGAACCATGCAGGCTATGCCATACGGAGGGAGCCGGGCGGACCGGGAGTGGACGTTCAACGGGGAGGGGGCCAAGAGTTGGCCGTTAAACAGAAAACCCAGACAATCCGTGAGGACCATCTGAGTCTCTGTTCCTCCGCTGTTACCAGCGAACTGATAACCTCGAAGTGACATGAGTATATCAGCCCCAAACGGGGGAGTCAATGGGGCACTGCGAGAGTTATCCACATACTGCCGCTTGCAGGAAAGGTGTTATGCAAAGCCGCTGTTTACCGGCTACCCAGCACTCCCGTAGTGGCGGGCAGCACCACCGTAAACACCGCCCCCGCGCCCGGCATCGAAGTGGCCCCTATGCTTCCACCGTGCGCTTCCACAATGCCTTTTGCAATAGCCAGCCCCAACCCCACGCCTGGCGATGTCGAATTGCTATCGCGGGTGCGGGCAAGCTCTCCACGGTAGAACCTGTCGAAGATGTGAGGCAGGTCAGTATGCCGGATGCCCTCGCCGGTGTCGGCCACCGTAAGCTCAACGTGGTCAGGTGCGCCCCTCAGCGTCAGGGTGATAGTGCCGTCGGCGGGGGTGTGCCGTATCGCGTTCTGGATCAGGTTGTACAGGACGCGCTGCATGCGTGGAGCGTCCAGGGGCACGCGGGGGAGGTCGCCTTCGACGTGGCTCCGTATCTGTATCTGCTTGCGCTCCGCCTGCGCCGACATACTCTCCAGCGCGTCGGATAGCAGGTCCGACAGCGATGTAGGCTCGACGTGCAGTTGCAGCGCCCCGGCGTCTATCTGCGAAAGCTCGAACAGGTCGTCAATGAGGGTGGTAAGGTGCAGCGTCTCGTTCTGTATCGTGCGCAGGTAGCGCGACACCGTCTCAGGGTCGCTCACCACCCCATCGTTGAGCGCCTCCACCATAGCCCGCACGCTGGCGAGGGGCGTGCGCAGGTCGTGGGACACCGAGGCGATAAGCGTACGCCGGGAGGTCTCCAACCGCTCGCGCTCCAACGTGGCATGGTCCAGTTGCGCCACCATCGAGTTGAGTTCGGTGGCTAGCCTGCCTATCTCGTCGGGAGACGTATCCTGGGCGCGCACCTCCAGGTCGCCCGAAGCCACGCGGCGCGCCACCACCAGCAGGTCGCGCAACCGTGACACCATGCTCTGCGAAAGTAGGACGGCAAAGAAGAGCGAAATGAGTGCGGAAAAGAAGAGCAATATGGTCAGCAAGCCCAGGTCGTGCGGCGAGGCGAACATCATCATGGCCGTGTAGAGCACGTTGACCCCTACCACGACCACCCCCACCAGGTAGACCGCCGCAATCGCTATGCGCAACGAGGGCAGCCGCGTGCCCAGCCCCAGCCTGAAGCTCAACGCGCCCAGCACCACCGAGACCCCACCTGAGATGAGCAAGAACCGCGTCAGGTCCTGGAGGTCTTTGCCCGGCAACTGGTATTGTATGACGGCATAGGCCAGCGTACCAGCCAGGGCCACCACCAACCCAAGCAGCGCCCACCCCGCCACCTTCATCCAGTAGGAGGGGGAGGCGGGCCGAGGCCGTGCCGGTTGTTCTAGCTGTGTGCTCATTGCGAAGTCATGATGGACTACCACACTGGATATTCGTGATAGCTATTGCGGAGGCGTCAGGCATTTGCTCCAACCATACTGGCGCGCATGGCGGCGCGACGCTCATAGACATTAGCCGGTACCGGCCGGAAAGAAGCAGAGATGCAGGTTTCTATGTACTCCGGCTTAGCGGCTTCGTTCCGCTGCCGCTCGTACTCGGCCAGGGCTTCATCGAGCGGGAGGCGGCCGGAGAAACCTGCGTCAACAGCGTCGGCCAGTAGCTCGGCATCGCGGAAAGCATCGGACACCCCACGGGCCGAAATAGGGTCTTTATGGTAGCCCGCATCGCCCACCAGCGCCCAGCCGGGGCCGTATGGCTTGCGGAAGAAGTTGGGCAAGTCGCCCGTCCCGTAGAAACGCTCGTCCCGGCTACCCGCCCGCAACCGCTGAGAGAAGTCCGGTGCCTGGTCGATTACATCCATAAAGTGCCGCTCGACATCCAGCCGGAATTCCGAGAACCGGCTTGCAGGCACCTGTACAGCGACGCACGTGAGGTCGGAGTTAGTTGGAAAGACGATAATGATGAAAGCAGGATCGCTCCTGTACCATACTTCCAGGCCACTGACGGGGAGGCCACTCCAGTAGCTATAATAGCCACACGTGAGCACGGGCCGCTCGTTGTACGTGGGAGCGCCGACAGCCTTCGCGACCACGGAATGCAGCCCATCCGCCCCGATTATGATGCGCGCCCTCTCCTCTACAGGCGAGCCGCCTTTCGATTTGCCGCGTATGCCGGTAACCCTACCGTCCTCCAGCAGAACCTCAGACACTGAGAAGCCTTCGCGAACCTCTGCGCCTGCCTCGGCGGCTGCGTCCACAAGGATCTTGTCGAGCACGTATCGCCTTGGTGCATACTCCGCGTCTACACCCTCTACAGGCGAGATATCGGAGGCATTGGCAGCTAGGGGGAAATCCCCGAGGTCGATTATCTCCTGGCGCACCGGGGGGCAACCGGAGGCAATCACCCGGTCGAGCAGGCCCCACTTTTGTAGCTGCGCCACCCCGCCGTGCCGGATGAAATGGTTCCGCATGGAGTCGCTGGGGAAGGTGGCCCTATCCACGAGCAGCACCCGGTAGCCCTTTCGCGCCAGCAGCATAGCCGTGGGTGAGCCTGCGCACCGCGCGCCTACCACTATCGCGTCATACATCAACACCCCTCCGCGAGATATTTTCGTAAAAACCTAGAACACATTAAGACACAGTCTCTAACTCAAAATAGCACCACGGAAGGTGGGCGGCAGAGTCGGCCCCTTGTCATTTCGAACGTAGTGAGAAATCTCGTCCTTCAGCACAGGGTAGCCCTTTTCTTTCAGTTCAATAATGCCGTGAGAAAGAAGAAACATCCAGGTAGAGGACGAGATTTCTCACTACGTTCGAAATGACAAAGGTGGAGCTTTGGGTACGCATCGCCACCATCCTGTTTGTGAGACGGTTTCTACTTCTCGAACTTGTACCCGACGCCCCATACCGTCTTGATATAGCGGGGGCGCATCGGGTCCGGCTCTATCTTCTCGCGCAGGCGGCGGATGTGCACCGTCACGGTCGAGGTGTCGCCGTAGTACGAGTAGTCCCACACCTGGTCGAGAAGCTGGGTGCGGGTGAACACTTCCGAGGAGTGGCTGGCGAGGAAGAAGAGAAGGTCGAATTCCTTGGCCGTCAGCTCGGCCGAGCCTCTATCCGTCTCCACCGAGCGGGTGCGCGGGTTGATCTTGAGGCCGGAGAAGCGCAGCACGGTGTCGGCCCCAGGCTCGGGGACTGGAGCCACGGTGGCACGACGCAGCACCGCCTTGATGCGGGCCACCAGTTCGCGGGGGCTAAAGGGCTTGGTCAGGTAATCGTCGGCCCCGATACCCAGGCCCACCAGCTTGTCGCTCTCCTCGCCCCTGGCGGTCAGCATTATCACGGGGGTGTTGCCTTTCGCCCGAATCCTCCGCAGCACCTCAAGCCCATCCAGCCGGGGCAGCATCACGTCCAGCACCACCAGGTCGGGGTTGTGCTCCTCGAACTTGCGCAGCGCGGCTTCCCCGTCGGTGGCCGTAACGACCGTGAACTGATCGCGTTGCAGGTACGCACTCACGACCTCGACTATATTAGGCTCGTCGTCCACCACCAGGATGGTCGTCTCTCTGGAGCTCAAGCTCATCTCCTCGTGCGACCCCGACTTCAACGCGGCAGAGTGCAAGGCGGCCACCCGGCCCGCCCAGGGAAATTGTTCGCTGGCGTGAAGTTGGCCCATTATAGCACTCCTGTTGCCGCTTGTTGCATGCGACGGCGCATTTCCGAGTAAAAGGACGGCAAAATGCAAGCAAAGGCTGCATATGGTCCAGTATACGGGTGCGAGATAACCAGGGGCTAAAAGAGGTTACAGGAGTATTACAGTTGCGGGGCAGGAAGGAGGAACCAGGGGGTTAAACAGAAAACCCGTACGATCCGTGAGGACCATCCGGGTCTCTGTGTCTCCCAGTCCGCCGGGCGAACCGACGTACCAGAAGTAGCGTTAGTATAGGGGCCTTGCGCGGGGGAGTCAATCCCTCAATGTGTAAAGTTTTCCACATCCAGGCGGCTGTTGGAAGGGAACATAACTAGATCGTCAGTTACCTATTATCTGTGCCTGCTGGTCAGCCTGCGAACAACCACGAGAGCAAGCACGCCGAGGCCGATACGAGCCAACTTGTCAGCCGCCTGGTACTTAGGGGTACGCCAACCACCCGACGCGCTAGTGGGGGTGTCATGCAGAGGCTGGTCCAGGTTGTGGTGCCCCTCCGCTTCTGGGATGTCGCTCAGTATGGCGGGCCGCCGCACCGCACCCAGCAACTTGTCAAGCAGTGCCGGGGCGAGGATGTTGTTCAGGTTGAACATAACCCCGGCAGGCCCGGCGTAAACGTCACGCTTGGGCGACTCGGCGGTCTTCTCTATGGCTTGCGCCACTTCAGAGGCCGGGTAAATCGGCGGGGCGGGCTTGGGCATCACGCCTTCCGTGGTGAGCGCGTTCTGGTACAGGGGCGTGTCGATGCTCGCGGGCATCAGTATGCAAAGCTCGATGCCGGTGCCCTCAAGCTCCGAGCGCACCGCTTGACTAAACCCGTTCAACGCAGCCTTAGAGGCCGAATAGACCGACATTAGAGGCAAGGGCCGCTGCGCCGTCACCGAGGTGACATTGATGATTGTGCCCGCGCCCTGCTCGCGCATGATGGGCAGCACAGCCTTCACACCATGCACCTCGCCCCAGAAGTTGATGTCAAACAGCGTGCGGGCATCCTCAAGCTCGATATTCTCGAACTCGCCCACGATGAGCACCCCGGCGTTGTTCACCCAGGTGTCGATGCGCCCGTACGTCTCCACCGCCGCGTTAGCCAGGGCCTGCACCTCGCTGTAGACCGACACGTCGGTGGGTACCGAAGTAGCCTCGCCGCCTGCCGCGCGTACCTCCTCAACGAGGTCGTCCAACGCCTCGTCGCGACGGGCCGCCACGACTACCTTAGCCCCACGCTTCGCCAGCCGCAACGCCGTCTCCCGGCCGATACCCGACGAGGCCCCGGTAAGCACGACCACCTGCTGGTCCAATGGTTTTGCCATTATGTCTACCCCCAAAAGGAGTAACACGTAACGCGTAACGCGTAATCGGCACAATGCCTTCCAACGAGTTACGCGTTACGTGTCACGCGTTACCGACTAATAACTGGTGTGCTGCTGCGCCGTCTGGCCGATGCCAGCCGATATGCCCTCGGCGTTCATGGCCGTTTCGAGCAGTATGGGCAGGCTCTGCGCGACCATCTGGGCGGTGCGCTGTTCCTGCTGCAAGTTTTGCTGGAGCAGGCTGACAATCTGCGTCTGGCCCATGAGCTGCGCGCCTATGATGAGGCCCTGGTAGGCCGACATTTCGTAGTGCTCCACGCGGGCGGCCGAGTTCGCTATGGCTACGTCGCGCACGCCGCTGGCACCCTCCGTCTCGCGCAGGCCCTTCTGGCCCTCGCTGACGATACCCTTTGCGCCGTCGCACATGATACGCTCAGGCTTCTGCCCGAGGACGGCGTACACCTGCTCGATGTTGGCGATTTGCTGGCGGGTCTCCTCGATGTGGTTGCTGATCATCTGGCGCAGGGTGCCGTCGCTCGCGCCCTGGAGCATCTCTTCCTGTCCCTTCAGGAACTGGTGCTCGGCGTCGTAGATGTCACCCAACTCGTGTAGAAAAAGCTCGTTGATGCTGTTGATGTTTGCCACTTTGCAACTCCTCTCGAAATCCTGTTCTCGGTTCTCATGTCAGTGCTTTTGCCCGTGCCCTCCTGGGGAATATATAAGTCCGGGCATAGTTCGAGAGTGCAAAGTGCATGCCAGATAAGGGAATTAGCAGGGGATGGCCGTTGAATCTAGCGGCCATAGAGAAACGCAAAGGAGAAGTAGGCAGCCGCGAGAGGACTGCGGCAAAAGAGGGGGGTTAAACAGAAAACCCGTACGATCCGTGAGGACCATCCGGGTCTCTGTTCCTTCGAAACTTCCGGCGAACCGTCCGTCTCGAAGTGGTTTGAGTATAGCTGTTGCCTCATCTGGAGTCAATAGCCGCTTGTAAGAGTTTTCCACATCCAGGACGTTGTTGGAAGGGAACATAACTATTGCAACTTGAGAGTCCAACCTGCCACATGAGACCTTGACAGCTTGGTAACTGATATGTTACAGTAACCGTATGGTTACCAATAATCGTGGCGCAGACCTGGCCCTGGACGCACTGGGCAACCAGACCCGGCGAGACATCCTGGCCTTGTTGCGAGAAGAAGCCCTGCCCGTGGGCGATATTGCCGCGCGGTTGCCTATCAGCCGCCCGGCAGTCTCGAAGCACCTGCGCGTCCTGGAGAACGCAGGTCTGGTGGAATACACAACGAGTGGCACGCGCAACATATTCCGGCTGCGGGCGGGTGGGTTCCAGGCCGCCCGCGCTTACGTTGAAGCCTTCTGGGACGAGGCGCTGGCGAATTTCCTCCGTGTGGCGGAAGACCCTGGAGACGAGGAGCCATGAACGCCCCTGGCTCGTCCACCGCGGTAAGGAAGGCAGTCGTCGTGCGTTGCAGCCCGGAAGCGGCCTTTCGTACCTGGACCGAACGGATAGATGCCTGGTGGCCCAAGGGGCATTCGCGCAGCGGAGACCCCGGCACCACCGTCTTCATCGAGGACCATGTAGGCGGCCGCATATACGAACGCACCCCTGGCGGCGAGGAGCACGACTGGGGGCAGGTTGTCGCCTGGGACCCTCCACATCACTTCGCCTACCACTGGTATCTCGGCAGCGGCCCCGAACAACCCACGCGAGTAGACGTGCATTTCACCGGTCATGAGGCAGGCAGCACGCGCGTTGAGATCGTACACCGCGGTCCGGAGTTGATAGGTGAGCTATGGACGCGCAACAGCCCCCGCTACGACTCAGCGTGGGAGGCGGTACTACCCGCTTATCTGGCGGCCTGCGATACATGACAGGAGGGGATAGGAATGAAGGCATACAGCGCGAGTGGCACTATACAGGCAACCCCCGAAACCATCTGGGCCATTCTCACCAACGCCGCAGCCTACCCCGAATGGGAACCGGGGGTGGATAGGATCGAGGGGCGAATCGCGCGGGGCGAAAAGGTTACGGCCTACACCAAGCAGAACCCGAACCGGGCGTTCCCCGCTAAAGTCACAGAGTTCGTACCCGGTCGCAAGATGGTGTGGAGCGGCGGCATGCCCCTGGGCCTGTTCAAGGGCGTGCGCACCTTCACGCTGACGCCACAGGGTAACGGCTCGGTCGAATTCACCATCCGGGAGGTATTTAGCGGGCCTCTCCTTGGGCTAATTGGCCGCTCCATCCCCGACATGACTTCCTCCTTCGAGCAATTTGTAGCGGGCCTGAAACGCCGCGCCGAGAACACCCGCTAGACTGTAACAATCCTTCTCGTGAGACGCCAAAGGGCTCATCCAGCAGCTACCTCAACATGCGTAGCCAACATGGACTATGCTCAATGTCTTGACACCCCCCATGACGGTTGCTATACTTGCCAGGGTTACCTTAACCTCTAGGTACACTCGTGGTGAATGATTGCGGGCTATTAATTGTGGGCTGAGAAGGTAGCTTGTACCGTACGCGCAGCCCCAGGACCGCACATAAGTTATGCGTATACGCCATAAGATACTCCTCGGATACCTGGCGTTCATCGGCTCGGCCGTCGTCCTCATCGGCTTCTTCCTGAGCAATCTCGGCGACATAAACACTCGTTACGCCGACCTGATGAAGAACGACCAGCGCATCCTGCTCCTCCTCAACAGCCTTCGCTCCGGTGTGCAGAGGCAGATTGTCGCCGTGCGTACCTTCGAGGTCATCCCCGACCTGTCGCTGCAATACGAGTTCATGGACGCGCGCAAGGAGCAGACCGACGCCCTGCAAGCCATCGAGCCTCTACTCGTGAAGCCGCAGGACCAGGAGACGATGCAAAACGTCAAGGTCGCCCTCGAACGCTACGACGACATCGCCAAGCAAGTAATGACCTTCCCCAGCCCTCCGCTCAGCAACACCCTGGCTATCAGCAGCACCAGCGGCGTGGACATCACGGGCACTTACTCGAGCACCAACACCACCTCCGTGTTAGCGAATCAGGCCTTGAACCTGAAGCAGCAGCTGGAAAGCGAGACCGCGCGCATTAACCTGGTAAACGCCATGGAGGGCTTTATCGTCAGGAAGACCAGCGAGGTCAACGAAGCCAGCCTGGCGCTTGACATGCGCGTGGAAGAGGTGTCCACGCAGGTGCTGTTGCTATCGCTATTGGGTGGCCTGGGCGCGCTTATAGGGGCCATGCTGCTCACCGAGAGCTTCACCGGCCCCCTCAGGCGGCTCATGCGCAACATCCAGGGCATATCCTCCGGCGACTTACATACTGCCGTGGCCGTGCGCTCCAGGGACGAGATAGGCGAGCTTGCGGGCGTGCTCGAAACGATGCGGCAGAGGCTGGCGCATACCGGCGCCGAGAACGCCGACCTGCTGGCTAACGCCCGCGAAGAGGCCGAAAAGCTGGCCCGGACGCGGCACGACCTGGAACACGTTAACGCCGAGCTGCGGGAAGCCCTGGCGGTCGAGTCGGAGGCCCGCAAGCGTATCGAGGAGATCGACCGGCTCAAGGCCGAGTTCACCAGCATGATTTCGCACGAGCTGAAGACCCCCGTATCCTACGTCTACAACTACGCGGGCGCGCTCAAGGAGCACAACAACAGCCTCAACGACGGCCAGCGCACCGAGTTCCTCACCGCCATACAGGGAGAAGCGCAACACCTGCTCACGCTGGTGGACGACATCATGGCGATCTCGCTGCTGGAGTCGGTGGGCCTCACGCACCGCTTCGTGGAGACCGACCTGCGCAAGCTGACCGATTCGGTGGTGAAGGACCAGCAGCTTACCACCCGCAGGCACACGGTCACGGTAAAGGGGCCGGACAACCTGCCCGTGCGCGCCGACCCGACCCGCCTAAAGCAGGTGCTGAACAACCTCATCTCCAACGCCATCAAGTACTCGCCGCAGGGCGGGCCTATCGAAGTGCGCCTGCGCGCCAACACCGCCGACGACACCGCCATCGTGTACGTGCGCGACCACGGCATCGGCATAGACCCGCAGGACGTGCCCAAGCTGTTCGACCGCTTCATGCGTATCCAGCGCAAGGAGACGATGGCTATACCTGGCAGCGGCCTCGGCCTCTATATAGCCCACCACATAGTGCAGGCGCACGGCGGCACGCTCACGCTTGAACCCGCGCCGGGCAAGGGCACTATCGCCCAGGTAACGGTGCCTCTCATCAATACCACCCAGGAAGAAGTGGAGCCGGAAGTAGAAGAGATCCAGGTGGCGGTGGCTGTCGCGGCGGAGACCGAGCCGAGGAAGAACGGCAGGGCCTACACGGTCGAGAGCAACGGCGCGCAAAGAAACAACGGCGACGACAGCCACGTGTCGAACGGCAACGGTGCGGGCAACGGCAGGAAGAACGTGAGGATCACGAATAGCGATACCGGCACCCACACCATCATCGTTGTTGACAAGGACCCGGCTACGCAAGAAGTACTCGGCGCCGGGGAAGTTGCCACCACCAAAGCCTAAATAAGGAAACTACCGCATGAGCAGACCAACAGGTTGGGAAGAAGCAGTTGTAGAGGGCAGCCCGGACGGCGCGGACGATAAGCCGTCGAGGGAAGGCCCCATTCGCGTGGTCGTGGTGGACGACCAACCGGTGTTCACCGAGATGCTGGCCCACGTGCTCGGCAACAAGGAAGGCATCGAAGTCGTAGGCATGGCCTTTACGGGCGACGAGGGCCTCAAGCTTGCGCTGGAGACCAAGCCCGACGTGCTGCTGGTGGACTACCACATGCCCGGCCTGACCGGCCTGGAAGTGATCCAGCACCTCAGGGCGGCGGGCGAAAACACCACCGTGGTTGTGCTCACGGCCGACACCGACGAAGCCATCATGGCCGAGGCAATAGCTGCGGGCGCGGCGGGCTACATTACCAAGCAGCAGGCGCTGGGCGAGGTTGAGCAGGCGGTGCGCACCGCCTCGGAAGGCGAGCCGGTGGTGCCCGCGTTCATGATCCCCCGCATCCTCTCCCACTTCCACAAACAGCAACAGCGCGAGCAACAGGCCGACATGCTGCGCGAAAAGCTCTCAGCCCGCGAAATCCAGATTTTGGAGCAGCTAGCCAGGGGCGCGAGCAACGAGGAGATAAGCGAGACGTTCGTGCTCAGCCCCAACACCGTGCGCACCCACATCCAGAACGTCCTCAAAAAGATGGGCGTCCACTCCAAGCTACAAGCCACCACCCTGGCCCTCCAACTAGGCATCATCACAATGCCCAAAAGCTAGAAGAGATTTGGGATTTCGGATTGCGGAATGCGGATTTGCTCCGGTTCCAGCTAAATCCGAAATCCGCATTCCCAATTCCCAAATCATGCCTGACGTTCAGCAGTTGAAGCACGAAGCGGCCTTGCGCGCGGTGGAGTACGTGCGTGATGGGATGGTCGTGGGGTTGGGGACGGGGTCTACGGCGACGTTCGCTTTGCGCGAGATTGGCAGGCGCGTGAGCGAGGGGCTGAGCATCAGGGGCGTGCCGACTTCGGAGAGGACGGCTGCTCTTGCCACAGAGTTAGGGATACCGCTCGTTTCCCTCGAAGATGTAGAGGGGATTGACCTCACCATTGACGGGGCTGACGAAGTGGACCTCGCCACGCTCAACGTCATCAAGGGACTGGGTGGGGCGTTGCTGCGGGAGAAGCTTGTGGCAATCGCAACCGCCGAGGTAGTTCTGATCGTGGACGAAAGCAAGGTGGTGCCTCAGCTTGGCGACCACACCCCGCTGCCAGTGGAAGTGGTGCCCTTTGCCTGGAGCCGCACCTGCTCCACCCTGCACGCCCTCGGCTGCACCACCGAACGCCGCACCCGCCAGGACGGCGAGCCATACATCACCGACTCCGGCAACTACCTCATCGACTGCCGCTTCCAGGGCATCCCCAACCCCGCATCCCTGGGCGAGCAGATCAAGAGCATCACCGGCGTGGTGGACCACGGCTTGTTCACGCGCATCGCCCGCCGGGTGATAGTGGCTAGCTCAGACGGCATCAAGGTCGTAGAGCGATAAGTTAGCCGGGCCGCTTCATCATATCCACCTAGCTTACGGCGTGACGCTGTTCCCACCATAGCCCTCAATCGCGAGACCATATTCCCCTTGTCATCCTGAGCGCAGCGAAGGATCTCAAGAAGGTGAGTAGGAGTGTTGTTGAACGTCAGTAACTATGGTGCTGAAGGTTCAAGGTAGGGGCGAGTGCGGCATCTGAGATCCTTCGCTACGCTCAGGATGACAGAAAGGGGCTTGGTCCTGTCCGCTCGACATGAGAAGCTAGCCACCAGGGCAAGCCATGCGCTTGGTGTGAACTCACTCCTCGCCTGTAGAAGATAGCACCTCATCTTCGTCCGGTTCTATGTCTTCGCCCTCCTCGGCTTCCTCATCAATCTCAGCCGCATCCCGCCCTGCCCCACGCTCTAAACCGGCAATCACTACCACGTACTCGCCCCGCGCCTTGCCGGATGCTATACCCTGCATTAGGGATGATATTGTTCCCCGGTCCACCGTCTCGTGCAGCTTGGTCAGTTCGCGGGCCAGGGCGGCCGGCCGGTCACCGTAGACTTCCAGGGCGTCGCGCAGGAAAGCTTCTATGCGGAAGGGGCTTTCGTAGAAGATGAGGGTGTGGGGCGAGTCGCGGTCGATGCCGAAGAAGCGGCGGCGCGGGCCGGGCTTGCGCGGCGGGAAGCCCCGGAAGGTGAAGCTATGCACCGGCAGCCCCGACAGCACCACAGCCATGACGAACGCGGCGGCCCCTGGCAGCATAGTCACCTCTAAACCGGCCTCAACTGCTCGCCTGACCAGCGTGAAACCTGGATCGGAAACGCCCGGCGTGCCCGCGTTGGTGACCACCGCCACCGACTTGCCCTCCTGCAACAGACTCACTATCTGCGCCCCGGCCCGCGCCTCGTTGTGCTCGTGGAAGGCCACCTGCGGCTTCTGTATGCCGAAGTGCTTGAGCAGCAGCCCCGTCTTCCGGGTATCCTCGCTGGCGACCACGTCAACGGTGCGCAGCGTGTCGAGGGCGCGCAGGGTAATGTCTTGCAGGTTGCCGATGGGTGTCGCCACCAGGTAGAGCATGTTCGAGCCTCACATTCAGGATGGCTACAGTATAACGCGAACCCACCAGGCAAAGCGGGATGCGTACTGTCGTATAGCCGCTATGCCGGACTCATAGAAACAAGCCTCACCCTGTCATCCTGAGCGCAGCGAAGGATCAGTAGAGTGCTCTTGATAGCCGCTTTGACTGCACATCAGGCGGCCCTTGTCATTTCGAACGAAGTGAGAAATCTCGTCCTTAACCCCACTGTAACCATGTTCTCCTGGGACTCTTTGGCTGTAGGAAAGGTGGAACTTGGTTGCTGGGGGACGAGATTTCTCACTTCGTTCGAAATGACAAGGGAGGGGCTCTGTACGCCACAAGGAAGGGTCGAGAATGGGCAACTGATCCTTCGCTGCGCTCAGAGGGTGTCTAATAAAGGGGTAGAGGTTGGAAAGGAAGAGGGAAGGACAAGTGCATGATGGATAAGGGAAGCTCTCAAGTAGGGTCCATAGACACCATGAGTGCTCTCCCCTGTGCTCCTTACAGCCTGTATGGCCTTGTCTTTGTGCCTAAATCTACTCTCTGCCTTTATTAGACACCCTCTCAGGATGACAGGGGAATAGGGGCACCACATTGAGAAGCAGCACCATCGGCCGCGTTTGCCGCGTATCCTCAACACCTTCCATATCTCTGCGTAATCTCCGCGCTCTCTGCGTCTCTGCGGTGAACACCCAGAGTGCTCACACCCCACTGCCACCTCACTTACATCCACTACACGGATGTGGAAAACCTTACACCCCATGCGCCGCGCGGTGTACCTTGCGGGGTGTATGATTGGAGCAAATGTTCGCTAAGTGATGATGTGGTGAAAAGAGATGCCTTTTGACGCAGCAGAAGTAGCCCGGCAGATAGAGCAGAGCCGGGGTGGCGCGCAGGCCGACGCTGCCGTGCGCGAGACCGCTATGGAGTACGCCCTGCGCCTCTACAGGGCCGCCGGTGAGACCGAGTGGGAGCAGCGCGTGCAGGACGCCACCGCCCGCCGCTGGGTCGGCTCCCCGCTTACTCCCCTGCACGCGCCCGCCACCCATGCCTCGGCATACCCCGACTATTGCGTGGTAGCCACCGACTCCTCGTTCATCGCGCCCGACAAGCACCGTGGAGCCTACTGCCACCTGGTGAACGTCGGCAGGGTCATGGTGCGCTACGGGCAGCGCCGGGCCGCCGAGATAGACAACGTGCCCAACCACTACCCCGAAGTGCCCTTGCAGGACGAAGAAATGATGTCGAGCAAGGCGCTGGCGGCCAAGTGCGCATTACGGGAGCTTGAGGAGCTATTCGAGTGGGCCAGGCAGTACCGCGCCGACGTGGCCCTGGTGGACGGCTCGCTCATGCAGCTTGTGAACGTGCTCTCCAAGGACGGCGAAGTGGCCGGCATAATGCGCGACTACTTCCGGGTGATGCAGGCGTTCCGGCAGATAAGGGTGCCGGTGGTGGGCTACATCAGCAGGCCGGAGAGCCAGATGGTGATGCGCGGCATCCGCATGCTGGCCTGCGAGCTACCCACGCCCCACGAGACCCGCCCCGACAAAGAGTGCTCCTGCCAGCCCCTCTGGAGCATCAACGACGCCGACCTGTTCGTGCGCCTGCTCAACGAGGGCGAGCGTTCCCCCATCTGGGAGCCGATGTTTTCTCACCTTGTAGGTGAAAACGCCCCCATAGCCAAGGACATGCTCTTCGCCTACCTGGGCACGCAGTACGAGGTAGTGCGCCTGGAGTTCCCCGCCTGGGTCTGGGAGGAGAAGCGACTCGACAGGACCATAGAGTACATCCTGCACCAGTGCCGCCTCGGCCAGGGCTACCCCAACGCCCTAACGCTGGCCCACCAGTACGCCGTCCTGCATAACACCGACCGCGAAAGCTACTACTTCCTCCTGGAACGCGCCGGGATGCTACGCAGCACCACCGAGAAGGCATTCGGCAAGCAGAAGATAGGACAAGCAATCTGACGATTTTAGATTTTAGGTTTTGGATTTTGGATTGGCCGAAGAAACCTTGATTATCTTGGCGCGCTCTTGACGTCTTGGCGGTTTCGTCTCCTAGAATGTTACTGAAGGGAACGACGTATGGAAAACAGGAAGCAGTTGGGCGAGGTTATAGCCACCTCGTATAGCAGTTTCACCGTGGAGAGCTACGAGTTGAACAGCACGCCGCCTCTGGGTGCGCTGGTCGTGGCGCAGAACGTCATCGGGGTGGTGTGCTCGGCGCGTACGGAGGGACTGGGGCCTATCTCGGCCAGGGGCAGCCTCGACGGTGACGATAGCAGCGTCTACGAGATGTACCCCGATTTGCAGCGCACCCTCCGGTCGCAGTTCTCTGGGTTGGTGGTGGGCTGCTATGACGAGTCTCGAATTGGCACGCCGGGCGAGCACGAGCCGGTCTACACCTTCCCGGAGTGCCCGCCCAGGGTGCATTACAAGTGCTGGCTCGCCACCGACGCCGAAATGGTGCGCTTCACCGAGCAGCCCGACTACCTGCGCCTGCTCCTCTTCTCCACCGAAGTCTCCAACATCGACCAGGTGTTGATCCACCTCGTTATGCGCGGCTACAAGGCCAGGGGCGGCGACCGGGCGTGGCTCTCCCGCACAGCAGAGTACCTGGGCCGCCAGTTGAAGGGCCAGTACGACCGCCTGCTAGCCATCCTCAAGACGCTAGACTCGCTCACGGCGGAGCGGCAGGAAGTCGCCGGGGAAGTATCTAGCGCAGTGGGCCGGGTCCGGCTGTAACGATCAAGGCTGTATCAAAACTGAACCATGTAACAACCACAGCAGCCAAAACCTCCCCTTGTCATCCTGAGCGTAGCGAAGGATCTCAAGAAGGTGAAAAGGGATGCTGCCGAACTACAGGCAAAGTGCTGCTGCGGGTTCAATGCATGCACAAGTCAGATATGTGAGATCCTTCGCTACGCTCAGGATGACAGAGGCACCCTTGGTCCTGATCTCTCACATTCTCACAGCCCCTACGGTTATTTCAAAAGAACGGCATTAGAAACGACGAGAGGACGCACAGCATGAACGGCAACGGCAAAGACAACAGCCTGGTATCCCAACTCATGTCCCGCATCGAAACGGAGCGCAACGGGCATAACACTGCCGAACGCGCCCTCCTGGGACAGGTGACAGCAGCCGACACTGAGCGTGGCGTGACCATCCATCTGCGCCGCGAGCAGCCGGTGGAGCTTCTGCGGCAGGGGCAGTTCGTGGTGGTGGAGGGGCAGCACCTGCGCTTCTTCGGCACGATAGGCGCTTTCCGGCTGGCGACCACTGACCCGGCCGTGGGCATGGACCCGCCCGACTCCTCTTCCCCCCTCATTCGCGACACCCTATCCCGCTCCACCACCTACGCCGAGTGCAACGTTCGCCTGGCCCTGGAGATGGTGGAGGGCAGCGTACGCCCCGCCCGCACCATCCCGGGCCCCTTCAGCCAGTCGTACACCGCCGGGCAGCAGGACTACCAGACCGTTTTCGGCACCGAGGACAAGCACCACTTCATAGTCGGCTCCCCACGCGAGCTTGACGAGAGCCTGGCGGCGGAAGCCCCCATCTGCATCGATCTGCGCAAGTTCGTGGAGCGCTCCAACGGCATCTTCGGGCGGTCGGGCACTGGCAAGAGCATGCTGGCCCGCCTCCTACTGTGCGGCCTCATCAAGTCGGAGGCGGCGGTGAACCTCATCTTCGACATGCATTCCGAGTACGCCACCGAGAAGGAGCTAGAGCCGAGGGGCACCGGCAAGTACGCCAAGGGCCTGCGCGACCTGTTCGGCAAGAGCCGCGTTGCCCTCTACACGATGGACGAGGAAGACAGCCGCAAGCGAGGCGGGGCCGACGGCGTAATCCGCATCGCCCTGAGCGACATCACGATTGACGACATAGAGGCGCTAGGCAGCGAGCTGAAAATGAGCGAGGGTTCGGCCATGCTCATCACCGCCCGCCAGGCCTACCGCAAGATGGGCCGCAACTGGATAGAGCGCCTGGTGAGCATGGGGCCGGGCGAATTGGAGGAATACTGCAACGAGACCGGGGCCAACAGCGGCTCGGTGGAAGCCCTCAAGCGCCGCCTGGAGAACATCGCGGACTTCTCCTTCGTGGTCAACTCCAAGCAGGCCGTGGGCACAGGCATCGACGGCCTCATCAACGACTTGCGGGCGGGCAGGCACGTAATCCTCATGTTCGGCAAGTTCCGCAGCACGCTGGCCTACATGCTGGTGTCCAACATCCTCACCAAGCGCATCCACGACGAGTGGGTCAGGTGGTCGGAGCGGCACGAGCAGGACCGCGAAGGCACGGAGGCCCCACGCCCCCTGATGATCACCATAGAGGAGGCCCACAAGTTCCTGGGCCGCGACAGCACCACCATCTTCGGCACGATAGCCCGCGAGATGCGCAAGTACCTGGTCACCCTCATGGTGATAGACCAGCGCCCCTCCGGCATAGACGACGAAGTGATGTCGCAGATAGGCACCCGCGTGACCGCCCTGCTCAACGACGACAAGGACATAGACGCGGTGTTCATGGGCATCCGGGGCGGCGGGCAGCTAAAGGCGCTCCTAGCTACCCTAGACAGCAAGCAGGAGGTCATGGTCATGGGCCACGCCGTGCCGATGGAGGTGGTGCTGCGCGTGCGCTCCTTCGACGCCGACTTCTACAAGAGCCTCACGACCGCAGGACCGTCCACTACGGCAGGGCAGGCGCGGACGATAGGTGAGAACATCGTCAAGAGCGAGCAGAAGAAGGCTAGTTTGGAGGACCTGTTCGGGGAATAGTGAGTTGAACGTGCTATACTATGAGGAAGAGATAGGAGCACGACCCATGGTCCATACATTGTCCCTAGAAATACCCGACGACATATACAATTTGCTGGCACAAACGGCTGAACAGACTCAGCAGCCGCTTGAGGAGCTTGCTATCGAATGGCTGACCAAGGGCGGTCAACAGATAGCAGTTGACCCCTTAGACAAATACATTGGTGCCTTCACCGGCGGAATGCCAGACTGGGCTGATAGGCATGATGAGTATATTGGTGCCTCCCTGATGGATACCCATGAGGGTGAGGCCCACCAAGCACCCTAGATGCCTGAGATTTTCGTTGATACAGCCGGGTGGGGCAACCTACTATATACTTCGCAAGATCAGCATGCTTCTGCTGTCCGTATCTACCGGCAAACTCAACAACAAGGCCGAACGCTGATCACAACGAACTATGTTATGGCCGAGTTGGTAGCTCTTCTAACCAGTCCCTTCCACATGCGAAGAACCACGATTATTGCTCTGTTATAAGATCTCAGGATATCGTCAGTTGTTGAAATCGTACACATTGATAAAGCACTTGATGAGCAGGCCTGGGAATTGCTGTCAAAACGTCCCGACAAAGATTGGAGTTTGGTCGATTGTTCTAGCTTTGTAGTGATGCGACAGCGGGGCATCCAAGAGGCCTTAACAACAGACCATCACTTTGAGCAGGCAGGCTTCACCAGGCTGCTAAAGCCTTGAACTAACGCACAGCCGCAGACCATTCTGCGGCGCTTTTATCTAATCTTTAATCCTTCTGCGCTCTCCCCTAGTTCTTCAGCACGATCGACAGCGCCCCCGCGAAGAAAAACACCTGCGCCGCCACCCCTCCCGCCAGCAGAAATATAGTCGCCGCGCGCTCCCGCCTGAGTACCACGCGGGCCGCAATGCTGTTGAACAGCCACACACCTAGCGCGAACAGGGGCAGGTCCAGCAGCTCCACCGGGTCGCCAATCCTGTCCACCTGGGCCTGTGCGTTCCAGTGCATCGCCACCTGGCTGGGCAGGTCCGCGTAGACGAGGCTCAGGTATCCCCACAACAGCACATTGAGCGCTAGCCCAGCCAGGAACAGCGCGCGCACCACCCTGTCCGCCCAAAGCCCGAACCCCAAGTCCAGCACCCTGGAATGCCGCATACGCGACGCGGAACCGGGAGCGGGAGCGGGAGCGGGAAGATCGTCCTCGTCTTCCAGGCGGGCGGCCAGCAGTTGCACGAAGCGGTCGGGGTACTCCGGTGAGAGTCCATACGCCATGCCTCGCGTGACCACCCACACCTGACGTGAAGCGGGCACCGTAGCCATCGAAAGCACGCGCCCGAACTGCGCGCTACGCCCCTCCCCTACGACGTACCCAGGCACCATGCCCGCCGCGCCCTTCCAGCGCACCGTCACGGCACCGCCGGGCGCTTCCCCCGCCCCATGCACAGCCTGAATAGCAGCGAGCGGCACCCGCACGAAGGGTGGCCCACAACGCATGGTGAGGAAGTCGCGGTCCAGGCTGTAAGAGATGCTGAACGCGCAGTACACGAGGTAGCACAGCATCCCGTAGAGGAAAAGCGACAGAGAGAAAGTCAGGCCCAGCAGGAATACCCCGCCGTCATACTCGACCAGCGAGACCCGCTCACTCAACCTGAACCACAGCCAGACCGCAAGCACAAGAGGAAGTTGCGACAGCACAACCAGGAGAAGGCGTGCCGGTACAGGCTGCGCGCGCCACGTGTTCATACGGGACAAATATAACACGTAACGCGTAACACGTAAAAGGAAGTGCCGAGTACCGAGTGCCGAGTGCCGAGCAAGAGGTATTATGCAGTAAAGCGGCTCCAGGGGCTTTGTTCCCTTGAGCCGCTTTACGCATTACGCGTTACGTGTTACTCGTCACTCGTCACCCAGCAACCGCAAGTTGCGCCTGCTTGTTGCGCTGGCGTACCTCGGTATGCACGGGCATGCACCAGTGGGAGTACTTGGGAATGTTGTTACGTACGACCTCGAAGTAGAGGTCCTGCAACGCCCGGCCTAGCTCACCCACCCCACCGTCGCCTATCTCGCGGTGGTCAATGGAGCCGACCGGGGCGATTTGAGCGCCGGTACCGCACAGGATCAGTTCGTCGCACACGTAAAGCTCGGTGCGGTCGATCTCTCGCTCCACGACCGTGTACCCTAACTCCTCGCGCAAGAGGGTCATCACGGTGTTGCGCGTGATACCTTCCAGGATGTTGCCGGTGACGGGCGGGGTGTACACAGTGTCGCCGCGCCGCATGAACAGGTTCTCCGCCGAGCCTTCCGAGACGTGCCCGTCGTGGTCGAGCATGATAGCCTCGTCGTAGCCGTTCAGTTGGGCCTCGCTCTTGGCGAACGCCGAGTTGACGTACGCGCCCGTGATCTTACCGCGAGCCGGAATCATGTTGTCGTCAATACGCCGCCAGGTCGAAGTAGACACATTGAGAGCGCGGTCGATGTCGATGTAGTTGCCGAACGGTTGTACGGTTATGTAAAGCTCACTGCGCAGGTTGTGCAGCCGCACGCCAATTATTTCGTCGGCCTTGTACATCATGGGCCGGATGTAGGCGTCGGTGTAGAGGCCGCTGTCCCTGAGCAGCTCGGCCGTTTTCTCGACCAGGGCCTGTGGGCTATCGGGCAGGTCCATAAACAGGATGCAGGCGGAGTCGTTCAGCCGCTGGTAATGTTCCAGCCCTCGGAATATGTAAAGCTGGCCGTGGTCTTCATTGAAGTAGGCGCGAATGCCCTCAAAACAGCCCGTGCCGTAGCTGAAAGCATGCGTCTGGATGCCGATTTTCGCCTCGCTGAGAGGCATTACCTTACCTTCGAAGTAACAAAGCAGCGGCTTATCGTTGTTCATGTCGTAGTCTCCTATTGGGTGAGAACGGTGCCGGACCACGTTGTCCGGACCGTAGGCGGCTCCTCACCGCCCCTCGAATTATATCATAAGCCGGGCCACGGGTGGCGCGTTCCAGGCTTGTGAGAGGTCTCGGCAGGTGACCAACGGTGAACAACTGCTTGGTCACCTGCCTGATGCAACTTGCTGCCCGCCCTCGCTATAGGTTATAGTAGACACTATGGGAAAATACGCTTCACTCGCCAGGCGAATCAAGGAACTTCGCCAGGTAGCAAATTTCACTCAACAAGACCTCAGCAGGTCCAGCGGACTCAGCAGATCGTACATCTCAAGACTTGAAATGGGCGATATCGCCCTCCCTTCGCGAGACAAACTGCGCGCCCTGGCCTCAGCCCTTGGGGCAACCCTCGACGATCTTTTGCAGGCTGCGGGCTTCCTCGACGTCGCTTCTGACAACTCAAACCTCCCCGACATCAAGGCATACCTGCGCCGCAAGTACGGCATCTACGACCCCCAGGTCCTTCAGGCCCTTGAGACAATCGTGACCAACGTGCAAAGCAACAACGGCACGTCGGAACACGCCCAGAGCACAGAAGACTCTCAAGAGGTGAGAGCGGGCGGCTAATGCGTTGTCAGGCTCCTGCCACCTCACCAGCAAAAGTAGTAGCCAAAAGGTACCAGATGGCATAGTACCTGGATTAGTACTCAAGCAGGGCCGAAAAAGTACCTTTGGGCCATAGGCACATTCCGGCCGTTTCGGTATTATAAAGGCAGAAGAAGTGTAAAGAGTTGCTAAATCCTGCTCCTCCTGGTTCGAGGCCTCGAAAGAGGCCTCTTTTCTTTTGCCCCGCGATGGACGATGGACGATGGACGATAGGAGTGATGAGTGATGAGTGATGAGTGATGAGTGATGAGTGATGAGGACTGAGTAGCTATCAGCACTCTTCCCAACGACCCTTCTAATCTTTGCGCGTACTTTGCGTACTTTGCGTCTTTGCGTTTCCGTCTCCTACCATCGTCCATCGTCCATCGTCCATCGTCCATCGTCCCCCTTGACTCCCCACCCGCGCGTGCTATAATACAGTCGCGCCACGGCAAAGATCCTTTAGCATTAGTAGGAGGAGAGTTTTCTTATGAGCAGGCGATTGTTTGGCCGCGCCGGTAAAGCGCTGGTCGCGTTTATGCTGGCAGTGCCTATCCTGGCAGCTTGCGGCGGACCTGCCGCGCAACCCACCAGCCCGGCTGCCACCAACACCACGATGGTCGAGCAGGCTACCGCCACCACGGCAATGGAAGCACCCACCGCTACCACCGCTATGGAGGAGCCTACCGCCACGGAAGCCATGTCCGGTGAAACCCCCGCAGCGGGCGCTACGGAAGGCACCGAAGGCGGCACCCTCAAGGTCGGACTTGTCACGGACGTGGGCCGTCTGAACGACAAGAGCTTCAACCAGGGCTCCTGGGAAGGCGTCGAGCGCGCCGGTACCGACCTGGGCGTGGAGACCAACTACATCGAGACCGCCGACCCCAAGGACTATGACAAGAACATCCAGCAGTTCATCGACCAGGACTACGATGTAATCGTGACGGTCGGTTTCGCCCTGGGCGAGGCCACCACGAAGGCTGCCACGGCCAACCCCGAGGTCCTGTTCATCGGTGTGGACCAGTTCCAGGGCGAGGAACTCCCCAACCTCGCGGGCCTCATCTTTGACGAGGACAAAGCAGGTTACCTGGCGGGCGTGCTGGCCGCCTCCATCAGCAAGAGCAACAACATCGGCGCGGTGCTAGGTACCGACGACGTGCCCCCGGTGTGGAAGTTCGGTGAGGGCTACCGCGCGGGCGCTATGTCGGTCAAGCCCGACATCACCGTGCAGGCCACCTACCACAGCGACGTTGACATCACCAAGACCTTCGTTGATCCTGAGTGGGGCAAGACCACCGCTCTCTCCATGATCGACAGGGGCGCGGACGTGGTGTTCGGCGCCGGCGGTCTCACCGGCAACGGCGCTATCTTCGCCGCCAAGGAGCGCAATATCGCCGCTATCGGCGTGGACGTTGACCAGTACGAGACAATCGGCGAGGAATATAAGAGCGCGCTGGTGTCGAGCGCCATGAAGCTGCTTGGTAACGGCGTGTTCGACCTGATCAGTATGGCGCAGCACGGCACCTTCAAGGGCGGCAACCAGGTGGGTCAAGTGGGCCTCGCCCCCTTCCACGACTGGGCCGACCGCGTACCCGCCGAGGTAAGCACCAAGCTCCAGGAAGTGGACGCCGCCCTCAAGGATGGCTCCCTCAAGACCTGCGTCCCCCCGGCAAAGGGCGCTCCCAACCCCTGCCAGTAGACGGAATTGGGAATTGGGAATTGGGATTTCGGATTTAGAAGAACTCCTACTAAATCCGAAATCCCAATTACCAAATTCCCTCGGGGCGGTGTAACTTGTATAATGCAGGTGACACCGCCCCTTGTTTTATCGCTGGGAGAGCAATTTGAGTGCTATTTCGAGCAACGTAGATCGAACGGCAGGCGGAAGTGGTAGTGGGAGCGGGAGTGGTGGAGATGGGGGCGGGAACGCCCAACCTCCACGGACCTCCTTTCTAGCCTCGCTGTGGGCGCAGTCCGGCCGTGCCTTTCTCGTGCCCATCCTGGCGATCTTTACGGCCCTGGTCATCAGCGGCATCGTCATCTGGCTGACTACGGGCGACCTGCAAAAGGTGATAGGCTCAGAGGGAGCCTTCGCCGGGCTGTGGCAGGGAGCGGTGGGCACGCCTCGCAACATCGCCTCCACGCTCGTAACCGCCACTCCCTACATCTTCGCGGGCCTCTCGGTGGCGCTGGCCTTCAAGTGCGGCCTGTTCAACATCGGGGCCGAAGGGCAACTGGCCGCCGGGGCCGTCACCACCGCCTTCGTCGGGTACGCTATACAGGGCGTGCCCTTCCCCATCCACCTGGTACTGGCCCTGGGCGCGGGACTCCTCGCCGGGCTACTCTGGGGCGCGATACCGGGCGTGCTGAAGGCATACACCGGGGCGCATGAGGTGATCATCACCATCATGCTCAACTATATCGCCCTGGGCATAGTGGCGTACCTGCTGGGCGGACCGATGAAGGACCGCACCCCCGGCAACGTGCAGGCCCGCACTCCGCTTATCACCTCGGAAGCCCAGCTACCCCAGCTATTCGCGGGCAGCGACTGGCAGATGCACCTGGGGGTGCCTATCGCCGTGCTGGCGGCGGCCCTCGTCTACTGGTTCTTGAGACGCACCACCTGGGGCTTTGAGATCAAGACCGTGGGCGCTAACCCCCACGCCGCGCGCTACGCCGGTATGAGCGTACCCCGTAGCATCATACTGGCGATGGGCCTCGCGGGCATGCTGGCGGGCGCGGCGGGCGCGTTCGAGGTCACGGGCGTCACGCGACGCCACGAGTTGGGCTTCGGGGCCGGGTACGGCTTCGACAGTATAGCGGTGGCCTTGCTGGGCCGCACCAACCCGTTTGGCGTGGTGGCGGCGGCCATATTGTTCGGCGGCCTCAAGTCGGGCGCTACCCAGATGCAGTTCAACACGCAGATCTCAAGCTCGATCATCTCGGTGGTGCAGGGCCTCATCCTGCTCTTCGTGGCGGCGGACGTGATTATCACCTGGCTCTACCGTATAAAGGTAAAGCCTGTTGGCACCACGATGTCCCTAGCGCCCGCCGCCCTTGCCGCGACGGTCGGTGCCTCGGCGGCCGAAGCGCCCCTGACCGATGCCCCCGAAGAGACACCCATCGCTGAAAGCTACCCGAAGAGCGACCCCGCCACCGGGGACGACACTCCCACCACCAAAGAGCGCGGTTCGGGCCGGTACGAGGCAGGCGGTGAAGAGCCATGAACATCTGCGGCGTACCTATTGACGTACTGATCGCCTCGGTACTGGTAAGCACCATCCGCTTCGCGACCCCGCTCACCCTGGGCGCGATGAGCGGCCTCTTCTGCGAGCGGTCCGGCGTGGTAAACATCGCCATCGAAGGCATGATGCTCATGGGCGCGTTCAGCGCCTACGTCGTGGGTACCCTCACCGGCTCGCTCTGGTGGGGCCTGCTGGGGGCGATTGTAGCGGCGGGGTTGCTCGGCCTGCTGCACGCCCTCCTCTCCGTCACCTTCAGGGTAGACCAGATTATCAGCGGCACCGTGATTAACATCCTGTCGTTCGGCCTGACGGGCTTCTTCTACGACCAGTTCTTCAACCGCAACGCCCCCACGGTCGGCAAGCTGCCCACGATAAGCATCCCGCTCCTCTCGGACATCCCCGTGTGGGGCGCGCTATTCCGGCATCAGCCGGTGATCTGGAGCGGGTTCCTGGTGGTGGCAATCGCGCACTTTGTCTTCTTCTTCACGCCCTGGGGCCTGCGCACCCGCGCCGTGGGCGAGCACCCACGCGCCGCCGACACGGTGGGCATCAACGTCTTCTTCATGCGCTACGCCAACGTGGTCATTGGGGCGGGCATAGCGGGCATCGCGGGCAGCTACTTCATAGCCGAGTTGTCCAGCTTCAGCCCTGGCGTCACGGGCGGGCGGGGCTTTATTGCCCTGGCGGCCCTTATTTTCGGCAACTGGAAACCGTTGAACGCACTTGGCGCGACCCTCCTGTTCGGCTTCACCTCGGCCATGCAAATCAACATCCAGGGCTGCGTGAGCGCCTCCGGCACCAGTGCGGGGGATTTGCCGTTCTTCCTCCTGCCGCAAATTGTCGGCTTGCTACCCTACATCGTGACCATCATCGTGCTGGCGGGCTTCGTAGGGAGGTCTTCGCCCCCGGCGGCGGTGGGTGTGCCATATGATAAGTGACGATGGACGATGGACGATGGACGAAACGCAGTTGCTCAAAAGGATAACTAGGAACCCTGAGATTTTTGGTGGCAAGCCCATCATCAGAGGGCGACGTATAGCGGTGGAGCATGTATTAGGAATGCTTGCGGCTGGTGACACAGCTGCGACGCTGCTTAAAGAATATCCCTGGCTAGAGGCAGAAGACATTCAAGCCTGTCTGCTTTACAGTACCAAGACTCTAGAAAGCAAGAATGGTGACTAAACACCTATGCAAACAATAGCCCCTGAAGCCCAACTCCCCTCCCCCAACGCCGAGTACGCCCTGCAAGCACGGGGCATCACCAAGCGCTTCCCCGGCGTGCTCGCCAACGACCGCATCGACCTCGACCTAAAGCCGGGCGAGGTGCACGCGCTCCTGGGCGAGAACGGCGCTGGCAAGTCCACCCTGATGAACATCCTCTACGGCCTGTACCGGCCCGACGAGGGCGCTATCTACATCAAGGGCAAGGAGACTCACTTCAACGGGCCGAGCCACGCCATCGCCGCCGGTATCGGCATGGTGCACCAGCACTTCATGCTCGTGCCGCCCCTCACCGTCACCGAAAACATCATGCTTGGCGGCGAGACGACCCGTGCAGGCGTAATGCTGGACAAGGACGCGGCAGCCAGGCGCATCCGGGAGCTTTCGGCCACCTACGGCCTGCAAGTGGACCCCTACGCCATCATAGAAGACCTGCCCGTAGGCTCCCAGCAGCGCGTGGAGATCCTCAAGGCGTTTTACCGCAACGCCAACATCCTCATCCTGGACGAGCCGACCGCCGTGCTCACCCCCCAGGAGGCAAGAGACCTGTTCGTCATCATGCGCCGCCTCGCGGAGAGCGGCAAGGCTATCGTCTTCATCACGCACAAGCTGAAAGAAGTGCTGGCGATTGCCGACCGCATCACCGTGCTCAGGCATGGTCGCGTGGCGGGCACCGCCGACCCGAAGACCAGCACCGAGGCCCACCTGGCATCGCTCATGGTGGGGCGCACCGTGCTGCTACAGGTGGAGAAGAAGCCCCCGAATATAGGCGATGCGGTGCTCACGATTGAAGGGCTTGAGGTGAAGGACAACCGCGGCCACATGGCTGTGGACGGCCTCGACCTGCAAGTGCGCTCCGGGGAGATATTCGGCATCGCGGGCATCGAGGGCAACGGGCAGACGGAGCTTGTGGAGGCGCTCACCGGCCTGCGCAAGGTACACAGGGGCAAAATCCTGCTCGACGGGCGCGACGTCACCCTCACCGGCACCCGGCAACTGATAGATAACGGCCTCGCCCACGTCCCGGAGGACCGGCACAAGCACGGCCTGGTGCTTACATATTCGGTGGCCGACAACATCTGCCTGAGCACCTACGACGAAAGGCCGTTCGCACGAGGCCCCTTGCGCATGGACAATTTCGTCTTCGACTTCGCCCGCAAGCTGGTCAAGAAGTTCGACGTGCGCACCGCCTCGGTGCAGACTCAGGCCCGCAACCTCTCAGGCGGCAACCAGCAAAAGGCGATCCTAGCCCGCGAGCTATCCCGCGAGATACGCTTCCTGGTAGCCTCCCAACCGACCCGCGGCCTCGACGTAGGCTCGATAGAGTTCATCCACAAGCAGATAGTAGCCCAGCGCGACGAAGGCCTGGCGGTGCTGCTCGTATCGGCGGAGCTTGACGAGGTGCTGGCCCTCTCCGACACGATAGGGGTAATCTACAAGGGCAAGCTGGTAGCCGTCATGCCCCGCGCCGAGGCCACCAGGGAGAAGCTGGGCCTGCTGATGACCGGCGGCACGGTGCCCGCCTGACACCCAGCACATAACGATATCCAGTGGGGCTGTTGCAAATCACCCCATGTGTCCGGTCCGGCTGTGCCATGGCAGAACAACGAGAACCAAGCCCCTCCTTGTCATTCTGAGCGAAGCGAAGAATCTCGTCCCGGAGCACCCAAAATACCACCTTTCTTTAGTTGACACTCTCCCCTAGAAAAGGGCAACACCTTCATGAAGGACGAGATTCTTCGCTTCGCTCAGAATGACAAAGGCCACCTTGGTTCGCTCATTCCACGTTCACACAACCCCACTGTGTCAAGAACACGATAGAGTATTCATGCGACCGGCGAGCACCCCCAACTGGCAAGACATCCGCGACCGCTACGACTCCGCCCTTCATTGGCTGGAATCGCTCATCTCCGACCCCAAAGGCGAACGCTACCTCATCCCGCAGACCCAGGACGAAATCAGGCGGGCGCAGGAAGCGGGGCTGGCACGCACGTCCCGCTTCCTGGACTACCTGGGCAACCCACAACAGGCGTACCACACAGTACACGTAGCGGGCACCGGAGGCAAAGGCTCGGTCGCCACCATGATAGCCGCCATCCTCCAGGCCTCCGGCATAAGCACAGGACTGCACACCAGCCCCTACCTGCAAGGCCCTAACGAGAAGCTGGTAGCCAACGGCAAAATGATTTCGCCATCGGGCCTGGCAGAGCTAGTGGAGGAGTTCAGACCCTTTTACGAGAGCTATGCGGCGCGCTTCCCTGACGACAGGCCCAAGTACGGCGAGGCATGGGTGGCGCTTACTCACCTGTTCTTCCGGCGCATGGGCGTAGAATGGGTGGCGCTTGAGACCGGCATGGGCGGTCGGTTCGACTCTACGAACGCGGGCGACTACGACCTGGCCGTCATCACCAACGTCGATTTCGACCACGTACCACAACTCGGCACCACCCTGCCGGAGATAGCCTGGCACAAGGCCGGTATTATCAAGCCCGGAAAGCCGGTTGTAACAGGGGAAACTAAGCCCGAGGCCCTGGAGGTAATCGAGAGGGTAGCTGCCACGCAGCACTCGGAGCTTTACCGGCTGGGGCGCGACTACTACGTGGAGAAATCACGTCCCTGGGAGCAAGGGACCGTCGCCACAATCAGGACGCCATTCGGAAGCCTGGACGACCTGTACGTGAGCCTTCTGGGAGAGTACCAGGCGACCAACGCGGGCACGGCGGTAATGTCGGCCTTCCTGCTCCGCGAGCGACATGGTCTTGCGATTACAGAGGAAGCTATACGCGAGGCCATGTCGAGCTTGAAAATCGCGGGCCGGATGGAGGTCATGCAAGACACGCCGTTGGTGGTAATCGACGGCGCGCACAACCCGCAGAAGATGCGCGCGGCGGCCGCTGCCCTCCGGCACGACTACGCGGGCATGGAAAAGACGCTCGTGATCGGCATGCTCCAGACCAAAGACGCGTTAGCTTCTCTTACCGAAATAGTGCCGGTCGCAGACCGGGTCATCGCAACGGAAGCCCGCGTAATAGGCAAGCCCACATTCGCCGCCGGTGAGATTGCCGGCCTGGCTCGTAAGGTGCGGCCCGGAGTAAGCGTTGCGATTGAGCCTGACGTGCAACTCGCCATCAAACAAGCAATCGCGGATGCCGGCGCAGACCCAAACAAAATGGTCTTTGTCACCGGCTCGATTTACATGCTAGGCTGGGCGCGCGAGTTATGGCACCCACAGGAAGGGCTACTCAAGCGGCTGGAGTATGGGGATGGGGCACAGTTGCCTCTTAGCGGTCCAACCCCATAGGCTCGGCCAGGAAGAAGCTCACGTGAGCGCATTTGTTGCACACCACCTGCACGATGGGCGTCATCCTATCCCCGATGTGCAGCCCGCCGGGCTTCTTCACAGGCGCGGCCACCACGTCGAACGGTGCCTGGGTACCGGTTGAGCCACACGCCGGGCACGCGGTCTGCACCCCCGTGCGCTCCAGCCAATCACCGATCTTCTTCACCTCAACAGAGTCGAGACCCATGTTCTTCCTCCGCACGCGTAACTCGTAACTCGTAATTCGTAATTCGTAATTCGCATCTCTCTTGCGGGCTTCAGTCCTCGTTACTCTCCGGCGGCCAGTCGGTTAAGTAGACTCCCGCCACCAGCCCGTACACCTTCTCGCCCGGCACCAACTGGCCGCCGAACTCATCCGACAGAGCTTCCAGGCGCAAGGCGAACTCCCGTGCCCGCCGCCTGGGTATGCGTGCGTGTGAGATGACAAAAGTGGTGGGGTCATCTCGGTCGTTCGAGAGCACCACTTCGGAAAGGGCCTGGCGCAGGGGCAGGGTCACCACTTCCTGGCTCAACGTCGCAGCCGCACCGCTCATACCCGCGTCCGAGGACACGCGGAACACGCGGGCCACCCGGCCGTAATATTTCTCGGTGATAGCCCTCACCTGCCTGGCGCGCACCACACGCACCAACCCGGCGCTCTCCAGGGCCTTCAGGTGGTGCCCCACCGTCCCCTTTGGCACCGAAAGCATCTCCGACAACTGCTTGGTGGAGGCCGCGCGCTGTCCTATCAGGCCGAGGATGCGCTGGCGGGTGGGGTCACCGAGCGCCTTTAGCTGCTCAGGGGTGGTAAGCTCAAGCGCCTCGTCAAGCGGGTAGTCGGGAGTGCTACTTAGGTCTGCCATATTGCTAATATACCGTAAATGCCGACCATAGTCAATCGTTGTGGAGACGTATTCCCTTTTCTGGCTATAATGCCTTAGAACTACAGGTTGAGACTGGAAGGGGAGTTATGCCATGCTCAAAGTAAGACTTGTCGGGGACAACCGGCTGCAAATCGGGGACCGTTTCACAGTAACGTTCCAGCGCACTCTGCGCATCCCCGACGACGGGGGCAACTACCCGCTGCCGCCGGGCCTGGGTGCTTTCCCCATCCTGCGCGTGGAGGACTTTGCCGACCGCGTGCCCGACTCGTGGCGAGAGCGCGGTGGCTACATCATCCCGATGTACCAGCGCGAGGCGTTGTGGCTCAGTTTCGAGGCGGCGTCCTGGAAGCCCAACGCGGTGAAGATTGGCATAGGCCGCATCAACGCGGTCACAGGCGAGGAGTGGAACGAGGAGTTGCGAGCCGAGCCGGAGCAGGACTATATAGTCTGCCCCACCCAGCCGTGGCTCGACGGCATCAACGCGGGCGACGGTTACATCCGCCAATTCGTCGCCATGCCCCTCGGCCAGGGCTACACGGTGGAGGGCCAACTCACCGGCAAGGAGGAGTTCGGCGGCATCCAGCTCGTCGCTTTCGAGCCGAAGCCCGGTAAATTCCCCGACAAGCCGCCCCAGACCACACACCGGGGAGAGGGGGTCTTCTACGCCATGTCCGCACCCGCAGCCGCTCCAATGCTGGCACAGGCGAGTGGAGGCGGCTTCGAGATGGGCCTGGGCGCGGGCGGCAAGATGACGCAGAAGATCTACCCCGACCCCCACGGCCTCGACACCTGGGACCAGGACAACTATGGCACCACCTTCATCCACATCGTCAACAGCGAGCAGTTCGCCCAGCTAACCGGCCTGCCCGCCCCGCCAAGCCCCGTCTCGGCCCAGGTATACACCCAGTACGGCTACCCCTGGTTCGACCTGTACGACGAGCACATGCCCCACCTCGCCCCAGGCGAGAAGCTGGGAGGGGTCAAGTCTATCAAGGAGAAAGACCTGGAGAAGGACCTACCTGCCATGCCGGAGGACAAGCCGGTGGAGATTGGGGAGGGGCAGGTTAAGAAGTTGAAGTCAGAATTCGGCGGAAGTGGGCGCAACAACCGAGCATGATAATAATTAGGCTCAACAGTGGGCACGAGTAAGAACAGTATGCTGGTGGGATTAGCACGTTGATCCGTTACTCCCAGATGGCTAAGGAGTATCTTTGGGATTTACAGTCAGAGGACCACCCACGAGTAGGTTGGGATTCCTTCTTGCTATCCAGAGCTTGTGTTCGTGAGAGATTGTATTTTCAGCGTTGTTGACAAAGTCTGAAAGTTCTTTATCAGTCGTAACATGTATAGCGTGATCGCCAATCAGCGTAAGCTCATTCATAGTGATATTGTAGGCCTTTGCGAGGTCCTGATGTTGCCGGACCTCCAGCCATGCCAGAAATGCCGAAGCTACGGTTGTCAAAAGGCCCGTGGGAGTCAAGGGAGAAGTCGGCCAGAGGACCAACAATATAGCCGATACCATGGCAAGCAGTTGTGTTGCCATAACTAACCAGAACCATAACTGCTCCTGCCCATAGTGCCAGTTTGCCTTCTGCATGTACCAATTCCGTTGCTCCAGTAACCTGTTCGAGAGGTAAATGCTCTTACGGGTTGCGGTATCTAAGCTACGTATTTCGCGCATTCGCGCAGTTAGCTGATGTGTGCTACCGGACTCAAGCGGTCTATCAGGACTACCCAACTGTGCAAAGATGTCTTCATGGGTGCGCATCAGTTCAGCCAGTTCGGATTGGAATAGTCTATCGGCATCGCGGTCAGGTAAATCAAGCTTGAAAGGTTCAGCGCCGGTAATGTATTTCCAGGTAATCGTCTTGGTCGACTCAGCTATAGCTCGCGCACCGTACCACGTCTTCCTGTGCTGCATAGTCTTTAGAATGAACGATAACAGCAGCCCACCAGCAATGAGCACCACGCTAAATGCGGCAAGGGCCACTTTGACGTCATTGTCGCTTATTGATACAGAAGATAGGGCCGCGGCTCCCGCAAGCAGCCCCAGGTCTGCTCTTATCAACCACAGGTAGGTGCGTTGTGCCTTGAGTGAAGCAGTATCAGCAGAGCGAAACAGGTATGGCATATCTGTGTCGCTCACGGTAAGGCTTTGTTGCTGTGGCTTGCTCATGCTACCCCAGTATTGACTGCCAGCTAAGGTTAGTAAGCCGCCTACGCTTAGACTCAGGTCTGGACTTCATTTTCCGAACCTGGTTCTTCAAGTTGTTCTTGCTCGTCACGGTCATTACTCAGCAGCGAGGATGCAATACCTGCCACCAGCAGCAACCCGGCCCACCTGGCCATGTTCTTTGCCACAGTAGCGAGCTTCCCATCAGGTCCAAACTCAAGCCGTTCGCCGGGCGCCGTGAGTAGCTTAATGCGCGGAGGGAGATTGTCCTCATAAAGAAGACTAACTACCTCATCCGACTCTAGCACCCGCCATGCCTTCTGTAGATCTGGAGTCTGTTTGAGTATGATGGGCTTTCTGTCAAAATGTCCTTTGTGTTGGCCCTCCATGAGAGCAAAGTGGGCACTGCCGCAGAATGGGCAGACAATATTATCTTTCTGATCGAGAACGGCACGTGCCAAGTTCTTAGACATAAGGAAATGTTCGCCACAGTTAGCGCATGGTACCATGAAGCAGCTTCGTGCATGCTTGCCCCAGAGCCCTGGGACTAATGGATTCCGCATTCTGGGATGGATGTTTACCGATACCTTCGACCACATATCTTTAGCACTGTTGGGAAGTTCAGGCAGCGCGACCCTTTCACCTAGAGCGAATTCTCCACTATCAGACACATATACCGGCAGCACCAAAGGTCTAGTTCTAAAACGTCGCCACTGCAATAGCTCTGTTTGAGTAAAATAGCTATCCAAGTACCCCGGTGTAAGTAGAGCGGCGAACGTATGCGATTGATTCATACGGTCAATAATAAACTCCATAAGGAGCAGATAATCGTAAGGTGTGAAAAGTTCGTTTTGTGCGGAAAGAGAATTGGGAGGGAAAAGCACTGCTCTCCTGCACAAATTACTAGCCAATAAATGTTCCTGTAATCGCTGCGCGAGATTGTAGTGCGCACCGCGATAGCTAATAAAGACCTGCTCCCCTAGAGGATACATTAGGGCACCTCGCACTACTGCCTGAGCGTTGGTCAAAGAAGAACACAACGGACATGGACGTGGTATGTAGAGTATATAACTCTAGGGCTAATTATAAGCGTACTTAAAGGCTAATGACAATAGTCTTGTCAACTAGTTGTTGTATCGCGAGTACGAATCATATTACAAAGGCAAAGCTGTACAGCCTTGCCTTCAATACAAAACATGAGACACTCCAAATTTGGAGTGTCTCATGGATAAACAACACAGGAGATGCCTCTGAACTAAATCGTCAATCCTCCGACATCTTGATCCACCCGTGCCGCAATGCGTAGATCACCGCCTGGGTGCGGTCGTTCACGGCCAGCTTGCGCAGGATCGAGGTGATGTGGTTCTTCACCGTCTGGTCGGAGATGTTCAGGATGCGGGCGATCTCCTTGTTCGAGTTGCCCCGCGCTATGCAGTCCAGGATTTCTACCTCTCGCGTCGTCAGGGGCGCGAACACCGACTCCCCGCCTTCCGACTCCGACGATGCTAATTCGCGGAACTGGTTGAGCATGCGGGAGGCCACGAACGGGCGCGAGAGCACCGTGTCGTTGATCGGGTAATGCCCCTCGGCCACTTCTCTGATTATGTCAAGGAGGCGGTCGGGCGAGATGTCCTTGGCCGAGTAGGCGGCGGCACCCACCTTGGTGGCGTTGAATAGCTGCTCGTCGTCCTCGTACACGGTGAGAATGATCACCGCGATCTGTGGCTGGCGGCGGCGCACCACGCGAGTCACTTCCAGGCCGTTGAGGCCCGGCAGGTTGATGTCCACCAGCATAATGTCGGGGGCCAGCGTCTCGGCCGACTGTATGGCGCGCTGCCCGTCGGGGGCCTCGCCCACTACCTCTATGTCCTTGGCCGACTCCAGGGTATGCCTCACACCCTGCCGGAACAGCGGGTGGTCGTCCACTATTAGCACGCGTACTTTTTCCATGCGACTTTCCTCTCCTTACGATACTTTAGGGCAACACAAGAGTTACAGTCGTGCCAATCCCGCTCCTGCTGTCTACCTTGAGGGTGCCACCCACCGTGGCCGCACGCTCTCGCATCCCTACCAGTCCCGAACTCGAAGGGCTGGCGGTGCGCACCGATTTGTGATCGAAGCCTTTGCCGTTGTCGCTAATTGTCAATGTGAGCGGCCCACCGGACCGCTGCTGTAAATTGATCGTGACGCTGGTGGCCTCGGCGTGCTTGTGTATGTTCTGCAACGCTTCCTGGATTATACGAAATACCACCAACTCTTGATTGGTGGACAGGTCCAGGTTCTCAGGCACGTTCAACTCGACCGGGACGTCGAACTGCTCGCTGTAGTCCCGCGCGTACTGGCTCAGGGTGGGCAGCAGGCCGATCTCGCTGAGACTGGCGGGACGCAGGTTGAATATGAAGCGCCGCACGTCCTGAACGCTGTCCTGCAACGCCGCGCGCACGCGCTCGATCTCGGATTGCACTTCTCCAGGCGAGTGGATGAACATCTTCTCGACCAGCGATAGGCGCATCACGGTGTTTGCCAGCACCTGGGCCGGGCCGTCGTGTATCTCCCGCGCCAGCCGCGCCCGCTCGGCCTCCTGGCCCATGACCATCTGCGCCCACATTACCTGCTCGCCCGCCGAGGGTTGCAAGCCGTGGGAGGAGGCGGAAGCGCCGTTTTGCTCTCCCTGCTCAGAATCGGTGCCATCGCCGGAGTTGAGCACCCAGGCGCACGCCCCGTCTATCTGGTGGACCAGCCAGGAGAGGCGATTCGAGAGCTGTTCGAGGCTGGCGTTTACCCGCTCCAGCCGCGCTTTCTCGGCTGCCATGGCACCCTGCTGACTCTCCAGGGCCTGCAACTGGCTGTCAGTGAGGGGGCCGGTGATCGTTACAGGGCGCTCGGCGCTGGAGTTGATGGTGCTGAGGCGGTACTGCACCTCTTCGAGGAAGCGGTTGAGGTGCTGCTGCTCGGTGCTGGCTTCGCGCAGGCGGCGCTGAGTTTCAGCCTCTATCCCACGCAGGCGCGCCACTGTGTCGTCTATGGCGTCAGATACGCTCTGGCGCAGACGCTCTACTTCTGTGTCGCTGATGCCTTCGATGCCTTCATTCGGCATAGGTACCTTAGCCCTCTAATGGGTACGCCCTGTCGCACGGTGTAGTGTTAATGATAGGCTTTGTATAGCCACTCGATACCGTTAACGTTACACCACTGCCTGCCGTTATTGTACACCATGAGTCGCTCGCAAGCAACACGTGTGTATATCACGCAGTGATGAGTGCCGAGTGCCGAGTGCCGAGTGATGAGGACTGAGTTAAGAGACGAAAACGCAAAGACGCAAAGGACGCGAAGGACGCGCAAAGAAGAATAGGGTTTGGATAACTCACTAACCACTAACCACTCACTCTGTTTATGATGGCTCCGTTCTTGTAATATACAGGAACCTCTACAGACAATAGGAACTCAAAAGGAGGAACCCAGCCTATGTGCTCACCACGCAGGCGTCGCGGCACGCCAAGCAAGTACATGCGCAACCTGCTCCAACCGATGCCGTTGCACAAGAAGGTCAGGCTGCTGCTGCGCAATATGACCAGCCGCGCGGTGCACCTCTCCCTGTGCTGCGGGCACCCAGGCGAGCCAGGCTGCTGAAAGTAAGACACCCATCGCCCCGTGCGGGCGGACCTTACTAAAGAAAGAGGCACTGCCCATTTCAGGCAGTGCCTCTTTCTTTGTGTATCTTTCGCAACGATGAAACAGCGCCAGACCGGCCTAAGCCGCGCTCTCGGCCTTGGTCACCTCGTCCAACGCCCACAGGAACGTCTCAAGCGGCTGGGCACCCGAGAGCGCATAACGCGCATCGAATACGTAGAACGGCACCCCCTCCACGCCCACGCTGTAAGCTTCCTGCTGGCTTCCGGTGACGGCGTCTGCATTGAGGTCGCTTTGCAGGTAGTCGCGTACGGCACCGGCGTCCAGGCCGATCTCTTCCCCAATAGCCACCAGGGTGTCTAACTCACCCACAGCGCGACCCTCGGTGAAGTAAGCAGAGAACAGCGCCGCCACGGCTTCCCACTCGCGGCCGTGCTCCCTGGCAAATAGCACCAGACGATGGGCGTCCTGGGTGTTCGGCGCGACCTGTATCCTGTCGAAGCGGAAGTCGATACCGTCCTCCGCGCCTGTGGAAGTGACGCGAGCGAATATCTGCTGGGCCTTTTCGTGCCCGCCGAACTTCTGTACCTCAAAGTCGCTCCATGGCACGCCCTCTTTGGGCATCTCGGGCCTCAATTGAAAGGGCCTCCAGCGCAATTCCGCTTTGAGGTCGGGGCGCATCGAGAGCGCCTGTTCGAGCCGCTTCTCGCCTATGTAGCACCAGGGGCAGGCGATGTCGGCGTATACGTCTATCTTCAATTTGCATCTCCTTCTTCCTTTTTATATGAGCTGTGCTGGTGAGTCCCCGCACGAACTATGTAGAAGCCAGTTCAAGAACAACATTGTCGAACATCGGTACATGGCCCCACCTTGTCATTTCGAACGTAGTGAGAAATCTCGTCCTGCACCAGGATGTTTCCTCGTTCTCACGGTACCCTGTGGCTGAAGGAAAGGTGTTACTGAGTGCTGGGGGACGAGATTTCTCACTACGTTCGAAATGACAGGGTGGGGCCATGTGCTCATATTCTATACTCTCATTTCTGACATAGCTTCTAATTACTTCCTCTTGTAACGGTATCGCCACATATCAAGGGGGAAGCAAGTCCTGTACCCAAACGGCGTCGCAGGCGGCAGGAAGACGATTGACAGCAAAGCCGCTGGGTGATAGACTGCCCTGCAAACCTCTAGGAAGTAGGCATCTATCGGGCTGCCTGGAGGGGATCGCACCGGAGGGTAAACATGGATAAGCTAGTACTTCTACCGGCCCCACGCTCGCTTGCTTTAGCGGCGGGCCACTACACCGTTGCCGCCAACCGCCGTATCGTACTCCAGGGTGCCGAGTCAGGCGAGTTGCTAATGCCCGCACGGTATCTGCAAGCAACGCTCGCTCGTTACGCCCAAACCGACTGGGAACTTTCTGCCAGCGCACTAGGACCCGCACATGAGACGGGGATTGTACTGCGCGTGTCGCCGGCTAAAGTCGCGCACGAGCAAGGCTACGAGCTGACTATCACGCCCGAGCAGATCACCATTGAAGCGCAAAGCCCCGTGGGCATCCTTTACGGGGTCTATACGTTGGCACAAGTCGTCCGGCAAGGAGGCCGCGAACTGCCCGCCCTCCACATCGCGGACTGGCCCGATTTCGCCGTGCGCGGTGTCATGCTCGATATCAGCCGCGACAAGGTGCCGCGGATGGACACGCTCTACGAGTTGATAGAGATGCTAGGTAGCTGGAAGGTCAACCAGGTCCAGTTATACACCGAGCATACCTTCGCCTACCGCCAGCACCCCGACGTATGGGCCAAAGCCTCGCCAATCACCGGCGATGAAATACTGGCACTCGACCGCTTCTGCCGGGAACGACACATAGAGCTGGTGCCTAACCAGAACTCCTTCGGCCACATGCAGCGCTGGCTGACCCACGACCGCTACGCGTCGTTGGCCGAGCTGCATGGTGAGTTCAGCGTCCCGTGGGGCACCATGTCGGGGCCGTTCAGCCTCTGCCCCGGCGACCCCGGCAGCCTCGACCTTGTGCGTAGCCTCTACGACGAGCTTCTGCCCCATTTCTCCAGCAAGCAGTTCAACGTCGGCTGCGACGAAACTTTCGACCTGGGGCAGGGCCGTAGCAAAGAGGAATGCGAGCAGCCGGGGGTCGAACGCGTCTACCTTGACTTCCTGCACAAGGTGCATCAAGAAGTCGCAGGGCGCGGCTACACGATGCAGTTCTGGGGCGACATCATCGTGCACCGGCCCGAACTCATCTCGGAGCTACCCAAAGACAGTATCGCGCTCGAATGGGGCTATGAAGCCAACCACCCCTTTGACGAGCACGGCGCCATGTTCGCGCAATCCGGCATCCCGTTCTATGTCTGCCCCGGCACGTCGTCCTGGAACTCCATCGCCGGGCGCACCGATAACGCCGTAGCTAACCTCTTAAGCGCCGCCGAAAGCGGCCTCAAGCACGGCGCGACGGGCTACCTCAACACAGATTGGGGCGACAACGGGCACTGGCAGGTGCTGCCGGTCAGCTACCTCGGGTTTGCGGTCGGGGCGGCGTATTCGTGGGCGCTCGAAGCCAACCGCGATATGGATATAGCAGCAGTCGTGAGCGAGCATGCCTTCCAGGACCCCAGCGGCAGCATGGGCCGCCTGGCGTACGACCTGGGGAACGTGTATAAGGCACCCGCGGTGGACCTTCATAATAGCTCGGTGCTCTTCTGGACGCTCCAACGCTCGTTCGAGGAGCTACGCAAGCAGGAAGGACCTACGCCCGATTTCGCCGCATCGCTGGAAGCCATAGACCAGGCGATGGAGCCGCTATCAACCGCACGCATGCAGAGGGTTGACGCGACGCTGATAACGCGGGAATACGAAAACACGGCCAGGATGCTGCGACATGCTTGCAGGCGCGGCCGACTTATGCTTGAGCCTGAGAGCGCGGAGGCGGACATGGAGCGCAAGGCATTGGATGAAGACATGCGCGACATTATCCGC
>DASVRN010000260.1:0-21157 GCA_036388595.1 Chloroflexia bacterium
CGAACGTAGTGAGAAATCTCGTCCTACAGCTCCCAAATGCCACCTTTCTTTTAGTCACTCTGTACCACAGGAAAGCAGTAACATGACGGCGAGGGACGAGATTTCTCACTACGTTCGAAATGACAAGGTGGGGCTGATGTGCTCTTCTCAGACTATACACTAGTAAGATAGCTTCTAGAAATCGGCATCAAACAGAAGGAGAGCCTGGCGCGCCAAGCTCTCCTCCTGTTTCGTTACGTCGCAATCCCAGCTTTAGGGTACGGCGGTTGGCTGTGGGGGTATTATGTCCGCCGGTGGGCCCGGTGGGGAGGGCGCGGGTTCTACTCCGGAGGTGGGCTGGGCGGTGGGTTGGGGCGGCCGGGCGGCCTGTTGTGGCTGAACGTAGCGCCAGTTGTAGTATTGCAGGCCGACGTTGCCGAACTGCACCTGGTACTGCTGCACCTCGGCGGGGTCGTACGTGAGCGTCCGCCGCTCGAATATCTGCACCAGCACGTTGCGCGGCTGCCCTGCTACCTCGGTGCGAGTCCAGTACGGCTCGGAGATGGGGTAGCCCGCGATGTACACCCAGTCCCACGGCTGCCCCTTGAGATAACTCATGAAGACTTCGGGCACGTTGTGGCCGGTCTGCGGGAAGAACTCCCCAACCTTCGCCGTGCCGCCTAGCGCCGCGTCCTGGGTGATCGTGCCGTCCTTGCCGAGTACCGCGTCTATAGGTTGCCCGGTGCGGTCCTGGGACTTGCCGGCATCGGTGCCTGCACCCAATTTACCGAAGGTGGCGTAGGTGGGCGCGTCGGCTGCGGGGTTATCTCCCGCCACCAGCACCTCGGCGGGCTGCCGCACCTCGACCTGGCTCGCTCCCGTGGCAATTTGCCCTGTTACAAGCTCCTTGGCGAGCGCCCCAGCCGTCACCAGGTAGCGGGTCGGCTGTGGCGGCGACGGGTTGACTATCTCCATGCGGCCCTTGTCGAAGTAGACCACCGACATCTGCCCGCCGGGGGCCTGCACGAAAGTCTCGGTGCCCGAGTAGATAGCGGTTGGGCCCCACAGGTAGGGGCGGGCCGCCTGCTGGTTGGCTACCGGAAGGTCGGTGGTGCGCCATGCGAACCAGAAGCCGGGCATCGGCAGGTCGAGCCGGGGCTTGGGCCGCCAGTTGGCATTAAAGCCATCAACCAGCTTCTCGCCGCCGGAGCCGTCGGTGCGCACCAGCCACGACTCGTGCGTGTAGATCAACTGCCCGCCCTGGGTGGTCGTACGAGAGACGCGCAGGAGCATCGTCTTGCTGTCCGACGAGAAGAAGGGCGGGCCGTAGTCGCTCACCTGGCCCGTGTAGCGCGCCGGGCGGGGGTGCGAGAGGATTAGCTGCGGGTTGCGACCGTCGAGGTCCGCCAGGAAGAGGCGCTGGCCGTCCTGCGCCGTGCTGTTGATGGCGAAGGCCACCTTGCGGATGCCAGCCGACCATGACACTCCGGGCCGGGCGATACCAGCCTGCCGGAAGGAGCGGGCTATCGTCACGAACTCGCCGGTTTGCATGTCGAGGATGCCGTAGCTAATGCCGTCGGTCATCGCCAGGTGCCGGTTGTCGGGTGCCCAACCCCCCGCTACGACGAACTTGGCCTGCCCGTCGCCTTTGAACTGCTCCACGAGCACCTCGGAGCCGGGTCCGCCGGAGATGTGCAGGATGCGTCCGGGCCAACCCGCGGCGATCTTGGTGCCGTCCGGCGACCAGGCGACCGCGGAGGCCCCCGGCGGCAGCGACGGTATGTCCTCACCGCCCGGCACCAGCCACACAGGCCCACCGGCGGCGGGTATGATGCGCAGGTTGCCGCGTGCTATTGGCGTGCCGAACTTCTCACCGCCCACGAAGGCGATGAAGTGTCCATCAGGCGACCAGAACGGCGGCGAGTAGGCACCACCCACGATCTTGCGCAGGTCCGAGCCGTCGGCGTTGAGCGTATATATCTCCGCACCCTCGGTGGTAACCGCCAGCTTCTTGCCGTCGGGCGACCACGAGGCGAACCAGACCTTGAACCCGCTGGTAAGCTGGCGCTGTTCGCTGCCGTCGAGCCGCATCACCATCAGGTTGCGCTCGCGCTGCGGCAGGATGTCGGTGACGTACGAGATCATGTCGGGCAGAGGCGCGGGCTGCGGAGTGGGCGTGGCAGGCTGCGCGTAAGCGGCAAAGCTGCCCGACATGACGGCCATCGACATGAGGATAGCGGCAAGTATCTTTATGCGCCGCTTCTGGAGGGTAGGAGGCATAGATGGTTCTCCTGGGTGTGAGGGGTCGTGCAGGCTGACGACCGCGAGATAGATTCGGGAGATTATAGCACAGAACGGCTTGAGGCCACCCGGCCCGGAACTCGCACAGGGCATCATACGTTAACAGTGTGTAGCAACAATTTGTCTGCTACAATGAGAAAGACAGGTATCATACCTCCCCAGGAATAAGGAACTGAAATGCTTACCAAGACGCGCTTCAATCTCATAGCGGGCTGCTTTGTTCTCCTTCTGCTGCTGGCAGGTTGTGGAAATAATACAGCGACCGTACCCCCTATCAACACCCCTACGGCAACATCACCCACGGCGGCCGCTTCGGTACCGGCTACCCACACGCCTACGGCGACGCCACAAACACCGGTCGCGTCGGTAACAGCCGAGCCAACGGAAGAACCCCAGCCTACCGCCACGAGGGTGCAGGGGGAAACCCCTGTGCCGGTCACACCCACAGAGGCGGTGGTGCCATCGGAAGCCCCGCCCACGCCGACAGTAGAACCTGTATCAGAGTCGTCGCCCAGCATAGAGCCTCCCCTGCCGATGGAGGGCCAGCCCCGCATGTCCCCGGCCCAGGCAGAGGCCACTATAGCCGCGAGGGCGTCTGAAGCGATTGAGGCCCTCAAAAACAAGGATATGCAGAAGCTCTCCGGCCTCGTACACCCGCAGAAGGGCGTTGGTTTCGCGCCGTACCAGTACATGGACGACACCAACCTCACGCTGACCCGCCAGGAGCTTGTAGGGGCGCTCGAAGACGACACCGTCCGCCACTGGGGCGCTTACGACGGTACCGGCGACCCGATGGATATGACCTTTGCAGAATATTACGACCGCTTCGTCTACAACCACGACTTCGCCGCCGCCCCCAACATCAGCTACAACCAGTTCAAGGGGCATGGCAACTCGATCAACAACATGTTCGTCGTCTACCCGCAGGCTATCGGGGTAGAGTACCACTTCCCCGGCTTCGACCCGCAATACGAAGGCATGGACTGGAACGCCCTCTACCTCGTCTTCGAGCAGCACACCGACGGCAACTGGTACCTGGTGCATATCACCCACGGCCAGTGGACGATATAATGACTGTGCAAGCACTTTTCAATCGCGTTCAACGCGCAAGCTATGTTGTCCTGGTCGCCCTGCTGGCGGGCTGTGGGAGCAATACCGCCACCGTACCTGCTACAGACACACCCGGTGCTCTGTCTACCCCGGCTGTAGCCACGTCGGCAGCCACTGAAGCGCCTAAAGAGGTGCCGACTACCCTTGTTACACCCTCTGCTATAGTGACGTCCGAGGCTGCCCCTGCCACGCCAACCTACGTGCCGACGTCGCAGGTAGTCTACCCCACACCCGAACCTCACCTGTCATATCTGGGTGAGCCTAATATATCCCCTGCTGAAGCGCGGGAGATTATAGCAGGTAGGGCCGCTGAGGTAATCCAGGCGCTCAAGAGTAGGGACATGGAACGATTGGCGCAGTTTGCTCACCCGGAGACGGGCGTACGCTTCTCTCCATATCCTTCCGTCGGCAACATGGACCAGGGCCTTACGCCTGCCGAGCTACGGAAAGGCTTTGCGGATGACACGGTGCGGGTGTGGGGGTGGTATGACGGTAGTGGGAAGCCCATGGAGATGACCTTCAGCGAATACTACGACGAATTCGTCTACAACCAGGACTTCGCAGCCGCACCAAGCGTTACCTACAATGAATTCAAGGGGCAGGGCAACACGGTAAACAACATCTTCGCCGAGTACCCAGATGGCATTACCGTTGAGTACCACTTCCCCGGCTTCAGCCCGCAATACCAGGGATCCGACTGGGAGAGCCTGTACTTGGTGTTCCAGGAGCACACCGACGGTAACTGGTACCTTGCGCACATCGCCCACGGCTACTGGACGATATAGTGGTGGAATGTCTAAACGCCAAGACGCCAAGACGCGGAGAACGCGCCAAGTAGATAAGGGTTTAGAGAGTACAAAGAGGAGCAGGGTACGACACATGTACTCTGCTCCTCTTTCTTGAATAACACTCCTCAACCTTGGCGCGTTCTTGGCGTCTCCGCGTCTTGGCGTTTAGCCTCGTCTCGCTCTAGCCTCTAACTCCCCTTTGACGCGCAAATGGTCCTGGACCGCCTGTTTGCGGCGGCGTTTGGCGTACATACGCTGGCGTAGCGTGTTCAAGGGCGGGCTTTGGGCGTCAACCAGGGCGTTCACGGTAAACTCGGTGCCCCGCGCCCCCACGTCCTCGTACACGAAGCGGTAGATCAGGTGGCTGCCCGTGAGGTAGCGGTAGCTGATCTCCACGTCCCGCTCGAAGTAGAGCAGTTCCATCCGCACCGCGCCCACGGCACTGGTGGTGCCGTCCTTGCGCCTGGCAGACAACGTCATAGTGGAACCGGGACGAAACTGCGGCCCCTCCCACTCCAGCACCAGGTTCGGCAATGGCTTGCCATCGAAGTCCCGCGACCAATACGCCGGGTCGCCCGTAAAGCGAAACACTACATCGAGGGGCGCTTTCACGTACATAGTATACGCATACAGCAACCGCGCCCCTTCTAACGCCTTCTCCAACAAACCTGTATCCGCCCCACGCGGCATCCGCTGCTCCTTCGTCGCAGAATTACGAATTACGAATTACTAATTACGAATTACGTGAGTGTCTCCTGCAATTCGTAACCCGTAACCCATAACTCTCAATCCGTAATTAGTAATTCGTAATTAGTAATTCGTAATTACTTTGCCAGCGGGCCTTCGCCTACTATCTGGTCGAGGCGGTCGATGATGCGGGTGAGCACGGCAAAAGCCTTCTCCACGGGTTCGGGGGAGTTCATGTCGATGCCCGCGATTTTGAGGGCTTCGATTGGGAAGGCCGCATCGCCGGTGCTGAGGAACTGCACGTACCGCTCAGCGGCGCCGGGGCCTTCCTGCAATACACCCTCGGCCAGCGCGTTGGCGGCTGAGATGCCGGTGGCGTACTGGTAGACGTAGAAGTTGCCGAACAGGTGGGGGAAGAGCGCCCAGGTGATGCCCACCCTGTCGCGGTCCACTGTCACCGCGTCTCCATAGGCCTCTGCGTAGAGATCGGCCATGAGCGACGACATAGAGTCGGCGGTGAGGCTCTCGCCGCGCTCCACCCGCTCGTGGCAGTCAAGCTCGAAGCGGGCTAGCGTCGGCATAATGAACAGGTAGCGGTGCAGATTGCTCATCGCCTCGGCCAGTATCTCAAGCTCGAAGTCCTGCTCTATATCCCCTTTGAGCAGGTGGGCGCGCACCATCGCCTGGTTGAAGTTGGACGCGGTCTCGGCCACGAACATCGTGTAAGATGCGTAGACGGGCGGCTGGTGCTTCCAAGAGAAGTAGGAGTGCATCGAGTGCCCAAGCTCGTGCGCCAGCGTGCTCACGCTCTCCAATGTGTCGTCGTAGTTCATCATGATGAACGGATGCGTGCCGTGGGTGCCGTAAGAGAAAGCCCCCGACCCCTTGCCCTGGTTCGGGTAGATGTCCACCCAGCGCTGCTCGCGTAGCGCCCTGGTCAGCACCGAGTTGTACTCGTCGCCAAGCGGCCGCATACCCTCAATTACGATGTCGCAGCCTTCCTGCCACTCTATCTTACGCTTGGAGCGCACCAGGGGCACGTCGATGTCGTAGCCGTGCAGCGACCCCACACCGAGCGCGCGCTTGCGTATCTGGTAGTAGCGGTGCCACACGGGCAGTTGCCGCTGGAACGTCTCCAGCAGGTTGAAGTAGACCTCCCTCGGTATGTTGCCCGCCCCCAGAGCCGCGTCCAGGGCGCTGGGATACTTGCGGGCGCGGGCGAAGAAGACGTCCGACTTCACCTGCCCGGAGAGGGTGCCCGCCATCGTGTTCTTCACACTGATGTAGCCGTCGGCGTAGGCTTCCCAGGCGGCCTTGCGCACCTCGCGGTCCTGGTGCCTGATGAGGGTGTCGATGTTGCCCTGCATCACCTCCAGGTCGTCGCCGTTCTCGCCCTTTATCGTGGCAAACTTCAGGTCGGCGTTCTCCAGCGCCGTGTGGATGCGATAGGAGCTAAAAGCGACGTCCTGGACCTCCGCCAGCAGGCTCTCCACCTCGGCGGAGCGCACATGCTCGCGCTGCGTTTCCAGCTTGTCGAAGAAGTGCTGGAACGCCTCCAGCCCCGGCTCCTGCGTCACGAGTTCGTTCACCCGCTCGGTGCTCAGCGCGAGAATTTCAGGCTCGTAATAAGAGACCGCCGCAGCCGCCCGCGCCAACAGCCCCTGGCCTTTGTCCTGCCGGGCGACGTAGTCCTGGTTGGTGATGTCGCCGCTGGCTTGCATGCCACCGTACACCACGACCTTCAAAACGTCGGCCAAGTACTCGTCACGGGCTTGCAGGGCCTCGAGCAACACGGCCGCCGACTCGCCAAGCCTGCCGCTGAACCGCCCCATATTTTCCATTTGCTGCTCGGCCCGCTTGTACGCCTCTTCCCACGCCTCATCCGAGGCGAAGATGCTCTTGATATCCCAGGTCTGCTCTTCCGGCACTTCGTTGCGTTTCGGTAAAACCGCTACCATCGTCTATATCCTCCTGGTTTGTTACGTAGAAGCCTCTGCCTGACGTTCTGGGGAATAGATGGGAACGCATAGGTCGGGGGCTTGAAAGGCAACTCAGCTGCCGCCATGTGAATTGCCGAAAATGGGTGTGTTAATAAATCACGGGCGGATGAGGATAGCTAACGCTACCACGGACGAATAAAACAACGAAGAGATCGTTAGCTTGGTCGCCAGCCGGCGCCCGGCGATTGAAAGCGTGTTCAGCACCATGCAAAGGCCGACGCCCGGCGATTGAAATCACGGGCTACATCTTGCAAAGTCCGCTCTGCGGCGGACTGCATTAGCAACATTTTCACCCCCACATATACCCTTTAGCACATACCCAGTCCCCGAAGGGGGACTTTGCAAGGTGTAGCCCGCGATTTCAATCGCCGGGCGTCGGCCTTTGCACCCTGCCCCTAATATACCCCATTCGCCGGGCGTCGGCCTTCGCACCCTGCACCTTATCGTCCATTCCCCCGATGTCGAGAGTGATGACCCTGATGATAACCTTTGCGTCTCGCCTTAACCCCGCTCGCTGGCAAGCTTGACTGCTATCTGCGCGGCCTCGTCCAGCGTCTCGGCGGCGGGGAGGTTCGCGGCCTTCAATATCTCGCGGCCTTCCTCGGCGTTGGTGCCCACCAGCCGCACCACCATCGGCACGTCGGGCTTCAGGTTCTCCAGCACCTTGACGATGCCCTTGGCTACCGCGTCCCCACGGGTGATGCCGCCAAAAATGTTGAACATGATCGACTTGACGTTGGGGTCGCTCAGGATGATGCGCAGGGCAGCCTCCACCTTGTCTTCTCTAGCGCCGCCGCCGATATCGAGGAAGTTGGCCGGGGTGCCGCCGTACTCCTTGATCGTGTCCATCGTCGCCATCGCCAGGCCCGCGCCGTTCACCATGCAGCCGATGTTGCCGTCAAGCTGCACGAACGATATACCGGCTGCCCGCGCCTGCCGCTCCGACTCTTCCTCCTCGGCCGGGTCGCGCAACTCCTCGGCCCACTTCTGGCGGAACATGGCGTTGTCGTCCAGGTCCATCTTGGCGTCAATCGCCAGCAGCTTGTTCTCCGGGGTCATCACGAGCGGGTTGATCTCCACCAGCGAGGCGTCGTGGTCCACCAGCACCTGCACCAATGCCTTCGCCATCTTGCCGAAGTCGGCCAGGTGCTCGCCCAGGCCCATCGCGAACGCAAGCTCGCGCGCCTGGTAGTCGAGCATGCCCATGCGCGGGTCCACGTACACCTTGTGGATGGCCTCCGGGTTCTCACGCGCCACGTCCTCGATGTCCACGCCGCCTTCCGCGCTGCCCATGACCACGATAGACTTCGTGCCCCGGTCCACGGTCGCGCCGAGGTAGTATTCCTTGGCGATGTCGGCGGCATCGGCTATGAGCACCCGCTTGACTTCCTCGCCCCTTGGATTCTGCTCGTTGACCAGCAGCTTGCCCAGGATGTTGGAGGCGTTTTCGCGCACCGCATCCAGGTCCTTTGAGAACTTGACGCCACCCGCCTTGCCGCGCCCGCCCATCATCACCTGCGCCTTGACCATCACGGGAGGGCCGATGCGCCGGGCGATCTCCAGGGCTTCGTCTACGGTGTCGGCCACCTGCCCCTCGTTCACTGGCACGCCGTACTTGGCGAGCATTTCCTTGGCCTGGTACTCATGGAGTTTCATCGGTGAATCCCCCTCGAAGGCAGTTGTTAGTTGTTGGTTGTTAGTTGTTAGTTAGGCGCGGGAGCGCCATTTGTTAGCACAAGCGGTGGGATTATAACACAAAGAGAGGTAGAGGGTCATGGGAGGAAGCGGGGTTCTGAGCAGGTCCGAGCGTGCTTCTCGGCAGCCGTGTCGCAGTGGAGGGCGCAGCCAAGAGGTACTAGGACGCATAAGCATATATAACTATATGCAGCAACAGTGCTCTCGCTCATAATTAGAGCAGGGTTATGACAAGTTGCGTAGGGAGTTTCCAGTTGTGGTGGCTACTTCCTGTAGCCTGAGGGACGGAAACCTGGAGTAATACACGGATGACCTGGACAAATGCGCTGGGTTTATGTCCTCGCTGCGACGGCCCGGTGGAGAAGGGGCTATTGCTGTGCTCGCGTTGCGGGCTGGAATTGGTCGCGCCCGAGTACCTGGGGAACAAGGTCCCTGCTGAGATGGAGACAAGCGTGCTCCAGCCGGTAGTCGTGCCACACAAGCCTGAAAGCAGGGTGCCCGCCGTGCTCGTGATATGCGCGGTGATAGTGCTGGGGACCTGGGCGGCACTGGCGGCCCTGGTCAGGCAGGATGGCACCGCCCAGGCCACGCCGCATACTACGCCTACGCCCTTGCAACTGGCTATCATCGCGACCCAGCCGCCCAAGAGCCTGTCGCAAGCGGCAAAACTCACTCGCACCCCTACCCCGCCGCTCACGGTGTACACAGCCACGCCTCCAGCGATTGATACACCCCAACCACCTCTTGCTACTCAGCCACCACCCGCAGCCACTGACACGCCCGTGCCCCAGGCCCCAACGGCGGCCGCGGCCCCGGAAGCACAACCGGCAAAGCTGCTACCCGGCATCGGTACTTACGCGAGCGACCTCAACGACTGGTGGGTGAAACTGGACGGGCTAGGTACTCGGCCGGTGCTCTGGAGCTCCAATCCGAATACAAGGCATGAGCCACAAGGCATCTTCTGGCTGGCATACGTGGTATACCGCAACGACAGCGACACGCCCCGCGCCCTGGGTACCACCGTAGACTTCACCCTCAAAGGCAGCGACGGCCAGTCCTACCCGGAGTACAGCGGCGGCGGGAGAGACCCCCAGCGCAAGAATATCCCGCTGGCCTTGCAAGCTAACCCGCTCGATTTCACCACCGCCCCAGGGCAGCGTACCGCCACCGTGCTCGTGTTCGACCTGCCGCCCGGCGTAGACCCTGCGCAGCTCGTCGCAAGCGTCCTCGATGGCGACACCACTTCCCCCGCCGCGCAGGTAGCCTGGGACCTCAGCAACACCCCCTGACCCACCGGCCAGGTATACGTCTCCTTACTCAGGGGTCTAACTCTACCCTGTCATCCTGAGCGTAGCGAAGGATCAGTAGCCCGTTCTTGATAGCCTCTTCACCAGTACCCAAAGAGCCACCCTGTCATTTCGAACGGAGTGAGAAATCTCGTCCTACACCACGATGTTGCCCTTTTCTCATGACGTAGCACATTGTCAGGACTGCGTACTTCAGGAAAGGGGCTGCAATGTGCTGTAGGACGAGATTTCTCACGGAGCCTGCCCTGAGCGTAGCCGAAGGGTTCGAAATGACAGGGTGGGGCCTGGTACTGCAACAGTGACATGGCCTAATATGCTGTAGAGGGTGGCAAAACATGGCCTCTTAAGAGCGTGCTCACACGTAGCGGGACATTACTAATGTGCCATTCGTGCATAGGCAAATAGCCCTATATTGCGCAGTGTTATAATAGTGTAAGCTACTACCGAATAGTCGTAGTACCAAACGCGGGTAGCGCGCGTCATGCTGAGTTAGACGAACTGTGAGCCGGGCGTGGCGATAATGGCAAGAGGTACCGCACACAACATATGAACACAAAGACGACCTCAGGCCTCCAGGCCTGCCCCAGGTGTGATACCCCCTTACAGCGAGGGCAGACGGCATGCCCCCGGTGCGGCTTACGCTTCCCCGCTCCCGCTGGCATAAACGAAGATGCGGCTGCTGCCGCAAACGCGGAGTCGAACGAAGCCTCAACTGGCATGGCTGCGGGAGCTGCGGGTGCCGCGGGTCTGGCCTACGCCGGGGCTGCGGACGAAGGCCGGGAAACGGCGACGGGGCCGCTTACGTCTGAAGATGCGCACGCAAATGACACCGGTGAACTAGGCGACGTTGGTGAGGCCGATGAGGCTGGGGATGCCGCGACAGACGACGGGGATGGCGCAGCCTTCATAACGGGAGAAAGCGTCTCGCTCAGCACGGGCGACACCGACACCGGGGCCTTGGCGGGCAGAAGCACCCGCGCCGGTGACGATCCGATTTTCGCCCCCTTGTCCGATTTCGAGGACGATGTTCCTACCGGGCCGGCCGGTCCCCCCGTGCCTTACGTCCCATACGAGCAAGATGATACCCCCGAAGAGCCTGGTGCCCTTGATGAAGTCGATGAGGTCGATGAGGTAGACGTGGCAGGCGGGGATGATGCGCCCCCAGCTTACGACGCTGCGGCCGGTGAGGACCCCCCTTACGACGCGGCGGCCTACGATGCCGGTACCTATGACCCTGCTGCTTATGGTGATGCCGCTTATCACACCGGCACGCTGGGCCAGCAGCAGATACCCTATGAAGCTACACCTGAACCCGCCCCGGAACAGGCACCCGAAGCCGTTCGAGACCTTGCTTCGGACATAGCCCGTGACGCCGAGGACGAGCCGGGGATCGTCGGCGCTCCCGTGGCGATGGCTATCCCCACTACCTCGGTGACCACGCTGACGGTCCAGGACGAGCAGAAGCCGAGGAACCAGTTGCTGGTGGCGGCGGTGGCGGCCGCGGCGGTGCTTGTGCTGTGCTTGGCCGTGGTACTGGCTACGCGCAACGCCGGTGTCGGCAACGTTACGCCCACCGCGGAAGCTCAGGCATCTCCATCGGCCACGGTGCCGGTGGTAGCGATAGCCACCTTGACGCGGGATACGATCTCGCCCAACCCCACCACCGACGCGATCCCGGTGCCGACGGGCACGAACACCTCAATCCCCGTGGTCGCAGCCACCGATACGGTGCTGACGCTACCCACAGAAGAGGTGCTACCAACCGATACCTCCCTGCCGGTGCCTACTGATACCGTGCCACCCGCACCTACGGACACCAGCGTCCCGGCCCCGACAGACACCGTTGCTCCCCTGCCCACCGACACGGCCACGGCCGCGCCCGCGCCCACGGATACACTCGCTCCTGTGCCAACTGGTACAACCGCGCCTCTCCCGACCGACACTGCGCCCCCGGCCCCGACCGATACGCAGGTGCCGAGACCTACTGACACCAGGGCACCGGCCCCGACCAGCACGGCGGTAATCGCACGACCCAGCGCCACACAGCCCGCTGTTGCCTCCACAAATAACATAGGCGACCTCGTTACCGGCTTCAACGGCTGGACGGTGCTGCCGATGTGGGTGACCACCCGCAGCCAGCTACCCAGCCCCGACCCGGAGGTCTTCTACAGGCCGCGCGGCGTGTACTATCTCGTGCGCGTGGACGTGCGCAACACCCTCAACGATTCACGGTCGTTCGGCGGCACTATGGACTTCGTGCTGAGGGACGCCAACGGCAACCTCTACGCCGAGCTGTCGAACCACGGCACAACGCCCGGCGTGCGCGAGATAGCCCGGAAAGAGGGCTTCAGCTACCTGGACACGGTGCTGGACCAGGGCGACGAAGCCGCCACTCTGCTGATATACGACGTTCCCGGGGGCGTGCAACCCACACAGCTTGTGGGCCGCATACGCCAGGGCAACGGTGTGCTCGGCACCGGCCAGGTGGTGTGGAGATTGAACCCATAAGCTCCCCATCGAGACACGCGGGGTACTCCCCTGTCACCTGATATAATCGATATAAGAAGAAGTCCCCACATGGGGACTTCTTCATTGCAGACCATATAAACTGGCAGGGTGCTTTTATATTCCTGGATAGATGGCGGCAGCAACATCTCCGTGAGAAAGGTTAGGACATTCCCAAGCGCAACGCCAAGCAGTAGAGAGTCACCCCTTGAGCGTAAAGCTCCCCGGATCGAGGGACCGCCGCAACGTATGAGCCGGTGCCCCAGGTTGGCGGCTAAGGTAAGGGGCAGGTTTGCCTATCCGTTGCACCGTTGCGACGTACACGAAGGTGACTACCAAGGAGATTACGAGGGCAAGCGCCACGTCCAGGCCAGGCCCGTACATGTCTATGACGGGGTCACCCCTGGATATCTGAAACGACTTGCCGAAGTCTCCGGTAGCCAGTCCTGAGCCTTCGATCCTGGTACCCAGGATGGACACATGTATGCCCTTCGGCACCGTTACACTCGTGTATCTATCTATATTGACAGTCTCAACAGTCTCACTCGGGTCGAACATATAAGCCAGGAAGCTCACGGGCCAGGGTTTGTCCAACTCGTACATGTCCACCGTTAACTCGGCTAGACTAGGACCGTGTGAGGTACTTATTGAGTGTTGCGGAGCGCCGGGAGTGTAAAGGAGTACGGTGTACAAGGTGAAGAGAGCGAGAATGAGGGCGAGTGCTCCGCGTATCGCTCGAAACGTACAAGAAAGAAGTGTCCTGGCAACAGCCACTACCAGTTCTCGAAGGTGAAGCATCATATCTCCCTCCTCTTTCGGTCCAACGCTACGACACGAAACATGTGAGCCTACATACGCCCATTATAGACCAGATGCGATCTGCAATCCAATGTCGCAAATTGGTGACGCGCTATGAAAGGGGAAGGTCTGCCTACACGCTGGACGGTGGCGACATACATAAACGTAAACATTAGTGAGAATAGAAGCGCCAGGACATAGTGCAATCCAGGCCCTATCATATCCATGACCGGCTCTCCCCTGGATACCACAAGCGACCTACCCGAGTCTCCAGTAAGCAGACCTGATCCTCCTATCTCCATACCCAGGATAGATATCCGCAAGCCCTTTGGGTATGTTTTACCACTGAGTGTGTCTGTTTCTGTGGTCTCACCGAGATCAAATAGATATGCCGCGAAGCTGAGGGGCCAGGGCCTATCCAGTTCGAATGTATCTACGTAGGACTTTATCAATAATCGAATTCCTATCGCAGTTGTAGGACGGTGGGGAATGCTCGGACCTGTTAATGAATGTGGCATGTATAGAAATGTCGTATACATCAGAAATGCGGCGAGGAGGAAGGTGAGCACACCACCTACAAGGCGTCGCACAAAATACCCTAGCATCATTCCCCCTTCGCGTCGAGGCTTTTCGAGGAGCCGAGACGGCCGACTCTCGCTATTACTACCACTTAGCCATATGCGGAGGTTCACCAGAGTCCGGCCGCACGGAGAGGAGGAGCTAATTGCGGCTTAAAGTAGTGATGCCAATCTCTAGCGGAGGGCGCATCCTCTAGAGATTGGCATCTTCTGTAATATGAAACGCCGGAAGTCGAAGAAAGATAGGACCGAATCAGCAAATTAAGCAGAAATTGCTCAATTCGCTATCTGCAAAGTGCCTCCACCTTACCAACTTGCCCGCCCCCTAAAGAACTAGCTGCTCAATAAGCCCAAAATCCGAAATCCGAAATCCCAATTCCCAAATTCCTCATCCCAACTGGCCGTGCGCCACAAACTCCAGCAGGTCGCTGCGGGTAATCAGGCCCACCGGCTGGCCGGCCTCCTCCACCAGCACGGCGGAGTTGTTGGCAAGCAGCGCGGGCACCACTCGCTCTACCTCCTCGGCCACGTCCACCAGGGGGAAGGGGCTATCCATCACCGACTCGACCTTGGCGTCAATCAGGCTGGGGTCGCGGAACACACGCTCCAACAGGTTGCGCTCCTGTATCGAGCCGATCATCTCGTGCACGTCGGTGAAGGGGCCGCGCCCGTTGCCGTCGCCCGACTGCGGTCGCGTCACGGGGAGTTGCGAGATGCTGTACTGCTGCAACAGGTCTATCGCCTCGCGCACCGTCTTGTTGCAGGGCACCGTCACCAGCTTGGGTAGCTCGCGGTCGCCCCGGATTACCAGGTCGCGCACGCGGGCCTTGGTCGGCAGCCGGTCGAGGAAGCCGTTCTCCCGCATCCAGGCGTCGTTGTAGAGCTTCGACAGGTAGCCGCGCCCGGTGTCTGGGAGCAGCACCACGACCACCTGCCCTTCGCTCATCGTGCGTGCGGCCTGGAGAGCCGCGTGCATGGCTGTGCCACCGGAGCCGCCTATCAATATGCCTTCCTCACGCGTGACGCGACGGGCCGCCTCGAACGAATCGCGGTCGCTCACCGTCACCCAGTCGTCTATGACCGAGCCGTCGTAGGTGCCGGGTATGAAGTCCTCGCCAATGCCTTCCACCTTGTAGGGGCGGGCGCGGTCCTGCGTGTAGATGGAGCCTTCGGGGTCGGCACCCACGATGCGCACGTTGGGGTCCTGCTCCTTGAGGAACTTGCCGATGCCTGAGATGGTGCCGCCCGTGCCCACGCCCGCCACGAAGGCGTCTATCCTGCCGCCGGTCTGCCGCCAGATTTCGGGGCCGGTGGTCTCGTAGTGGGTGCGGGGGTTGGCGGGGTTGAAGTACTGGTTGGGCTGGAACGCGCCGGGTATCTCGCGGGTGAGGCGGTCGGCCACGCTGTAGTAGCTCTCGGGGCTTTCGCGGGGCACGGCGGTGGGGGTAGTCACCACGTCGGCCCCGTACGCCTTGAGCAGGGCTATCTTTTCCAGCGCCACCTTGTCGGGCATGACAAACACGCACTTGTAGCCCAGGATGGCGGCGGCTATGGCAAGCCCGGTGCCCGTGTTGCCGGAAGTCGGCTCGACAATGGTGCCGCCCTTCCGGAGCAGGCCCTTCTCCTCGGCGGCCTGTATCATGCGGATGCCGATGCGGTCCTTCACCGAGTTGCCGGGGTTGAACATCTCCAGCTTGGCGAGCATGGTCGGCTTAAGCCCTCGCCCTACCTTGTTCAGGCGCACCATCGGGGTGTTGCCTATGGTCTCCAGGATGTCGTTATAGACTTCCATGTCTATGCTGTCCTTTCACGGGCGACGCTGCCCGGCTATGCTCTGCACCTTGCTATACACCAACTATAAACCACTCCCGCCCTCGCAAAGGGGAAAGGATGCTCTCAGCCGAATTATAGTTTGCCCGGCGTGGCTAGTCAATGGCACAAATGGGTGCTGCCCACTCGCATGAATAAGGCCTCTCAGAACATGATGTCCTACGAGGGTGGTCCGCCTATACTATTCAACATGCAGGACCAAGCCCCCTCTGTCATCCTGAGCGCAGCGAAGGATCTCAGATGCTACCCCTGTGTCTACGCCGAACCATCGGCACCGTTGTCCGCGCATTCCACAGCATCCCTACTCACCTTCTTGAGATCCTTCGCTACGCTCAGGATGACAGGGCGGAGGTTGGTCCTTCAATTTGTAGAGTAGGGCCTTCCGACCGGGGCACAGTGCCTCCTGCCTCTACGCCTGACCCTTTGCTATCGCGTACAATAAGATGTAGACACAACACCACGCGTAGAATTGAGACTTTCAAGTGCCAGCTAACCGGGTAATCACACCCACGACAACCCCACGGCCCCGAATCTCCGCGCTTCCCATCTTGCTGCTCACCTCAGCCGCCCTCATCCTGTCCGCCTGCAACTCGGACCAGCAGGGTAGCAGTGCCGGCCAGGTGGACGGCTGCTGGGCGCGGGCGTCCGGGCCGGAGCTTGAGGCCGAGTTCGTGGACGTGACGGCGGTGCACGCGCTCGCGGCGGACGATGTTTGGGCGGTGGGGCACACCGGCACGCCGGGCGGAGATATATCGCGCACGCTCACTATGCACTGGGACGGTACGGAGTGGCGCACGGTGCCCAGCCCCAACGGTCCGAACCCCGACAGCGGGCGCAACAGCCTCTACGCGGTGTCGGCCTCGGCTCCCGATAACGTATGGGCGGTGGGTGCGTACACGACGGGCGGCAGCCAGTTCAGGACGCTGGCCCTGCGCTGGGATGGCAGCGAGTGGCGCGCCGTGCCCACCCCGAAGCTAGGTGAGTACGACGACGAACTGAAGGCGGTGCTGGTCGTGGCCCCCGACGACGTGTGGGCGGTGGGTAGCTACCTCAACCACGAGAACGAGGACGGCCACATGGTCATCCTGCACTGGGATGGCGCGGAGTGGACCCGCTCGCCCCTGCCCCTCAACGTGACGCATACGCTCCTGAGCCTCGCCGCCAACGGTCCCGACGACATCTGGGCTGTAGGCACCCAGGTGCTCCACTGGAATGGCACGAACTGGCGTATCCTCTCCACCCCTACCGCCGAAGGTGCCTATTTCGATGGTGTGACGGCCCTCGGTAAAGACGACGTTTGGATCGTGGGCAACGACGGCACCGACGCTATCACGCTGCACTGGAACGGCGAGAAGCTGGACATCGTGCAGGTACCGGGCATGGCCGCCAACTCCTTCCTGCACGAAGCCACCACTTCAGGTAGCGATGTGTGGATAGCGGGCGAGAACGTCGCCAGGCCGAGCGTGCGCGAGACGCTGCTGATGAAGTGGAACGGCGCGCAGTGGTCCCTCTACCCCAGTGCCATGCCTGGAGTAGACGCGCGTTTGCAGGGCATATCGGCATCGAAGGATGGCAGCCTGTGGGCGGCAGGTTCAGTGACGGAGGGCGGCAGGAGCGGTCCGCTGTTCCTGAGATACAGTAGCGATCCATGCGCCAGGTAACAGGGTGCTCTTGCTAAGTGAAGCGACCTAAGAAGCAGCGCCTGCTACCAGCACCTCACCGTGCCGCACTTCAAGCAGTGTGGCGCGCTCCAGGAACTTCGGGTCGAAGCCTGCAAGGTCGGTAGTGGTGATTAGCGATTGGTATTGCTGCGAGCTGACCGCGTTGAGCAGGTAGCCCCGGCGATTGGCGTCAAGCTCGGAGAGTATGTCGTCCAGCAGCAGGATGGGAGTGTCGCCAGTCTCGGCGGTCATGAGGTCCACCTCGGCCAGCTTCAGGGCCAGCACGGCGGTGCGCTGCTGCCCCCTCGAACCATAGGCGTTGAGGGGGAGCGCCTGCCCCGGACCTGTAGAAGCCTCCCCAAGCTGGAACACAATGTCGTCGCGGTGCGGCCCGAGGACCGACATGCCCCGCCTCAACTCGTTGGGCCGGGCTTCGTCCAGTTGCCGCTTGAACTCCTCCGAGATGCGCTCGATGTGCCTCTCCAGGTGGGGTATCCTGCCCCTGGCCGCGGGGTCCAACGCAGCCGTGGTTTCGTCGCGGCCCAGGTCGGAGAGGGCGCTTTCGGCCTCCATCTGCGCTACAAGCTCGGGTATCACCAGCTTGCGGGCTTCCGGGGCCACGGCCGACTGGTAGGCCACGTTCAGGCGTAGCTCGGCGGTCGGCCGGCGCTCGCGCAGCATCTGGCGGGTGTTGGAACGGCCGTTCACGGCGTCTGTACCGGCGAGCGTGTGGTGCACGGCCTCGGCCCTCTGGGACAAGCGGACGGCGAACACCTCTCGGCGCAGCACCACGTAGGCCCCGTGCTTCACAAGCTCCTCGTCCCAGTATGCCATCTCCTCGGCCACGTCCCGCGACCCCGCGCCCCGGCCCTGCTCCTTCAGCGCCTTGAGCAGCGAGTTGCGCTGGGCCAGCACCTTCATGTACTGGGCGAGCAGGCGCACGTAGCGGTGGTCCATCTGCGAGATGGTCACGTCCATGTACTTGCGACGCAGGGCGGGCGGGCCGGTCACCAGGTCAACGTCCTGCGGCGTAAAGAGCACCACCGTCGCCTGCCCCACCAGGTCGAGGGCGCGGCGGGCCACCCCGTTCACCTTGATCCGCTTGCGCGCCTGCACCGTGCCCGCCAGCCCACCCGGCCCCGCAGGCTCCTCGTCCCGCACGATGAGTATCTCCACCGCGAGAGGGCCACGCTCGCGCTCAACGTGGGCCGTGATGCGGGCGAACGGCGGGGAGCCGAGGTCGGCGGGCGCGGCGAAATTCACCAGCTCCAGGTCGGAGGTGGCGCGGGGTGAGCGGGTGGTCGCCAGCATGTATACGGCTTCGAGGAGCGAGGTCTTGCCGGAGGCGTTATCGCCTTGCAGCACGGTCATGCCGGGCGATAGCTCCAGGGAGAGGTGGTTATAGTTGCGGAACTCGTCTAAGTTGAGAGTTTGAACGTGCATGGCCTCTTTGAGACAAGTACCGAGTTCTGAGTACCGAGTACCGAGTACCGAGTGACAGGGCATCTAGCAAATGTTGATGCGGACTGTGTTACTCGGTACTCGGTACTCGGTACTCAGAACTCGGTACTCGTCACTCACTCAATCTCGTAAGGCTCCGTGAACTCGAGGAGGTCGTCGTAGCCGAAGGTGCGGTTGTACTCGTATTCGAGGGACTTCATCATCTCGAAGAGGAGGTCGCTCACTTCGTCGGCTACGGAGGTCGCCACCGCCGTCTGCTCGGGGGTGACGTAGCCGAGGTCCTCGGCGATGGTCAGGTAGGTCTCGACGCGCATGAGGGAGCCGTGGGCTATGCTCAAATGGCGGTAAAACTCGCCCTTGTGCCCCATGCCCTGCCCTTCGGCTATCTTCGAGGGCACCGCGATGGCGGCCTTCATCAGCTCGGGTATGAGCACCTCCTGCTCCTCTTCGGGGAACAGGCGCACCAGCCCGTACACCTCAACGGCTAGGTCCATGCTCTTCTGCCAGACCGGCAGCTTCTCGTAGGCGCGTCGCAGCATATGCTCCTCTGTATATCACCGGTTCCCTAAAGAACTACCAAGGGGAAGGGGAGAGTGGGGGGACACCCCCAGCCCCGTCAGGGGAGGGCCCCTGCACCCCCTTGTGCCCTAACGACGGTAGCGGGTGCCCTCCGCCGAGCGGTCCTTGTTCAGGCGGCGGTTGAGGTGCAAGCCCTCCAGGATGAACTCCACGGCGGCGGCAATCGCGGAGGGGTTGCTGCCGACCTCCAGCTTGGCAAGCGCCGTGCGGATGCCCTTCAGATCGGACGCCTGGTGCACGTACTCCATCGAAGGCAGCGTGTCACTCACTTCTATCACCAGGCCGTTGTGGAAGCGGGTCACTACGTCATCGAAGTCGCCCACCGAGAAGCGGCGGTTCCAGGCGGCGAGCACCGCCCCCTGCACCAGCTTCTCGACCACCTTCTCCTCACGCACGTCACCCACCGACTCCAATTCGATCTTGCCCGCCGTGGAGGAGGCCAGCGCGCTCATGTCGGACACCCGGGGCACCACCTGGTGCTCGTTGAGCTTGATAGCGCGCTTGAGGGCGTTGGAGACGAGGTTCTCGAAGTTGGCGATGGAGACGCGCACCGACACGCCCGAACGTTGCGAGATGTCGGGGTGGCGGCGGGCCAGGTGGGTCATCTCGGCCACGATCTCCTTCATGTACTGCGGCACCTCGACCTCGTAGCCAGGCGTGTTGAACGTCATCCGCTCCTGCTCCATGATGTCGATCTCATGGTCCAGTGTGGTCGGGTAGTGGGTCTTGATCTGCGAGCCTGCGCGGTCCTTCAGCGGGGTGATGATGCGGCCGCGGTTGGTGTAGTCCTCCGGGTTGGCCGAGGCCACCAGGTACACGTCGAGCGGCAGGCGCACCTTGTAACCCCTGATCTGCACGTCGCGCTCCTCGAGCACGTTGAGCAGGCCCACCTGCACGCGCTCGGCCAGGTCGGGTAGCTCGTTGATGCAGAATACGCCCCGGTTGGTGCGGGGCAGCAGGCCGTAGTGGATGGTCAGTTCGTCGGAGAGGTAGCGGCCCTCGGCCACCTTGATAGGGTCCACGTCGCCAATCAGGTCGGCAATCGTGATGTCGGGGGTAGCCAGTTTCTCGCCGTAGCGGTCCTCGCGCCGCAGCCATTCTATCTCGGTGAGGTCTTCGTGCTCGGCCACCAGGCGCTTGGCCTCGGCGCTGATGGGGTTGTAGGGGTCGTCGTTGATCTCGCTGCCCTTGATGACGGGTACCTCCTCATCGAGCAGGTTGATGAGGGCGCGTGCCAGGCGGGTCTTGGCCTGCCCGCGCTCGCCGAGGAAGATGATGTCCTGGCCGGAGAGGATGGCGTTCTCTATCTGTGGGATAACGGTGTCCTCGTAGCCGATGATGCCGGGGAAGATGGGCTGGTTGTCGCGCAGCTTGCGTATGAGGTTCTTGCGCATCTCCTCCTTCACGGGCAGCGACTGGTACTCGCTACCGCGAAGCTCGCCGAGAGTGCGCGGCTTGGCGGGGGATTTAGGCATGGATAAGTCCTTCTATGATATGGGTGGGTGCTGATAATCGAGGTAGGGATGGGTTGTGCCCTGGTGTTGTAACTATACGCCTTTGGTGGGGTTGGCGCAAGGCGCGAGCGGCCTGCGACCCACCTAGATGGTTGGCTCAGGAATGTGCTTTACGCTTTTTCTTGCTCTTCTTACCAGCTTCATCATGCCCTGGCTCAAAATCGCCAAGATATTCTGCGAGCCTTTCGTATGCATATGCAAGCTTCGTTCGACGTTCTTCAAGATCATAGGGGATGACAGGTTCGCGAATGATTTCGCGCCAGCGCTGAGTAAGAATGCTAGCCCCAGTATCTTTCCCGGAGAAGTACCATTCTGCTGCAATCCGAAGATGAGTTGCATCAAGCACGGGCAACGAGTTCAGGAT
>DASVRN010000261.1:0-8611 GCA_036388595.1 Chloroflexia bacterium
GTTAGTGGCGAGTGGTTAGTGGTTAGTACGGATGGAGGCTCATTTCTAACCACTAACCACTCGCCACTAACCACTCCCCTTCCCGTTCTTCATCTGGGCGAAAATCATGCGGCCAGCGACCGTTTGGAGCACTCGGGTGACTGTCACGTCCACGTCCGAGTTGATGTACTTGCGGCCGTTCTCGACTACTATCATCGTGCCGTCGTCCAGGTAGGCGATGCCCTGGCCTAGTTCCTTACCTTCCTGGATGACGTGCACGTTCATCTCTTCGCCGGGGAGGACCACGGGCTTTATAGCGTTGGCTAGCTCGTTGATGTTGAGCACCTTTACTCCCTGGATTTCGGCCACGCGGTTCAGGTTGAAGTCGTTGGTAATGACCGGGCAGTGGTAGACGCGGGCTATCTTCACCAGCTTGCTATCCACGTCTGGCACGTCCTCGGCGTCTACTTCGCTGACCTGGATGGGTACGACCGCCTCTTTTTGCAGGCGATTGAGCATATCGAGGCCCCGGCGGCCTCTGGCGCGGCGCAACGGGTCGGCGGAATCGGCTATGTGCTGCAATTCGTTGAGCACAAAGCGGGGCACGAGCAGGGTGCCGTCTATGAAGCCGGTCTTGCTGATGTCGGCTATGCGCCCATCGATAATGGCGCTCGTATCCACCAACAGGTACTTGTCCACCTGTATCCGGTCGCTATCGCTCACGGTTTCGGCGGCCAACTTGCCGCTCAGGGTAGAGGTATCGGTGAAAGAGATACGAGGCTGCGCCGCACCACGGCCGGGAGCCCCCGCACGCAGGGCGCGCACCGCCTCGGCCAGGCCATGCCTGTGCAGCACCGCGACGTAGAGGCCCAGGAAGGCGAAGACCAACGTCCCAACCGTGGGTGCGACCTGCCCCAGGGGGTCCGGCAGCGTGCTCAACGGCCAGGCCAGCAAGGCCCCGAGCAGTAGCCCTACAAAAAGTCCGAAGGCCGCCGAAGCGAGGTCGCCACCGGACGCCGTGCGCAGGCGGTGCCGCAGGGCGCGCACGGGGTAAACTGTGAGGAATGGGGTGGCGATGAAGCCGAGCAGCGCGCCCAGGAGCGGCAGGTAGAGCGCCACCGCGTTGAAGCTCCCCGGAGCCTCAGGTGGCATAACGGAGGACAGGTTCAAGCCCAGCACCAGTCCCGCCGCTGCGAACAGCAGCATGCCTATGAACCGCACCGTGAGGTTGAGCGACATAAAGAATACCGGAATAAATGCAAAGAAAAACGCGCCGCGCCCTGAGTAGTTGCGTCACTCGCCGGAGGAAGAATAAAGAAGCCGGGTGGTGACACTTGATGATAGCACAGGGGCACAAGGCTGTCAAAAACAAAGGGGAGTAGCACACAACGGAGCCACTCCCCTTCTTCACCCAACAAAACTAGCAGGTACCTCTTAAGGGGCCTGCTAGTTAGGTCGTTTCTTGTATATGGGAGGTCTGTTTACTGAGCGTGAGCGTGCGACGATGAAGGCTATGACAACTCAGAACTCAGAACTCAACACTCGGCACTTTTTATTTAGCGTGCTTCAACGACAAGTCGGATGGCGGTGCGCTCTTCCTCGGCGATGATGACGTCGATGAAAGCGGGCACGACCACAATGTCGATGCCGTTGGGCTGCAAGTAGTCGCGGGCTATCGCCACGGCCTTGATGGCCTGGTTAGTAGCCCCCGCGCCAATCGCTTGCACGTCGGCCCGGCCGCTGTTGCGAATAACGGCTGCGATTGCCCCTGCCACCGCGCTCGGCCGTGAGTGCGCCGACACCTTGAGCACCTCGGTGTCGTCGTGCATTACCTCGCCTGACGCCGCACCACTTGCTACCACAAATTCGCTGGTATCCATTCCTTTCTATGCCTCCGGTTAGAATGTGCTGACCAGGACGCTTGCGCTAATTCTTAATTTTGAATTCTTGATTCTTGATTAGGAGTGCTCGCCAGGTATCTAGCGGATGCACTAGTGCAATTAAGAATTAAACATTAAGGATTAAGAATTACCGTTAGCTCCTGTCAGTGTGTAGTGATGTTCCCCACGACCTTCGCTTTTAGCGGCGAACAGCCACGAGCCGCCTTCTTACGTATGGCTATCTACCGGCTATAAAACGCTACCAAAACAGATGCGGGCCGAGTCTATAGGAACTCGGCCTTGGGGTTTGGAGAGGCTAGTGATCAGTGGTTAGTGGCTAGAGAACTCTCTCTTCTAACCACTAACCACTAACCACTAGCCACTCTTACCTACTTCGCGTACTCCACAGCGCGTGTCTCTCGCACTACCGTCACCTTGATCTGGCCCGGGTACTCCAGGCTTTCTTCGATCCGCTTGGCGACGTCTCGTGCGAGGCGCATCGCACCTATATCGTCGATGCTATCAGGCTTGACGAGCATTCTTACCTCTCGCCCGGCCTGGATTGCGAACGATTTCTCGACCCCCTCGAAGGAGTTTGCCACAGCTTCGAGAGCTTCGAGCCTCTTGATGTAATGTTCCACGCTATCGCGCCGAGCGCCTGGCCTGCCACCCGAAAGGGCGTCGGCTGCCTGGACGATCCAGGCTTCAACGGTCTGCGGCTCCTCCTCGTTGTGGTGAGAAGCGATGGCGTGTACGATCTTAGGCGACCGGCCCAGCCGTTTGGCTATCTCGGCCCCTATGATTGCGTGCGGGCCTTCGACCTCATGGTCTACGGCCTTGCCAATGTCGTGCAACAACGTAGCCGTCTTGGCGACATTGACGTCGGCACCGATCTCGGCGGCGATTGCAGCCGCGATCTTGGATGCCTCTATCACATGGTGCAGTTGGTTTTGACCATAACTGGTCCTGAAAGACAACCTACCCAGAAGCTTGATGAGTTCGGGGTGTAACCCCTGGACGTTGGCAGCGTAGGCCGCCTTCTCCCCCTCCTCTTTCATCTGGGCCTCCACCTCTGCCTTGGCCTTGGTGACCACCTCCTCGATACGAGCGGGGTGGATGCGGCCATCGGCGATCAACTTGAGCAAAGCTCTACGGGCCACCTCACGGCGAACCGCGTCGAATGCCGACAGGGTGATGGCTTCGGGTGTCTCATCTATTATCAGGTCTACCCCGGTAGCCTGCTCGATGGCTCGTATGTTCCGGCCCTCGCGACCGATAATACGGCCTTTCATCTCCTCGTTGGGCAACGGCACTATCGAAACCGTGATTTCAGGCACGTATTCCGATGCCGCCCTTGCCGCGGCTAGCGACAGCACCTTCTTGATCCGCTCGTCGGCCTCTTCTTTGACCTGGGCCTCTACTTCGCGGTACCGGCGGTTGGCGTCTGCTCTCACTTCGTCTTCGATTTCGGTGAGGAGCACGGACTTGGCCTGTTCGGCCGTCATCCCAGCGACCCGCTCCAGTTCCTTGCGCTGCTCTTCGCGTGCGTTGCTCAACTGAGCCTGCAACGCTTCAAGTTCGCGCTCTTTGCTCTGGAGGGTCTTTTCCCGCCGTTCAGTAGCTTCGAGCTTGCGGTCGAGATTTTCCTCTTTTTGCTGTAGCCTCCGCTCCTGGCGCTGCACTTCGCTACGCCTCTCGCGGTACTCGGCCTCGACTTCCTCGCGCAACGCGTGAGACTGTTCTTTGGCCTGGAGGAGCATCTCTTTCTTCTGGGCCTCGACCTCTCGGAGCAGCACCTGGGCTTTCTCCTCGGCGGTCCTGACCCGCTCGTTTGCCAGCTCGTTCGCCTTGCCAACGTTTGCCCGTGTTGATACCAATGCGACCCCGAGGCTCACCGCTACAACAAGGAAGACGGCAGCCAGGAGCCACGATATGACATCCATATAACACCTCCCTATTCACTTTTTAAGGTACGTCAGCACAGCTTTGTGTGGCTGTACTCAGGCGGCAACCCTCTCTGTTAGCGAAGGCCCCACCGCGCAAGTCCGGGTGTTGTCGTCCGAAAATCGGTACTCCAACCCCGAAGCCTGCAATAGCAAAGCTCGTATGTCTTTGTTATTGCCTGTATCATATCTCCAACGCCGCTTGCTGTCAAGTAGCTTGTTACGAGATTTAGCCGCCTGCTCACTTATTGTGTGAACATAAGTAAATTTCGACCGGGAGTTGTCATGTCACAGGCACAAACATCCGAGCCAGGCAGCGATATTGCCTCGCGGAATATACGCTACCAGCCCTACTCCGACCAGGACCAGAATAGCACACCTTTGCTGTACTTTCTCAAGCAGCATATTACCGGGCTCGACCCTCAGTTTGAAGCGCCCCCTGACAAATGGACGGAGAAGACAGAAGATAGCGATTGGGACAACCTGAGAGTAAGCTCTTGCGGCATCAACCAGGGCTACCGTGTGACCTACAATCAGAGTTACGAGCCTCGTGCGATGGGCATAGCGGTGAGCGGCGTGACCGTCGAAGCTTTCGGGTTGCCCCCGGGCTACGAGTTCTGGATAAAGTGCGAGAGATACTGGTACGACCCGCGTTACCTGGAGTTGCGGGTTTCCGGCCCGGAGCAGGCGGTCCAGGTAATAGCAGATGCCTTCGCTGAGGAGTTCGGGCCTAATCAAGAGCAGCCGCTCAGCGAAGCCCAGGCCAGGATGGAGTTGGTGAGCGCAGAGTCGAGTCTCAGGGCCAGGGCGTGGCCTGCCGCCGAGATGCGAGCCAGGACGGTGCTGAAATGGCAGCCGGACAACCCGGATGCGGCTTTCATCCTGGGTGTTGCCTTGATCGCCCGCAAAGATGACAAAGACTACGTTGAGGCTGAGAAGCTCCTGCGCCAGGTCGTAACGCAGAACGACCTGCATGTAGACGCCTGGTACAACCTGGGCCACGTCATGCTTGAGACAGGCAGGCCCGCCGAGGCTGAGCTTTACTACATCAAGGCCCTGGCCCTCTCTCCCGACAACCACCCAGCTTTCTACACCCTGGGCCTTACGCTAGAGCAGTTGGGGGTGCCCGACGAGGCATTGGAGGCTTACCGGAACGCGTTGCGGACAGCGCCCAATCCCGGCCAGGTAGCACATTACACCGGGCTTGACTTTGAAGTACGCGCCCAAGAATCGATTGCTCGGCTGGAAGCCGCTGGGACGACCAGCGTGCCGAGCTATTCCCCTAACAAAGATACCGGGCAACCTTTAGCATCAGAGCACGCTGCCATAGTGCTGGAGGTCGCCCAGTATTATAGCCGTGCAGCGCGCTGGGTTCCGGCCGAACGCCGCGCCCGTGCCGTAGTGGAAGCGCTCCCCGAAGATGCGGAGGGCCTCCGCATCCTGGGTACTTCGCTTTACGTGCAGGACAAACTCGATGAGGCTGAGAAGCACTTTCGCAAGGTCCTGGAGACCCAGCCGGACAACTACAGGGTGCTGTTCAACCTTGGGGGCGTATGCCTGAAGCAGAACCGGGCCGAGCAGGCTCTGGAGTTCTTTCGCAGGGCGCGGCAAGCCACACAAAGCGCGTCCGACAAGCACGCCGTGCATTACGTGACAGGAAGAGCGTTAGAGGCGCTGAACAGGCCAGAGGAGGCGGTGGCGGCCTACCGGGAGGTGCTAGCCTCAGTCCCGACTTCAGGTAAGAGTTTCCAGGCGGAAGCCATAGAGGCTCTCAAGCGGCTAGGGCAGCCACCAAGCAGCTAGAGCGACTTGCACAACATCAACAGCAATAAACCTGGTAGTCTATTCGCCACAAGGGGTTTTAGCAAGCATCTTCAGCACTAGTTCAGCATCTGACGGCGCACTGGGCGGAACCATTGTAGCAGGCAAGTCTCCATCCTCAACCAGATCATCCATTGGAGAGTACTCGTCCTCGGATAACCAGTCCTCTGCATCTTTCCTCGATGTAAACTCATGAGACTTACCATCGAGGTCAAGTACTTCGGCGCTACCGTCACCGTACACTGTCAAACGTGACCACATCAACGTACCGGGCAAGGCAGATCTATCAAGCCACCATTCTTCGTCGAATGAGGACATTACATCTTCTGCCAGTTTCTGATACTGCTCGCTGAACGCGTTGGGGTACTTTCTAACTAGCTTCAGAAGTGCTTTGTGCCCGCCAACCATAGCGGAATGGATACCTGGGTTGGGGAAGCCTGCCTCAAAGTACCTTACGACGAGCACTCTAAACAGCTTGAGTTTTTCTGGGTTTAGCTCGCCAAGATCGAAGTGAGTCGGATCGTCCTGATGGTCGATCATACCGTGCATTAGCAAGTCAGCGAACCGGTCCCAAGTATCTACGGTTGGACCGGGCAGACCTATCTCCTCTATCAGTTCCTTGTTGGCCTGATAGAAGCTATTCCACTTTCTAATTATCTCGTTGTTCTGGCGGAAGCTCAAATACAGATTGGTTGGGTCTTGAGAGTCGCTTGCAGCATAATTGCGAACAGACAAGTGGTGACGGTAATTCCCAAGATCCATCAACCACTTTGCGCCTTGGAGGTTCCGTCCCCAAACAGGCTGCTACTTGACTACCGGGTCGGCGGTGACGACGAGGCGGTGGGTGAAGGTGGTGTAGGGCCAGCAGGTGATGAGGGTTAGCTGCTCCTGGGGGGTGTCGTTCAACACCTGGGCGTTCTTGAGGCGCTGGGCGTAGCTGACACCTACTTCCTTCAGCTTGTCTATCTTGCGCACCTTGTAGACGTACTCTTTGCCCGCCTGCGTCCAGACTCGTATCTCATCGCCGGGCTTCAGTTTGTCCAGGTCTCGGAAGACCTCGCCTCGCCAGTTGTTGTGCCCCGACAGCACGACGTTGCCGCCGTCGCCGGGATTGCGGGAGTTGTAGTGGTGCCCGGCCGCGTAGTCGGCCACCTCCCACGTGCCATTGATGCCGTACACCTCGTACACTCCCGTGTCCATCTTGATGCTGGGTGCGGCTACACGCACAACGCGGCCCGGCACGTCAGGGTTGTGGTCGCCGTACTTCGCGCCTGTGGGCAGGATGGGAGTGCCGTCGGGCTTGGGCGTGCGGGTCGGGGGTACGGCCGTAGGGGGTATGGCGGTGGGCGTGTCTCGCGGGGGCGCGGCGGTTGAGGTGGGCACCATGCGCGAGGCACCGTTGTCCACTGCCTCGGCTAACACTGTCGAGAGCGGCCCCGGGGTGATGGTTGGTGGTTGCTGTATTGTGGCGGTTGCGACCGCTGACGCCTGCCCCTCAGGGATACCGGCCGGGAGGCCCTCGGGAAGGAGCAGGTCCGTGCCATCCAGCCAGGACTGTAGCGACTTGCCAGGCATAGGCGTAGCGGTTGGGCTTGAGGTGGGAGTGGGAGTGCTTTGGGCTGTGGGTGTAGAGGTCGCGGGGAGCGGCGTAATTGTGGGCAGCGGCCCGAGGCGTGTAGGGGCCGAGGCTCCACCCAGCAGCCAACTGAGTAGCGTAAAACCCAGCACGAACACGATTGTCTTGCTGGCTACAAGGAGGCTCTTCGGGGAGATACGCTGCAACATCGTAGCCTAAAGATAACAAAGCCGCATGAGAAGCACAATCCCTAATAGGGGGTATTTTGCGAACTGTTTGTACTAGAGTGGCGCGGGGTGTGCCGACATAGGCATAATCGGTGATAATGAGTGCGTGACGAGTTATGAGTTGTGAGTGATACGTTACGTTACCGTGACTTAGTTATGATCCTATATTAGCACTCGGTACTCGGTACTCGGCACTCAAGGAGACACACATGCGATATCCGCCGCCCGGCAGCACGCCCGCACCCGTGAAGCTGCCCACAATATTGAACGACGTACGCAACCTGCTGAACCAGCTCGACTGGGACCAGATGCGCAGCAGCGTACAGCGGGAGGCCGCCTCCAAGCTGGCTATCGTGGGGCCTGTGAACGCGGGTAAGTCCACCCTGTTCAACCTGATCGAAGGTAAGAACGTGTCGGAGGTAAGCCCGGTACCTGGCACGACCAAGGTGGCTATCGAGCAGGAGGTGGGGCCGTTCGTGCTGGTGGATACGCCGGGCTTCGGGGAGGTTGGAGGCGTGGACCGGGCCAACGTGGCAGGGCAAAGCGCGCAGGCCGCCGACGCCGTGCTGTTGCTGCTCGACGCGGGCGCGGGGCTGCGGCAAGGTGACGCCGACCTGCTACGCTATCTACAGGGGCTGCGCAGGCCGGTGGTGGTGGCCCTCAACAAGATCGACCTGCTGGGCAAGGATGCCGAGCGAGTGGCCGCCGACGCCTCGCAACGGCTGGGGGTGACGGTCATACCTGTCTCCGCTAAGAAGGGAACCAACGTGGCCGAAAAGCTGCTGCCCGCGCTCGTGGACGCCATGCCCGATCTTGCAGTGGCTATGGGCAGGCAACTGCCCAGGGTGCGCCGGGCCATGGCGAACAAGATAGTGAAGCAGTCTTCGATATTGAACACGGCGGTGGGTGCCGAGCCTATCCCCTTCATAGACATCCCGGTGCTGCTGGCGACACAATCACGCATGGTGTTGAGGATTGCGGCCATCTACGGGGAGCCGTTCGCGGGCAAGCACGCCAAGGAGCTAATTTCGACGATAGCGGGTGGGCTGGCTTTCCGCTTCCTGGCGCAACAGGGGGCTAAGCTGGTGCCGACTGGCGGCTGGGCGGTGGCGGCGGGCATCGCGGCGTTGGGCACGTGGGGGATAGGGCAGGCAGCGATAGAGTACTTCGAGAGCGGCAAGCGTC
>DASVRN010000262.1:0-8702 GCA_036388595.1 Chloroflexia bacterium
CCGCTGCCGGCAATACAGTAAACCTGCTAACTAATACGCCGACCCCGACTATGCAAACTGTTCCAGGCATGACCATGAGCACAAACACCGCTACACCCAGCAGCACGGAGACCACTTCGGCTGTAATTCACTCAGGCTTTACAGCAACGGTGCCGCCTGTCAGCGGCATGGTGCCCACCACCCTGGCGACGGTCCCTTCCAGGCCCAGCGCGTCTGCAACACAAGAGGCTGCTGCCCCTACCGTCCTTACGCCCACTGAGACCCAGGCTGCCACTCCGCGGGCCTCAAGCACACCCGGACGCTCGGAGCAGGGAGCCAGGAGCACCGTCACTCCTGTGGTACGCAGGACAGCAGAGTCGCCGGTGCCATCCAGTACGACGAGGCCGGCTGCTACAGTAACCCCATCGCGAACCGCGTCACCGCCCGGCCAGGCCGTACGCACTGCCGAGCCTACCGCTACAGCCACCATCGAGACCAGGCCGACCGAACGATCAACAGCCACGGAAGAGCCGGTCCCGACCAAGCAACCCTTTGTTAGCGAGGTGCCAACGGAGGAGCCAACGGCCACCACCGCGCCAGCACTGCCGAATGAGACCTCTACGGCGATACCGGCGAATACTTCCATGCCCACAACCGCCGCTGTCGCCACTGGTACGAACACGCTCACCACTACCACTGGTACATCTACACCCACAGCTACAGCTACAGCTACAGAAACAGCACATTCAACTAATACCGGAACGCCATTCCCGACGATGCTTGTAACGGCTACAGCAACCAGAACTCCAAGCGGCACTCTCACACCATCAGCGACAGCTACGGATATACCTACATCCTCACCAACCCACACTGTAACGCCAATGGCTACTATTGACCCGACATTCACCGTGACAGCTACGCGGACCCCTACGGCGACAGCTACAGCTTCGGCAACCAGCACTCCAAGCGGTACTCCGAGTGGCACTCTCACACCATCAGCGACGGCCACGATTGTGCCCACGCTCACCGCAACGGCCACCCAAACACTCACAGCTACACCCACAGCTACACCAACTCTGACAGCCGTAGCTACCGCCTCAGCAACCGCAACGCCAACAACCACAGGTACTTATACGCCTACCCATACTGCCACGCCTACCCCATCTCCCACTTTTACCCCGACGGTTACCGCCACTTCGACATCTACGGCAAGCCCGGCGGCCACCGCGACGGCTACTACCATACCGGTGTGCATTGGCAGCCTGGTAATAAAAAATATAGATGCCAGAAAATACGACGGCCTCGCGCAACCACTCGACATAACCGTTGACGTTGAGGATAGCTTCGGTAATAAGCAAAGCGGAGTGTTGGTGCAGGTTGTCGCTTCTTACGGACTCAGGACGTGGACCGGCATCTTGCCGGAGACGAGTAACACAGGCAGATACGAGGTCTGTGATGTAGGAGCGTTTGACGGGACCGACGGAGGCGGCGTGACTATCAATATCACACTGATAAAAGCTCCTCTGTGCACTACGATGGGCGCTGGCACTGCCAGAGAAGGTAGTATTTGCGATGCAATCCCCTAATGGCGTCATGCTTACGAACTACCTCGACACTCCGGCAGCAAGGTTACGAAATTCTTCGGAAGCTAATTCGGGTAAATCTGTAAGGGTGGCTAATGAAGGCTAGACTCTCTAAAACGCATCCATCAAGGAAAATCTCTGGAGAACTTCGCGTACTTGCGTTGGGTACTCTGCTGGGGATGCTCGCCCTGTTCGCGACAGCATGGCTGGCACTTCAGCCGCCCAATCGTCCGTGGCTTCGCGGCGAAGTGAAGGCCAACAGGGTGGCCGACTACAGCCGGGACGCAGCAGGCGCCGTGTACATGCCCCTCAGCGCTGACATAGTAGCCGCCGTATCCAGGGACAACGAGATGTTCGCGCAGGATAATGCCGCCGAACTCGTTCCGCAGTCGCACAACCTTGCCTGGCTTGAATCCACCGCAACACCCTCACATGAAGGGCAAGTCGCCAGTCCCTCGGCAGGCACCGCCACTGCAACACGCACCGCAACGAGGACCGCTACGCCCGGCGACCCGACGCGGCAGGTCACTCCTGCGTCCACTAACACGGCCAGCGCAACTCCTACAGCGCGGGCGCAGGTGGCTGCCACCAATACCCCTGAACCGGCGCGCAGCGCCACAGCCACCGTCATCGCCACAGTGCAGGTGGGGAGGACCCCAACTAAGGAAGGCCAACGCCCGATTAGCGCCGCTTCTCCAACTAACGTGCCTGCGTCTTCACCGGCGAGCGAGCGTTCCACCCCCAGGGCCACGGACACCCCGAAGCCCACGGCGGAACCCTCAAAGAGCAAACCCAAGGCCTCACCGACGCCCACTGAAAAGAGCGTCCCGGTGGAGCCTACGTCTACCAACACAACCGTGGTGAGCCTGCCTACCGACACGCCTACCCCCACTCCTTCGCCCTACCTGGAGCCTACGTACACCCCAACAGCTACAAACACGCCAACGGCCACGCCGACACCTACTTCTACGAGCGTACCGACATTTGAACCTACGGCCACCGTGGAGGTCGAGCCAACTAAGGAACCAAAGGAGACCAAGGAACCAAAGCCCACTGACGAACCAAAGCCGACCAAAGAACCCAAACCTACGGACGAACCGAAGCCAACTAAAGAGCCGAAACCTACTGACGAGCCTGAACCGACCAAGGAACCCAAACCTACGAGGGAGCCATAAGTCCCACACGTCTCAGGCACGTAAGACATCAAAAGCGTTGGCTCAGACGAAATAAAAGAGCAAGGCCCCTGAAGTGTCGTAGCGACAAGCCAGGGGCCTTGCTCTTTGTCATCGCCCTACCTACTCAGACGTTACGCGCAAAGGTGTAAGCAAGGCCCATACGCAGACTCAGGGAGAGCAACCTAAAAAAAACTATTATCTGTCTGGTCGTAGGAATTTAGCCAGTTCCTACGGGGCAGAAGTCGTACCGTCACCCGCCAGCGCGTCGATCATGCCCTGCACGAAGGCAATCTCGTCGGCGTTCACGAGGTGCCCCATACCAGGGTAGAGCCGGGCCGTCACATCGCCTCCCAGCCCACGGAAGACCTGGGCCGTTTCTTCCACGCGTGAGGCAGGTATGTGGGCGTCTACGTCGCTACACCCGAGAAAGACGCTGGTACCGTCCAGCGAACCGGGGTAATCGCGGGGAGTGCCCGGAGGGCCAATGAGGCCGCCGCTGAGGCCCACAACACCGCCGTACCGCTGGGCATGCCGCGCCACGAACTCGGTAGCCAGGCATGCCCCCTGCGAAAAGCCCAGCCACATGATGCGCTCTGCCAGAATATGCTCTGCCACGCGGGCCAGGGTTTGCTCAAGGGTATAAAGCGCGGAGGAAAGCCACGGCTCGTTCATCTCCATTGGGGTCATGAAGGGGTAGGGGTACCAGGCATTTCCCGCTGCCTGGGGCGCTATATATGCAACTCCTGGGCGCTGCAACTCGTCCACCAGCGTCAGGATGTCCTCCGCCCTGGCTCCACGGCCATGCACCATTATCATCGCTGCCTGTGCGGTCTCCAGAGGCTCGCCCCTGAGCAATACAGGCTGGCCCTCATGAGGACTACCCGCTCCCCGCGCTCCCTGTCCGGTCATATTATCTCCCTGTACGACGTGCGAGGCGTAGCAAACTTCGTTGAGTCGTCCCGCCTCAGTTGTTCTGCTTGTTGGCGGAAGCATCGCGTTCCTGGGCGAGCACCAGGCGGCGAATAGCGGTGCGCAGGCTGCGGGGGTCGAGCGGTTTGAGCAGGTACTCGTCCGCGCCCAGCTTCTTGCCGAACTCGGTCTGGTCCACCACCGAGATAATCAGCACCGGGATGTCACGCGTGCGGGGGTCTTGCCTCAGCGCCTCCAGCACCTCCCAGCCGTCGCGACGGGGAAGGATCACGTCTAGCGCGATAGCGGAGGGCATAATCTGGGTTGCCAGTTCCAGCGCCTCCTCGCCCGTCTCGGCCAGCACCACCTCGAAGCCTTCCAATTGCAGCATGTCGCAGATGATTTCTCGCTGGTCGGCGTCGTCCTCGGCAACAAGCACGGTGCCGATAGCCGGTTGCCGGTCGCGCCGCTGCTCTACGGACCTGGCTCCGAGGGGTATTCTGTCGCCCGGCCGCGTGTAAATGCCGTACTCCCCCTGCACGATAGGCAGGCTGAAGCTGAAGGTGCTACCCTTGCCCGGCCCGGCGCTATATGCCCACACCTGCCCGCTGTGCAGATCGACCAGGTTGCGCACTATCGTCAGGCCCAGCCCGGCCCCACCGGAGCGGCGCTTGACAGTCGTGTCTACCTGGTAGAACTTGTCCCAGATGCGGGCAAGCTGGTCCGCTTCCAACCCCGCCCCCGTGTCGTGCACCGATACCACGAGGCAGCGCGCCTGTCCATCTTCGAGGGGGTGAGCGGGAGGCTCGTACACCAGCAAGCCGGGGTCGTCCGGCTCCAGCGGCGTCAGATAGCCGTCTATCGTTATGCTCCCCCCGGCGGAGTGCTTGATAGCGTTCGTTATGAGGTTCTCGAATACCTGCTGGAGTTTTTGGTCATCCGCCCGCACCTTGTTCAAGTGCCGGTTGGGGAGGAGGTTGGAGACTTGCACGCCCGCATTTACCGCCAGGATACGCGTCTGCGCTAAAGTGCGTGTGGCGATTTCTCCCAGGTCCACGGGGTCCAGGCGCAACTGCACCACGCCCGATTCCAGCTTTGAGACGTCCAGCAGGTCGTTGATCAGCCGTAGCAGCCTGTCGGCGTTGGCGCGGACGGAGTTGAGCACCTTGGCCTGGCGGTCGACCAGTGCGCCATGCACCCCTCGTAGCATCAAGTCGCTGTAGCCGATAATGGCGGTAAGAGGCGTGCGCAACTCGTGGCTTACAATGGAAAGGAACTCGTCCTTCAGGCGCTCCACAAGCTTGTCCTGGGTAATATCGTGCAGCACGGCCACCGCGCCTATTATTTCCCCTTGAGGACCGCTAAGTGGGGCGCAGCTTACTCCCAGGATGGTCTCCGGGTGGTTGGGCTGCCTTACCAGGACATTCTCGCCTACAACCACTTCGCCCTGTAGCGCTCGCATGGAGGGTAGCTGCTCGGGCTCGTACGGTTCGCCCTCCGCGGTGAACAGCCCGTATAAGGAAGCGTGGGCCCCAGGTAAGGCCCCAGGCACAACACCCTTGCCCAGCAAGTTCTCAGCCGCCGGGTTCATACGCAGCACTTTGCCGTTGAGGTCGAAAATCATCACGCCGTCGGCCATGTGGCTGATGATCATTTCAAGCTCTTCAGCCCTGGCACGCGCCAGTTCCGCACCCTCTTGCGCGGCCTGGCGAGAGCGCACGACGTCGGTGACTTCGTTAGCTATGAGCATGAGGGAGCGCTCCCCGTCGCCGGTCAGGTTGTCCACGGGCAGGGCTTGCCAGTTCCAGTAGGTAGTGCCTGCTTCCGGGTTTTCCGACTCGTATTGCTCGAAGGAGATAGGCTCACCCGTGGTGAAGACGTGCGAGAGCATCTGCCGAGTAGCCTCAGATCGTTCGGTGTTTTGAGTGCCAAGTTCTAGGACGCTCAGGCCCACGATGGACTGGCCGCTACGATACGGCTCGGGTAGGAACCTGCTGAACTGGCTGTTGGCGTGGATGACGCGCCACTCAGGTGGTGGCCCCATGACGAGGAGGATGCCGGGATAATGCTCTATCACCTCTTGCAGGAAGTGGCGTTGGGCGCTTTCGGCGCTCTTAGCGCGGTTCTGGTCGATAGCCACCGCCGCACCATTGGCTATCACGGTCGCAAGCTCGATTTCGTGTTGCGGCCACTCGCGGTCGGTGCGGCTGCCCATGATGAGCGCGCCAACAGTCTTCCCGCCCGCCACAAGCGGCACTCCCAGCGCCGACACGCCGCCTTCGGCAATGTGGACCGTGAAGTCCTCAGCAGGCACGCCGGGGTCGCTGCCGATGCCCCTTACCACGACGGGTCGCCCGGCGGCTATAGTGCGTCCGGACACCCCGTGGCCCGCAGGGAAAATCTTGTCCCTGAAGGTGGGGGTGCGGAAGCCGTCCATCGCGAGCCACCTGGTAGTGCCATCCGGCTCCTCCGTGGCGATACTTGCGTAGTCGGCGCCAAGCACCCGGCGCACGCCCGAGAGCATAGAGTCTAGCAGCTCTTGCAGGTCGGTCGGCTGGCCGAGACGCATGCCAAGCTCCCGTAGTACCCGCGTCTCTTCCATGACCGATTCGGCCTTCGACACCTGCTCGGCATGCCCCAGGATGTAGCCTGCCGCTCGCGCGAATGCCTCGAGTCGGTCCTGGTCCACGGCAGCACCGGCCTCTACCACTACGAGCTGCGCAAGCTCCTGTTCCCCGTAGCGCACGGGCACGGTTACGTCGCGCTCGCGCGACTCGAACGGCTGCCCCTCGCCGGATGCTTCGCCTGACTGCACAAGGGTAACGCACTCGGGGCTGTGGCTGGGCGAGATGAGGCAGACCTGCGCTGCCCCCATTGTGTGAGCTACCGCTCCCAGGAGGCTCTGCAACGCCGTGTATGCACCCCCGGCAAGCTGTGGGTCCCTCCTGCTCGTGGACTCCATTCCCCTATCCTCTCCAACCCCCAGGATGTACTGGTTCGGTGTCGTAAACGCCAACAGCCTGCCTCACGAAAAAGTTCGAGGGAGGCCATATCCCGATTTACACGTTACATGCGCATGACCACGCGGCGGTAGGCCTCGGCATAGGCAATACCGTAGGGTTCGCCTATCTGGGAGGCACGGGTCCTTATCCGATTGCCCAGCTCAACCGCTTCGCCCACCTGCGTGACATGCAATTTCAATGCCTCGATCTTGTCCTCTATGGTCTCGCTGATGTCAATCAGGACGTTAGGTTGCTCGGTGCCCCACAGGTAAATCTCCTTCACCTTGTGAGGCTCAAGGCCCTCGCGGATATGGTCGGGGAATTGAAGCGGGTCGCGTGCGGTGGGGTATATGGCGTCCACGGTGGCCTGCCCGATAGCGCGGTGGTCGGGGTGGTTGATGAACTCGTTGTTGTAGAACAGCGTAAGCGGGTCGTGGGTCATCACGGCGTAGGGGCGGTACTTGCGGATCATGTAGGTCACGGCCCCGCGCAAGTCCATGTTGGGCATCAGCTCGCCGTCTCCGAAGCGCAGGAATTCCACCGTGGTCACGCCGATGCGGGCGGCGGCGGCCCTCTGCTCGTCTTCGCGCAGGTTGCTGAGGCGCTCGTTGGTCATCGAGCGGTCGGGGGTGCCCTTGTCACCGCTGGTCGCCACCACGAATATCACCTCTATGCCCGACCGCACCCAGCGCGCCACGGTGCCCGCCGAAGAGAACTCGGGGTCGTCCGGGTGAGCCGCCACCAGCAGCACCCTGCGCTGCTCCTCCGGCCACTCCTCGGAGGTTGGGCCGGGCCGCTCGATGGGGTTCATGGGCGGCAGCGGTGGGGGCGTTGGCACGCCGGTTGCTGAACTTTGAAGCTGGCTAGGTGCCTGCGTACCGGGGGCGGCTTGGACCTGGGTGGTGCTGGCTTCGTCATTGACAACTTTGTTGTCGGCACTGTCTCTATTATCGCTGTCGGGCATGTGATGGGTCACTCCCTTGGTGCATCTCGAAGGCTCAAGTAGCGCGCGGACGCGCACGCGCACGCCTCATCGGTATAACACTCCTTGCGGGGCAGCGTCAAGCGATGTACAATCGGACCTATGAGCGCAACGGATGGACCTCGGAATGAACGTGTTGAGCCTGGTGAGATACGGCTGAGCAACATGGTCTTCTACGGGACGCACGGTGCGAACCCCGAAGAAACGGCCCTGGGGCAGCGCTTCGCCGTCAACCTCTGGTTCTGGCTCGACATGTCATCGGCTTCGCGCACCGACCGGCTGGACGACACGGTCAGCTACTCGGCAATTTACAAGCTGGTGCGCGCCGAAGTGGAGGGGCAGCCGAGCAAGCTGCTGGAACATCTCGCGGGCCGCATCCTGGAGCGCGTGTTGCAATTCGACAGCCGCATAACGGGCGCTAGGGTAGAAGTCGGCAAGCCAAGCCCGCCCCTTAGAGGCAGCACTACGGCAGAAGTGTCGGTGGTACTTGAGAGACGTAGAGGAGGCTGAGGGCTTAAATAAGGTAAATTTCGTGACCGATGCGCACGAAATAGGCGTCGATACTACCGGCTGTTGGCACGTAACTTGCACCTGATCATCTATTCAGCCCTTCTCATTGGGACTACTATAACGAGACTCATCTAAGGACACGCATCTTCCCACATGTCTCGACGATTTTATGCTACCGGCGAGTACGGTGTGGCGGGGCCAGCCACCACGCAGTCGCACTATATTCTGCGGCCCGGTAAGGGTAGCAGAGGAATGCAGCCACCCGATATGCGACCTGATGGGAGACCCGGGGATGCCCTGAACGAGCCGAAAGACGTGCTCGTTGTCGAAGATGAAGCCTACCTCTGCGACCTTGTGGCCGACGTGCTGGAAGCCGAGGGGCATACGGCACGCACCGCGTCCAACGGCATGGAGGCGCTGGAGCGGGTCATGGAGCGCAAGCCCCAGTTGATCCTGCTCGACTTGATGATGCCCGTCATGGACGGCTGGGAGTTCATCCGCGCGCTCCGCACCAACCGCGAGTGGGCCAACATCCCGATTGTGGTGGTCACCGCCGTGTACG
>DASVRN010000263.1:0-26080 GCA_036388595.1 Chloroflexia bacterium
CGAACCCTTCGGCTACGCTCAGGGTAAACTCCGTGAGAAATCTCGTCCCTGAGCACCCAAGTATCGCCTTTCTATAACGTAGAGTCTCGTGAGCAAAGAGTCACATCTGCATGGAGGACGAGATTTCTCACGGAGTTTACCCTGAGCGTAGCCGAAGGGTTCGAAATGACAAGGGCGAGCTATGTGCCCATGTTCGACAATGTTGTTCTTGAGGTAGCCTCTCGTCTTCCTGAAAGTAGCACTGGATGGGGAGTGTCTGCTGCCGTGATTAGGACTCGCGCTACTTTCCCGCCTGCATTGGTGTGTGGCGCGGGAAAAGTAGTAGTACCTTGGGGTAGTGGTCCTTGGTTAGAAATAGCTAAGCACTGCGGGACTATCGGGCTACTGTGTGGGAGCGTGCTGTTGGATAGAATGAGGATGTCATATTCCTTGTCGTATTTAAACACCGTTCAGAAAGGGACATCCTATGAACCGCAGAGTCTTAGTAAGTCTGTTAGGTCTTGGCGCTCTGGCACTTACAGTGCTCCCCGCGAGCAGCACCCATGTAGCAGCCGGGGCCAACACGCCTTATGCCACGACCTACAATGTCGCCGCGAATGCGCCTGTCGTCGATTCGCCAAATGCAGGTACGAACCCCGGCCAGCGCAATAGCGTGCCTGTTGCCCCGCCTCTCAGCGGTCCCTCCGCGGCGGGCGACCTGCTAGCAACCAACTTCGACAGGCAACCCGCCTGGAACACCCCCACAGGCTACGAAGGTAGCTGGCGCGTCATGGGTGGCCGCTTGCAGCAGACCGGCGACGCCTCTGGCGATGGCAGCCTCTCCAATGGCCCCGCCGCTCTGGTGAATAGCGTTTCGGCGCAGGATGGCACCGTGCGAGTCATGGCTTACCCCACCGGCGGCGAGCCTTTCGGCGTGCTGTTCCGGGGCACCAACTCCGGCCACTATCGCGTAACCATGTACGCCGCCGCCCCCAACAACAAAGCCAAAGCAGTCCTGGAGAAAGTAACGACCTCTAAGAGCGGCACCCAGGTCTCCACGGTGGCCGTAGCCTCTGTGTGGCCCGGCTACACCACCGGACGCTGGCATGACGTAAGGGTCGCCTTACAGGGTGGCCGCGTGGAGTTGCTGGTGGATGGGGCAAGCGTGCTCAGCTACACCGACTCCGCGCCCGCCTCGGGTTGGTCCGGCCTGTGGGGCACCGCCGACCAGGGGGTGTCATTCGACAACTTCGCGCTCTCCTCCACGCCCGACTTTGCGGCTACCGCTCCTGCCTATGAGGCCCCGGCCAGCCAGCAAGAGCCTGCCGCCGCGCAGGCAGATTGGTCTACTCCCAAGAACGTGACCAACAGCCCCCTGTACGACCAGACACCCGCGATGGCCGTGTCAGCCTCCAGCGGCGCGGTCAGCATACTCTGGATGCAGGACGACCCCACCAACGTTATCACACCTTCCAGCTACCTGAAGGCGGCCAACGGCAGCGCCACCTCGAACTTTAGCAGCCTGACCGCCAGCACTGCGTTCCCCCGGAGCCTCGGCAATATCCGTGTGGCCCGCGACTCGCAGGGTACGGTACACGCGGCTTACTTTGAGCTGGTTCAGGGTTACTGGGCGTGCGGCCGCTACACTCAGCTAGACGCCCAGGGCAATGCCGTGCTCACCGAGGACGTGCCCAACACCTGCGGCACCAACCGCAAGAACGTGGCTATCGCGGTGGGACCGACGGGCACCGTGCATGTCCTGTTTGGCTCGAACAACAGAGATGCGTACTACTACCAGCGTTCGGCCCAGGGCACCTGGACGGTCGAGGGCGAGGAAGTGGTCACAGCGCCCGTGGCCGACCTGGCAATTGTGGAATCGAAGAACGGCGTGGTTATGGCGGCTTATAAGGCCCCCAGTGCGGGCGGCTACAGCGACATCGTGACTGCCATTCGTGAGAGCGCGGGCAAGTGGGTAGCGGAGAACACCACGTCGGATTGCTGCACCGGCTGCCCCGACAACTCCCGCACGTACCTGCCCAGCCTGGCGGCTGCCCCCGACGGCGGCATTCGCATGGCCTGGTCCGATGAGGGCTGCGACGCTCGGCAGGAGCTGGCTTACAACGACATCTACTACCGCGAATGGTCGCCCGGTACCGGCTGGACGGGCAAGCCCCTGGTGCGCGTCGTGAACAACGCCGGCCACTCTTACTACAACGACATATCGGTGGACAACTCGGGCACCGCGCACATCATCTGGTCCGACACCACGGGCCGCGAGTACTCCAACTTCCTGCTGATGTACGCCTCCGGCAAGGGGACCACGTTCAGCACGCCCGTCAGCCCCTGGGCCGCCTGGAACGGCGCTAGCTTCGCCAAGGAACCTTCTATCGAAACCTCGACGGGCCTCGCGCACGTAGTCTTCGGCTCGAACCGCGACGACACGCTCAAGGAGAACTACTACGCGTCTCTCTCCATCACCGACGGTCCCACGCCCACGGCTACTCCTACCGCTCCCCCGGTAGCGTGCCTCTTCGTGGACGTGTGCGAGCCTGACTACTTCTACAACGCGGTCAAGGCACTGAACGGGCAAGGCGTGCTCTCCGGCTACGCCGCCAACCCTCCTTGCGACAAAGGCACCCCCTGCTTCCGGCCCTACGACAACATGACGCGGGCGCAGAGCGTAAAGGTAGTGGCCCTCGGGGCGGGCTGGGACCTGCTCGAACCGCGCACCAACACCTTCGCGGACGTGCCGGCCGGCTCTACCTTCTACAGCTACGTTGAGACCGCGGCCTCTCGCGGCGTGATCTCCGGCTACCCCTGTGGCGGCACCGGCGAGCCTTGTGACAGCAACAAGCGGCCCTACCTTCGGCCCGGCGGCAAGGTTACCCGCGGCCAGTTCACCAAGATGGTGGTGTCGGGCTTCGACATGCAGATGAATCCCGGTAACACAGCCCACTTCGCGGACGTGCCGGTCGGCTCTACCTACTTCCAGTTCATCGAGACGGCCTACGGTAGCGGCCTCATCAGCGGCTACGGCGACGGCAACTTCCGCCCCAACGACAACGTCACTCGCGGCCAGGCGGCCAAGGTGGTCTACATCGCGCAGGGCGACAAGTAAGGGTCTAAACGCCAAGACGCCAAGAACCACGCCAAGATAAACAAGGTCTGAAGAATACAAAGAAGCCCAGGGTACGTATTGTCGTACCCTGGGCCTCTTTGTACCCCAGACCCGTAATCTACTTGGCGCGTCCTCTGCGTCTTGGCGTCTTGGCGTTTACACTTCAGCACTGCCGAGTCTTAGCGGAGAGCCAATCTTAGCACCAAGTCTCGTTCCTCCCGCCCGAACCAGGGCGCGGTGCCCGCCTGGGCGTTGAGACGCATACGGTCGGGCGATGACGTGGCGGGGATAGCTACGTGGCAGCGTGGATCGCTCAAAATCCACTTCAACAGCGCCTGGGACCAGGTGGTCACGCCGAATTCGCGCAGGGGTCCCAGTTCCGACTCGGAAGGCTCGCGTCGGAGCAAGGTTCCCTCTGCGAAGGGCCGCATCACGACCACGCCCAGCCCGAGGTCCGCGGCAAGCGGCAGGATGTCGCGCTCTACCTCTCGCTGCAACGGGTTGTAGGGGATTTGTATCGCGTCAATGCGCCCGGTACGCATGACGGTTCCAAGCTCCCCGAAAGCGGTGTGGCTGTAGTGGGTCGCGCCTATGGCTCTTATTTTGCCGTCGTCGCGCAGCCGCTCCAGCAGAGTTAGCTGGTCGTGCCAGGCCAGCAGGTTGTGCACCTGGTAGAGATCGATTGCGCCGCCGAAGAACTGAAGCGCCCGTTCCATCTGGACCTGGCCCTGTGCGGCGCTGGCCGCCCACACCTTTGTGGCGACAATCGCCTGGTCTCGTTTGTCACCCAGGGCCATGCCAAGCACCCGCTCGGCCTCCCCGTACATGGGCGACGAGTCGAAGAAGTTCGCGCCCTCTGAGAGCGCGGTCTCCACCACGGCGGCACGCGATTTCTCATTTGCGGCCCCGCGCACATCGAACGTATGCCAGGTGCCCATGCCTACCACCGGCACTTGCAAGCCGCTTTGCCCCAGCATGCGGTGTTCCATACAGTCTCCCCTACCTATCTTAGTAGGTATCCCACCCCATGAGTGTGCAATGTAGAAGCTTTGCTGTCAAGCGCGAATGTTGGTTACGGCAGAAGTTGTCACTTTTTTAAACCACAATCTGTCATCAATTTAATCCCTGCCAGGCACGGGGAAGTCGCCAGACAAGTAACCCAACAGGGTAAGATTTAAACCATAATCTGTCACTTATTTGAATTTGAAAGCATAATCTGTCACTTATTTACAAATGAGCGTGAAATTACGTGATTGGCTGCTTTTTAAACCATAATCTGTCACAAATTTATTGCTGTAGCTACTCGCCCCTCAGACTAGCACACTAGTATGCAGGCAGCCCGATGTGAGTACTTGGGTCGACGGCGCGCATGTATTGAGCGCAAGGGTCCGGCAAACCCATAGTGGAGAGCAAGTGCTCTACTTCCTCCACGGGCGGGTGTAGATGCTTGGGGATCAAGCGGTGGATGCAGTCGAGGGGGACGTTGTGCACGTACGGGAAGGTGCTGAGCACTGGCTGGGTGCTCAGCACGAAGAACAGCACTCCATGCGCCAGCTTGCTCTCTCCTTTGGACACCCGACTTGGCCAGAGTCGGTCTCCGCGGAGAAGTATAGCGCGGGTTAGCTGCCGGTGATGAGTCTGATACACGCATACCCAGCGTGTTCCACACATAGGCACAAATTGGCTATCTCAGCCCGAATCGTGAATACCCAATAGGGGATGCAAAATGATCTTATAGCCTCTCGCATTGACAACTAATAACAGCCGGGCTGCAAGAAGCAGCCTTCGATGATGAATGGATCGCATTTGAGCTGGCTGACCGCAACGTCAAGAGCATGCCGCAGTTGAGACAGATCATGACAGATAACATTAGCCAACAGCACACCCTTGAGGTAGCTCCATACCCCTTCCGCAGGATTGAGCTCGGGAGAGTAGCCGGGCAGCATCGTCAGTTCGATGCGGGCGGCCCCACCGTCAGCAAGAAATCGCCGCACAGCCTCTCCTCTGTGGATGGGCGCTGCGTCCCACACGATACCCAAACGACCATGAACCTGCTCAAGCAACTGCCTCATAAACCTGACCACGCCTTCTCCATCGAAAGCCCGCTCTTGCTGCAACCAATAGAGCCACCCCTGCTCACAGATAGCACAGATAGCACAGATAGCACAGATAGCCGACAGGTGGTCTCGGCTCACCCATTCTCGAAGAAGCGGTCTCTGTCCAACAGGCGACCATGTTCTGACCACCGAAGGCAGCAGGTAGAAACCCGACTCGTCCGCAAAGAGGATGTTGCGCCCTTCTTCTACCCACTTTTTTTCAGAGCAGGCCATCTCTCCTCTTTCCACTCTCCACTCTCGGACTGCCTCCTCGTCCTGCTGGGCAGCCACTCGTACTGGTTTTTGCACAGACCAGCCGATCTGGTGCAGGATGCGAGCTACCTGGGAGAGGTGGTACTTCACTCCGAACATGCGCTCGATCACCACCCCTACTCGCTTACAGGTCCACACATCTGCTGCGAAGCCAAAAGCTGGTGCTCCTTGCTTGAGCAGGTCTGACAGTTCGCTTAGTTGTTCTGCTGTTAGCTTGGTTTTGCTCCTTTGGGTAGGCGAGCGTACAAGCCTTCAACTCCACTTGCCTCTTCAACTCGCCGCAGCCACTGGCTGACTGCTCCCTGTGTGACGCCTAGCGCCTCTGCTATGCCCTTTTGTGTCCAGACCTGCTCGTGCAGTTCCCAGGCTCTCAACCGTCTGCCCTCTCGCCAGTCGGTTGCTCCTGTTGACAGTCTCGCGGTTGGCTTTTCCATGCCAGCCACTTTACCTGATATTACTTGTCAATGCGAGAAGCTATAGAAGCTATAATAGAAAACGTCCACACGAATAGCTCCACCCTGGAGTTGTTTGAGTTTCAGCGTTTCGGAGCGTCCGCGCCCAGTCCTGACAGTTAATTATTCGATACTACTTATACCAATACGTACAAGAGTATTGTAATTGCGGACTCTTAGTGTTATTATTGTGTTCTAGTTGCGATTCCTACAGCCAGACCCTGCCCACTTACGAATACCCCAGCCGGCTCCTCTATCTCCTCACTTCAGCCTTCCAGGGCTGCTCGTCCCACCTCGATACTGACCGCACGACTTTACTGATGCTCTGTGCAATACAAGTGAATATGGCAGCAAGTGGTAGTGATTATTAGACCTTGACTTCAGGGGGGCTCAAGCCCGATTGGTACAAGCCTTAGTAACGGGCGGCTTTGCCATTGGTATGTTTGCGCGAGGCTGGATTAGGAGGAAGTCGTGGACACTCTGACGCAGACTACTACGGCCAAGGCGTTGTTGCTCAGGCCCTTGTGGCTGGCTCCATTTTTGGTCGTGTTGGTCGTCCTCTTATTCCTAAGCGGGGCCAACTTCGATCCGGCTCGTACCGCGGAATCGGCCTCACTAAGGCCGTCAGATGGGCTGGTAGAGCTGGGCATACGGGACTTCAGCCCAACCTCCACCCCTACCCCAGTACACATCTACACTGTGACCCACACCAATGACACAGGCACCGGCTCCTTACGCCAATCGATTACCTCCGCCAACGCCAGCCCCGGCCACGACCAGATAAGCTTCAATATCCCTGGCCCGGGGCTGCACACTATTTCTCCCGGCAGCAACTTGCCTGACATCACCGAGAGCGTCATCATTGACGGGTACACCCAGCCCGGCTCAAGTTGCAACACGCTGGGCGCTGGCGACGACGCGGTGCTGAGGATCGTGCTGAGCGGGAATAACACGGTCCACGACGGGCTGATCATCAAGGGAGGGAATACCACTGTGCGCGGCCTGGTGATTAACAGCTTCACCAGCGTCGGGATCACTCTAGTGATTACAGGTGGCAACACGATCCAGGGGAACTTCATCGGCACCAACTCCGTAGGCACTGCGGCTCAGCCCAATGGCGATACTGGCTTGTATGTCGGATCGGGTTCGGATGGCAACTTGGTTGGTGGGGCAGACCTGTGCGACCGTAACCTCATTTCCGGCAACGCCCGCGTAGGTGTCCTCATCGGCGGTGCCCCCACTGGCGGTACTGGCGCGACTGACAATGTGGTGCAAGGCAACTACATAGGCACCAACGCTGAGGGTAACAGCCCCGTGGGCAATGGCCAGGTCGGTATTCTGATCCAAACAGCGTCGTACAACATTATAGGTGGGCGAGACGCTGGGGAGGGGAACCTCATTTCAGGCAATGCCCGCTCTGGCATTAACATCGTCAACACAACAGGCACAGGAGATAGCAATTTGGTGCAAGGTAACTTTATTGGCACCAATGCGACCGGCACCGGCCCTCTGGGCAACACCGGACATGGTGTTGAGATAGGCAGCGGCCAGGCGGGTAACCTGATAGGGGGTATGGAACAGGGCGATGGTAACCGCATTGCCTATAATACTCGCGCGGGAGTGGCATTCCTCTCGCAAGCAGGGCTGGGTAACGCTGTCCGAGGCAACGCTGTCTACTCGAACGGCGCTCTGGGTATCGACCTGCTCGAGGACGGCGTAACTCTCAACGACGTGAACGATGGAGATGGGGGACCGAACAACAAGCAAAACTTCCCTGTCGTGGCGGCCATCGCCGGCCGCGATATTTCGGCCTCGCTCAACAGTGCGGCTAATCAGAGCTATGTCATCGAGGTCTTTCTCAGTCCAACGTGCGACCTCTCTAGCCACGGCGAAGGGGCCCTCTTAGCGGGCCGTCAGACTGTGATCACGACAGGTAACAGCGTCAGTTTTACGTTTGTTCTTGGCTTCGATCCCCCGCCCGGCTCCTTCATCACCATGACAGCTACCGACTCGGCAGGCAGCACCTCGGAGTTCTCGCACTGTTTCCAGGTCCCTATGCCGACGCCGACGGTAACGCTCACCCCCACCCCCGCCCCTCCCACTGCTGTACCCAACCCCTGCCGGCCCACTCTCCCAACCGCCACCGCCACACCGCCTTACACGGGCAGCTACATCGATTTGCAGCCGTTCCAGCCTTTCTACGGATACATCCAATGCCTCTCCGCCTGGGGCATCATCGGCGGGTATGGCGATGCTACTTTCCGGCCGGCTGCCAGCGTGACCCGCGGGCAGATCGCCAAGATCCTGTCCAACTCCGCCGATCTCGATGCAGACGTGTCGGGCATGCGGACATTTCAGGACGTTTTGCCGGGCGACCCGTTCTGGGGCTTTGCGGAGCAACTGGCAGCCCAAGGAGCCATCAACGGCTATCCATGCGGAGGACCTGGCGAGCCGTGCGGCCAGGGCGACCTGCCCTACTTCCGGCCCGGCAACAACGCCACACGCGGGCAGATCGCCAAAATGACCACACTGACATCTGACCTCACCGACCCGGTGGCGGACGGCCAACAGACGTTCCAGGACGTACCCCCCGGCCAGCCGTTCTGGTTGCCTATTGAGCAATTGACCCGTCGCGGCGTCATCAACGGCTATCCATGCGGAGGACCTGGCGAGCCGTGCGGCCCGGGCGACCTGCCCTACTTCCGGTCGGGCAACAACGCCAGCAGGGGCCAGCTATCGAAGATTACCTCTTTGCTTTTCTTCCCTGGATGCGTATGGAGCGCGCCCTCCGGACCGACCGATGACGAAATGCTCGGCGGCGGAAATCCCAGCGAGGGGTCCACAACCGGCCGCGCGGGTGTGAACGTCAATACAGCGACCGGCAACTTCTGGTACTCGGCCACAGACTTCGCAGTCCCAGGTCGCGGCCCCGGCTTGCTGCTAACGCGCACCTATAACGTCCAGGCTGCCAGCGTAAATGGGCGGTTCGGCTTCGGCTGGACCGACAGCTACAACATGTACATCGAGGGATTGGCTACGTCCAACCTGATAGTTCACCAGGAGAATGGCAGCACCCTGCCCTTCACGTTCGGAAATGCAGCCTACCTGCACGATCCACGTGTGCTGGCGGAGCTAGTCCACAACTCCGTAGGCAGCTATAGCCTCACGCGCACGCAGGGGCAGATGCGCTTCTTATTTGACGAGTTAGGCAAGCTGGCTCAGGTCCGAGACCGCAACCATTACGTCACCAGCCTCAGTTACGCAGGAGCGCGCCTGGCGTCAGTACAAGACCCGGCAGGGCGGCGGTTGCTGTTCACTTACGACTCCAAAGGCCGCGTGACTACAGTCCAGGACCCCTCGGGCAACCGCCACGCCTCTTACACCTATGACACGCGCGGCAACCTTGGCTCTGTCACCGACGTGACGGGTCATATAACCCGCTTTACGTACGACGACAACCACCGCATGGAGACTATTACGGACCCTAAGGGTGGCGTGCTCCAGAACAGCTATGGAGCCATGTATCGCGTGAAATCACAGGTTGGCCCCGGCTGCCGAGTCTATGACTTCACCTACGCAACGTCAGGCAACCACGTCGTGACAACTATCACCGATCCCCGCAGTATCGTTAGCGTGCACACTCATACCTCCGGCCGGCTGACGAAGGTGGTGGAGGACGCGCGCGGTGCCGCACCCGCCACCTGGCGCTACGGGTATCGAGCGGGTTATATCTCGGGTCTAGCCATGGTTGTTGACCCCAACGGCCACGTATGGCGTGCCACCTGGAACCCACAAGGCGACCGCCTGACGGCCACTGACCCCCTCGGGCACACCACCACCGCCACGTATAACGCCACCCATGATCTGCTGGCCCTCACCAACCCGCTGGGACTGACCACCTCGTATGTGCCTGACACGGCTGGCAATCTCCTGTCGGTCAGCCGGCCGCTGGTGCCCCCCGACCAGGTCACCACCCTCTATACTTATGACCCTACGCACCCCGGCGACCTGATTGCCGCCACCGACCCCGACGGCCACACCTGGCAGTTTACTTACCACCCGGTAAGCGGCAACCGCCTGACCAGCACCAACCCGCTCAACCAGACCACTTACTATACCTATGACGGCGTGGGGCGAATATTATCCAGCACAACCCCGCTCGGCCACGTGACCATCTACACCTACAATGCCTATGGCGACCTGTTGACCCTCACTGACCCTTTGGGCCATACAACCCGGTACACCTATGACGGTAACCGTCACATTGTGGCCGTGCAAGACGCCAACGGCCACGTTACCCTTACCACTTACGACCTCGCAAACCAACGCGTGCGCGAGACCCGTCCCGACCTGACCTATAGCGACTACGCCTACGATGCTGATGGCAACCTCGTCCGCCAGACCAACAGCCTCGGCCAGAGCACCTTGTACGTTTACGACCCCTTCAACCGCCTGATTGACAGTTCCGACGCACTGCACCGCATTACCCATTACCGCTACGACTCGGCTGGACGGTGGATCAGCACCATCGATTCGGCCAGCCCACCCCGTACAACTAGCTATGCTTACGACAACGCCAACCGACTTACAAGCATCAGCTATAGCGATGGCACGACACCCAACGTGAGTTACTCATACGACCCGGCAGGCCGCCGCACCAGTATGAGAGACGGCACAGGCACTACCAGCTACACCTACGACTCCCTGGACCGCCTTACCCAGGAGGCCAACGGGGCCAGCCAGGCTGTCACCTACGGCTACGATTTGCGGGGTAACACGCTGAATGTGGGTTACCCCGGCGGGCGCACGGTCCAGTATGACTACGACCCGGCCAACCGCATGACCTCGCTGAACGATGGGGACTCCCGCACCACCCAGTTCACGTACGACCTCGATGGCAACCTGAGTGCCCACCTATACCCCAATAATACGCGAGTGGACATGACCTACGACCTCGCAGGCCGGCTAGCCAGTACCGCCCACAGCCACAATGGCACCACGTTCCTCTCGCTGGGGTACACACGAGACAGCATGGGCCTGTTGCAGGGGTTGGCCGACTCTGTCGCGGGGCCGCGCACGTACGCATACGACGGACTTGACCGGCTCACCGGCGACACCGCTGGGGCCTCCGACACCCGCACCTGGGACTATGATGGGGCGTACAGGATAACAGGGTCGTCCACCATGGCGGGGGGCGTCCAGTGGACTACGATCCGTGGCTACGGTGCCACCGACGAACTGAGCACCTTGGTTGAGACACAGACAGGTTCCCCCACGCGTAACCTGGGCTTCACGTATAACAGCGTAGGTGACCGCGTGAGCCAGACCGATAGCGCCAACGGCCCGACCACCTATAACTACGACCAGGTAAGCAGGCTGACAGGTTACACCCGTGGCGCCTCTACCACTTACGCTTACAATGGCGATGGGCTGCGCATGAGCAAGAGTGTTGGTGGCGGTGCCTCTGAGCAATTCACCTGGGACACTCGCAGCAGCCCTCCCCGCTTGTTCGCAGCCGGCCAGGACGCCTACATCTGGGGCCCCTCCGACTTGCTCGTAGAGCGACTCGCATCCCGGGTGCCCTATTTCTACCACCTGGACCAACAGGGCAGTACTCGCGCTCTGACCGACTTGAGCGGCAACGTAGCAGCCGCCGCGAGCTACGACCCCTACGGAGGGCCCCCCGGCGGCAGCGGCAAGCTAGGCCCGTTTGGTTACGTTGGGGCGTATCGTGACGCCGAGTCCGATCTGCTGTACCTGGGGGACCGATACTACGACCTGGCCACTCAGCAGTACATCACGACGGGCCGCCGCGTGCCGGGCGAGAGGGCGTATGCTTATGCCGCTGACAACCCCTTGAATGTCGACCAACCCGCAGGGCAGCTAGCAATGGGGCCATTAGCCAGGCGGGACCTCTTCCTATTCGCGCCTTGCACCACCCCTGCGTCAGCCCTGCCGGACGCGAGTTGCGCCCGCGGAGGCACCCTTTGGTGGGAGACTCAGGGTGGGCCGTCCTGGGCCAGCACCGGCAGCATATGGCCGCGTGGCAACTCCACCGTCCTGGCCGAGCGAATCGCGGAGTCCACGCTGCCCTTCCCCACGTGGGGATCCGGGAGTAGCGCAAACGCCATTGTTGTCACGGCGGACCCGTTCGGTTGGTACAGGTTGCCATTCTCTATCAAGGGAGTTGGGAGCCGGGGCAATTCCGTCGTTGTCACTCAGAATCCGATGAATGAATACACACTACCATTGCCAACGTGGGGACGTGGAGCTTGTGCGGTCCCATAGTGTGCCACACGGCAGTCGATAACCGGAGGAGTGCCATGAACAGGAGCCAATTTTTCAGCCGACGTTCGGTGCTAATACTTACTCTCTTCGCCATCATCCTGGCATCTCCGTCTGGGTACGTGCCTCGCGCGGGTGCGCAGACAGGGTACGGGGACACCCCCACACCGTCGGGCTTGGCGGGGGCGAAACAAGGGACTGCACCCCACAGCCCTGCTAGCCACTTCGGCTTGTCACCGTACCAGCCGCCAGCGCACAACGACACCACCTTTGTGACCGATGTGGGAGCGGATCTCGACACGGGTTGCACCTACCAGAGCGCGGGTCCCCTAGATATCGAAATTCCGATAGATCGCTACCCCGGCAACATCGACAACCTTCTCAACCAGGGGTTTGCCGTCTATGATTCTGTGTTTTTGTCGCTGCCCGCATGGGATGTAGACTACACGGGAGGTCCCACTGATCGCGGTAATGTTGGCCGACCTGAGCGCGATACCGTTTACTTCAACGGCCATCTCGTCAGCCGCTCCGGGTTCCTTCAGGGCAGCGACAACACGTGGGAATTAAATCACTTTTCCGTCCCACTTAAATGGGTCAACTTCCCATCGGACCCTGGCGAAGGTGGTACGATCAGATCCGCGACCAATCGTATTACCATAGACATTGACATCCATAACCCTCCCGACAACTATTGTACGGATATCGATTGGGCTTCTCTAAGGATAGCGGTGCCTCGGCCCATGCTTCTGGTGCCGGGTGCGATAGGCGGTGGAGACCCCTGGGCTTTCTGGCTCGGTAAGTTCGAGGCAATGGGTGTGCCCGCGGTCACGGTCGAACTCGGTAGTTTCAACGGCATGGAACAAAACGCCGGCAAGATCGGTATAAAAGTTGAAGAGCTGAGACGACGTTGGGGAGTCGATAAGCTCAACATATTGGCGACCAGCAAAGGAGGGAATGACGCGCGCGCATATGTCGAGGACTACGATACCGCCAAGAGACTCGTCCAACTAGGCACTCCAAATGCTGGTTCCCCTCTCGCTGACCGGATACAGATATTTTTGCTCTATACTATTGGACTTCCAGGGACCATCGTGGTGGACGCTCTAGTCGGCCCGGCTTCCTATGAATTGACCACCATCTACATGCTGTTGTTCTATAATCCCTGGCATGGGCACAATAACCAAACTTCCTACGTCTCCCTTGCTGGGAACTACAAGTTTGGTCCACCCTTTGGGCTTATAGACAACTGGTTTACAGCATTTTACTTCGGTCGCAACGATCTTATCGTGCCGGTTTGGTCCGTGCATGCTCTTCCCTACGCGGACCGCTTCACTTACTCGTCTGTAGGATTTGGGTCGGGAGCCCAGGCTCAGCATTTTGAGCTGAAGCGGTCGCCGGACGTCTTCAATATGCTAGTTCCGACTTTCCTGCCGTTCGCCAAGCCAGGTATGCACCCGTCAGGTGCGTCGCCTCTTGCGGCGACAGATTTGCCCGCCGCGCCGGCGACCGACTCTGCTCCCGCTTCCACCAGCCCGGTTAGCGGCCTGATCCACCAGGGCGAAACCTTGAACCAGACGCTCGACGTGGATGGTCCGGGCCCCGTGGCCTTCAGCCTCCTGTACGGCACGGGCCATCTCGACCTGACCCTGGTCTCGCCTTCCGGACGGCGGATCGACCCTGGCGTGGCGGAGACTGACCCGAACATTGGCTTTACTAATCTCGCTGACATTGAGGGTATGCATTCCGATCTCTATACCATCGACAATCCCGAAGCCGGGCGTTGGGTGTTACAGGTCACTGCTATTAGCGTAGTGAATCCTTCAGGACAGGAAGTCTACGGGGTGATGGGTTTGATCAGCAATTCACCCATCAGCCTCGAGGCGACGACCGATCGCTTGTACTACCGTAGCGGCGATCCCATAGTGCTAAGGGGTCAGTTGCAGGGTGGTATAACAGGCTCGGCAGCGGAGGTGGCGGCCAAAGTTGTGCATCCTGATGACACCTTCGAGATGGTCCCACTCCTGGACGATGGCAGCGGAGGCGACGCGGTCAGTGGCGATGGCATATACACGAGTAGCTTTACGGACACAATCCAGGCTGGTGTATATCGCATGCTCATCGTGGCTGAAGGGCAGGCCCAGCCGTTCAGCCGCTCGCAGGTCCTGCTTGCCACGGTCAGTGCCAGTACCTCGCATTTCAGTGGGGCGGTTACGGGAAGCGGTGTCGATACTGACGGTGATGGCCTGTTCAACAGTCTCACCACGTACGTAGGACTGGATATCACCAGGGCGGGCAACTACCGAGTGCTGGGCGTGCTCGCTGACGCCACCGGTACTGAGATCGCCAATACCACAGTTGCAGCTACCCTTGGTGTGGGGGTGCAGTTCGTACCTCTCTCCTTCGCTGGCGAGCGCATCCACGACCAGGGCCGCAACGGACCCTACATTCTCAAAGACGTGCGCCTGGTAGAGGACGCAATTCCCTCCGTGCTCCCCCTGGATCAGCAATCCAATCTTTATTCGTCGCCGGGCTATCTCCATACCCAATTCCAGCATCCTCCTATCTACGTCGCAGGCACCGGTGCTGACGCCGGCATCGACACGAACGGCAACGGCCTCTTTGATACCCTGGAAGTCACGGTTCATGTCACCGTAGATGTGGCGGGGCCTTACAAATGGACTGGAATCCTTGCCGACCACACCGATAACGTGCTGGGTCTCTCCGGCGGCCACGAGCTAGGTACCTTCAGCGGTAGTGGGACCCTGAGCGCGGGGCTAAACCAGATTACGCTCAGCTTCCCTGGCAGCGCTATCGGACAGAGTGGCGCCTCGGGCCCTTATGCCTTGAGTTATCTATCTATAACCGGTCCGGCGGACTATGCGATGCTCCTGGATACCTACAAGACTGCCACTTATGTGGCTGGGCAGTTCGAAGGTGGGCCACCAAATCCATTCACCGACGTGAACCCGACCGATTACTTCTACGCACCTGTGCTTTATCTTGCCAGCCATCACATTATCGGCGGCTATGCGGACGGGACCTTCAGGCCCTATGCCGATACCACTCGCGCCCAGATGGTTAAGATAGTTGTTCTGGGCTTCGGTACGCCGATCGCCACCCTGCCGGAGGGTTCCTACACCTTCCATGACGTTCTTCCGGGTTCCCCATTTTTCAACGTGATCGAAGCGGCAGCAGACGAGGGAATCATCTCTGGCTATCCCTGTGGTGGGCCTGTGGAGCCATGCGATACGGAGAACCGCTCATACTTCCGTCCTAATGCCAACGTTACGCGAGGCCAGTTGTCGAAAATCAGTGTAGCTGCTGCGGGTTGGCCGCTGCAAGACCCGGCCGACGCGACGTTCAACGATGTGGCAGCCGGTAGTCCTTTCTATACCTTTGTGGAGACGGCCGGTTGCCACGGCGTGGTCAGCGGCTATGCCAACGGTACATTCCGGCCTGGCGCTAATGCGACCCGCGGCCAGATAGCTAAGGTCGTCTACCTGTCAATTACCGGAGGCAGCAAGTGTAACGACCAGTAGCACGTCGAAATACTAGCCAATCCTAGGGCACAAAGTGTTACATGCCATACCGAGGTTAAGAGTTCAACCTGAGTCAGAATCTAACCAATTGGGGGATGTATCACCACCATCTGTATGGATCAGCATGAACTGCAATAGTGCGGGCGCGCAGAGGAATCATTGATGATTCCTGCTGCGGCGGGGTGGCGCCCTCTGCGACGAGCGGGACCGCCCCTACTTCCGCTTCGGCAACACGGCCACGCGGGGACAGATCAGCAAGATGATCTATCTCGTCTTGGCCCAACCAGTACGTCCTGATAAATAGTGGGCAAGTCGTACCGGACTTCTAGCTGAGCGTAGTGTAATCGATGAATGTCAGAGTACAGACAGCAAGGAGGATTTCGACTGGATCAGGGGCAATCAACATCAATGCCAGGTACAACACGCCACGCGAGAGCGTTGAGCGGGCGTGTAGGAGGAGAAAGCTATGAATACATTATCCAGACTTTTCGTCTATGTAGAAGACGGCAACGGTAATCCTCTTGGCGAGGCCCATGGAGAACTGCGAAGCCTTAGCACTGGGAAGAGGGAGGAGTTGCGACAAACGGAAACCCCCGGCACCCTCCAAGCTACAGAGCTCTCCCCAGGGCCCTATGAAGTGCGCGTCTCCGACTCGGAAATGGACCTACAGCCTGAGGAGAGAGAGGTGGAGCTTTCCCCAGGCCACAATAGCGTGACGGTGGTGCTTGGCAGAGAAGGTCAACCATTCTTCTATGCCAATGGGGTCAAGGTCTACTTTGAGCCGGACGAGAGATCGTTCTTGGTGGTGGCGCGCGGCGACCGAGCTGCCGACATTTTGCCGCGCTTGCTCAAGCGCCACAAACTTGAGTCAACGCCGGTCGTCCGGCCTTCGCAAAATGGGGGGCGTGGCGAGGTTGAGGGGCCTTCTGATACCAGCTTCGTCTCCGTCAACCTAGGAAGCGGCCAGACGATAGAAAGGGCTGCAGAGACAGTGCGACAAATCGCTGACGAGTTGCGGCAGCAAGGCATCCGGGTTATGACTGCCTTACCCCTACGGCGTGGCGACAACCCCGTTATGGGCCTGATGAATGAGCTTGTAGTTCGGTTCAGCGATAGCATAACGCGCAATGAAGCCGAGCGCATAGCCCAGCAGTTTGGGTTGACTGTGGAGCGTCCCATACTTTACGCAGGCAACGCCTTTTTGCTCTCTCGACCCGGTGGGCCCTCATACGATATGCTCGTCATCGCCCAAGTCCTGCAGCAGCAATTTCCGGTCCTATACGCGGAACCGAACCTGCTACAGCAGCTAGAAGTGGACCAATACACCCCCAATGACACTCTTTGGGCCAACCTTACCCACCTGCCGCTTATCAACTGCGATGACGCATGGCAAACTCTCGGCGCGATCGACGTGAATATAAGAGGTGGAAGCGCCGACATAACCATTGCGGTCTTTGACCCTCACGGTGTCGCACCTGACCATCCTGAGTTCACAGCCAATCTGACCGACGCCACATCCAAGCTCGTCACATCCTTCAACTTCAACTCTATGTCGGCTCAGACTGTTGCTGCCCTCGGCGGCGACCACGGCACGCAGTGCGCGGGCACGGCTACCGCAGCCTTCGACAACAACCGGGGCATCGCCGGCGTAGCTCCCAACTGCCACCTTATAGGAGCACGCTTACCCTCTCCCGCAACAGGCATAGAGATGGCCGATGCTTTCATCTGGGCAGCCGGGTTCAACACGGGTAACACCGATCCCAGCTTCCCGGCCCTACCGGCGCGTTCCGCCTCTGTCATTTCAAACTCATGGGGTGCGAACAACGTGCCACTCACCGCCGCCTTGAGGGACTGCTTCGACTTCCTGACCATCTATGGACGCGGCGGGCGGGGCTGCATAGTCACCTTCTCTACTGGCAACCTGGGCTACGTCCAGTTCAGCACCATGCGCACTTACGCTGCTTACCAGCGCACCATCGCAGTTGGTGCCAGCATCAACGTGAACCCGACTTCGCCTGTAAATAGCTTACACCCCGACCCAAACGGAAACACCAACAACATCAACGTGGTTGTTGATACTCGTGCACTATACTCGCCGTACGGTCCTGAGATGGATATTGTTGCGCCCAGCCATACAGCCTATGCTGCCGTGGGAGGTGGGCTGATAGACCCAACGACCTCATGCGAGCGGGTAGGCACCGGAAGTCTCGACGGCTGTCCGGGCGCGCCCGTCTGCAATGACTACGCGGCCAGCTTTGGTGGGACCAGCCATGCGTCGCCCACCATCGCGGGAGCGGCAGCTCTCGTCCTCTCGGTAAATCCAGCCCTGAGTTGGGTCCAGGTACGGGAGATACTGCGTACCACCGCCGTACGTATAGACTTCACAAACACGAACAGCATAGGCCAGTGGGTGGACAATGACGCAGATGGCGTGGCTGAGTTTAGCCAGTGGTACGGCTACGGAAGGGTAGACGTAAACGCGGCCGTAGTCGCCGCGCGGGACCTGATCTCTCCCCCCGATATCCTGGTGCGGGAGAACCTGGCCGATACGGGTGCCGTTCCCTCGACTGGTTGGCACGCCCATAGCCCGGACATCTGGGTGCGCCGGAGCGATGATCCAATTCCTGTGCTATCCTATGCGTCGGCCCCGCCCCACCAGACGCCACGGCGTATGCAGGACAATTACGTGTACTGCCGTGTGAAGAACATTGGCGGAGCAACAAGTAACGAGGTGTACGTCCGAGCTATGATCACCCACTTCCCCGGTTTCGAGTTTCGCTATCCGCAGGAGTTTATCCCGACGAATCGACCAGGCGATGCCATCCCAAGACCGCTCCTTCCTGGAACCTACCTCATAGGCGAGGTGCGGATTGACAACCTCGCTCCAGGGGCCGACCAGATCGTCAAGATGACTTGGCCCCAAGCGATGGTACCGCCTGCCATGGTGCCCGTGGGAGGAGTGAATGTTGCGTGGCACCCATGCCTACTGCTAGAGGCGTCTCCTCACGATGGGGTTTTGCCCACGGGCGTAGCATTCGACGTTCAACGCGATAACAACATCGCCCAGCGCAACATCAGCATTCTTGACCCTTTAGACCCGGCGACCGATCTCTTACAGGCTATCGTCGCAGGCACAAGCGATCCAAGTGGAATACGTAGCTTGGTCATAGACTGCTCGCAGCTTGGAGCCAAGTCTTCGGTGCTGATCCATCTAACCGACGAAAAGTTGATGCGAAGAATTGTTGATCATGCCCGGAAGCTGGACAACGACAGCCGGACTGAGCGGTCCAACCTAGAGGAAGAAACCTCAAGTATCCAACTCCTAAGTGATGCTCTTATAGCTATCAATGTAGGAGAAAACAGGACTGTCAGGATACAGGCCCCTGCTGGCACCCGCCTCTTTGAGAGGCAGACCACAAGCGACAGGCCAGATGTCAAGCTAGGAGAGTATCAAGGCCTCCAGGTCTTGGAGATTGGTTGTACTACGGGCTTGATAGAGTTGCCTCTCCACTTGCGAGCTAACCAATTCACCCCACTTCTTGTTGGCATTCCCCGCGATGGCCTGGCAGAGGGCGGCGAACTGCGCCTCTCGCAGCGTCGTGGTGATGGAGATCTGTCAGCAGGCTACAGCATAATCATAGGCTCAGACAAGGAGTAAACGCGTAGGAGGGTAAGTAACAAGGCCGTCCCCTCCATGGGACGGCCTTGTGATAGATGGCTGAGGCAGTCACTACCTGCCCTTCGGTCTACTTACCACGTCGATGCCGTTACTTATGGATACGATGGGCTATATAACCCTGAGGCACATTGGGTGTATAATGGCCGTACAAAGGACCTCTGAGAGCCTGTTTAATAACCAAGGAGTAGAGTATACTTTGGGCTATGGAAAGCAGAAAGAGATACCCCACAGACCTGACGGACGCAGAGTGACAGAAGATAGAGCATCTGATACCCAAGCATGGGAGTGGAGGACCTGTTGGAGGCCGCCCACCCAAGTACGAGCTTAGAGAGGTAGTGAATGCCATCTTCTACATAACCAAGGCAGGTTGTATGTGGCGCATGATGCCTCATGACCTACCTCCCTGGGAGACGGTGTACGGGTACTTTGCACAGTGGCGAGACGCGGGTGTGTTTGAGCGCATCAACGCACAGTTGCGCCGCAAGCTGCGAGTAGAGGAGTGCCGAGACCCAGAACCAAGTGTAGCAATCCTGGACAGCCAATCTGTAAAGACGGCTGAAAAAGGGGGAGCTACGAGGTAGCAGGCACTGTTGGATACGATGGTGGCAAGCACATCAAGGGACGTAAGCGTCACATCCTGGTGGACACGCTCGGCCTGCTGTTGATGGTAGTGGTGCATTCGGCAGCCCTCTTCGACAAAGAAGGTGCAAGACCTCTGGTGAGGTGGGCCAGCTACTCGCTGCCTCGTTTGTTCGTCATCTACGCTGACGCGGCATATTGGGGCTTGTGGCTGGAGTGGGCGGACAAAGTCTACACCTGGTTCATGCAGATAGTCAGACGTAAACCCTGTGTGAAAGGCTTTGTAGGCCAACCCAAACGCTGGATTGTGGAGCGCACCTTCGCCTGGTATGGCAGGTACAGACGGCTCAGCAAAGACTACGAATATGTCACTCGTTCTAGTGAGGCTTTTGTCTACTTGGCGATGTCCCATCTGACCCTTCGTCGTTTATCTCGTCATAGACATTATTAAACAGGCTCTTAGTAGGCAACCTTATTTTCTACGATTCTGACAATTGTGTTCACCACCGCTATCTTAGTAGGTAATTACCGACTGTAATTATCTACTCCAATCCAGATCCTCTAAGCACGATTTCAATGGAGTGAGTAGGGAACTTTATTTTTCCTAGAAGCTATCTCAAAAATGGTAGACTGAAGGTAAAAGCCCTTCAGGAGTACCTACAAAGTTGGACGTAACAGATGAACAGTGGGAGGTGCTGGCACCACTTATAGCCGAGGTTGAGCCTGCACCTCGTGACGATGGGAAAGGTAGACCTCGCCGCAACCCACGAGAAGTGCTCAACGGCATCTTGTGGATACTGCGAACAGGAGCACAGTGGGCTGACCTGCCCGACAGATACCCGCCGTACCAGACGTGCCACCGCCGCTTCCAGGAATGGGTGCGCTCAGGTGCGCTGGACCGGGTGCTGCAAGCCCTAGCCCAAGACTTGCAAGAGCGTGGGGAGATAGACCTTACAGAGTGTTTCATCGACGGCACCTTCGTGGTGGCGAAAAAAGGGGCCTCTACGTTGGAAAGACCAAGCGGGGTAAGGGTACGAAGATCATGGCAAGTGCATAGCACGTTGCAGACGGCTCTTCTCTTCCACTCGCCATACACGTTGAAAGTGCTTCTCCACATGAAGTCACCCTTGTTAGAGACACTCTCCAAGCATCCCATGTTGAAGGCACTCCAGCGCGGCTCGTGGGAGACAAAGCTTATCACTCTGACCCACTTGACGCCGAACTGAAGCAGATGGGCATCGACATGATTGCTCCCCATCGACGTAACCGCAAGAAGCCCAAGACCCAGGATGGCCGCAAGCTCAGAAGGTACAAGCGTCGATGGAAAGTCGAGCGCTTCTTCGCTTGGCTCGGTAACTTCCGCAAAGTGGTTGTCAGGTACGAGCGTCATGTTGAGAATTTCGCTGGCTTTGTGAAACTTGGTTGCATCGTCATCCTACTGCGTGCCTGTTTTTGAGATGAGTTCTAGTCACTTGTCCTTACAACGTTAAATTCCTGCCTGTCCGGGCAGGAATTTCGCATTTAGGCACCTCTTGTGTTTATGGCATAAAGCATAATCTGTCATTTATTTGAATCTGGGCACAAAGTGGTCTCTTTCAGCAGCATTTAAAGCATAATCTGTCATTAATTTCAGGGTTTTTGGTGCCATTGAGCCGGGCAGTCGTGCTATCCGCACGCGTGACGAAGGGTGGCTTTGGGGAAGTACCACGTGATATTCTGCCTAGAATTCGTATAAAACACCCCATTTTAGCCTCATTTTCAAATCCTTTAAAGCATAATCTGTCCTTTTCGGACAGGTAGGGGTTGGTTTTAACACGCAAAATCCCTTATGTCTTGACACTGCTTGGACCCTGATATACAATCAGCACAACCAGGGTAAAGGTATTACCCGTCGTCTGCCCCGCCGATGCAGTCCGGCAGACCAACATGGGCGTGCACCCCCGCGCACGCGAAGCAAGGTAGCACATGAGCGCTCAACCTCGACCTTGCACCGCATGTTGAGCACCCCCCATCGCTTTGCAGAGTCGCAAGCTATTTCCTGGCCGCTGCCGTCCGGGTGGTCTACCCACGGGCGTGCCGACATAGTGTGCGTGGGTTGGAACAGCGAGCGTAAGGAGGTAACCGGCAAATGGCTCAAGTGATCGACCGGGTCGAACTGTCGGGTATCGCGGTGTTGCGCGACGCCCTCCTGAAGCTCGATAAGCCCTTTCGCCTGGAGAGCGGCGAGCCTAGCTTCGACGTGCCCGCGCATATCAAAGAGGCCATGCTGCGCGCCCTCCACGACAACAAGACCCACTACGTCGCCTCGTCCGGCATACCGCAGTTGCGGCAGGCGGTGGTGGAAAAGGTGCGGGCCGACAACGGCATCCCGGTCGGGGGCGTGGGTGAAACGCTCATCACCAACGGTGGCATGCACGGGCTATATTGCCTCTTCAAGAGCCTGATTGAGCCGGGCGACGAGATCGTGATACCCGACCCTACATGGACGAGCATACAGCACCTGATTACCCTCTGTGGCGGTGTGGTCGTTCGCGTCCCTCTCCACGAAACACGCGGCTGGACCTTCGACCCGGACGAGTTGCGCCAGGCTATTACCCCTCGCACTCGGGGCCTGATGCTGAACTCCCCGCATAACCCTACGGGCGGGGTGCTCTCGCTGTCCGATTTGCAAGCCATTGCGGCCATCGTAGAGGACAACCCTCACATCACGGTTGTCAGCGACGAGGCATACGAGCACATCACCTATGATGGGGTGGAGCACGTCAGTTTCGCCTCGCTACCGGGCATGTACGCGCGCACGGCCAGCGTGTTCACCCTCAGCAAATCATATGCGATGACGGGGCTGCGCCTGGGCTACGTGGTGTCGCCCGACAAGCACCTTATGGAGCGGATGCAGAAGGTGGCCCTCTACACGATCAGCGGGGTCAGCTCGATAACGCAATGGGGTGGCGTGGCCGCGCTCGCAGGGCCGCAAGACTGCGTCGCCGCCTTCCGAGACGAGTACCGCGCCAGGCGTGACTTCTTCTACGAGGGACTGGGCACTCTCCCGGTTTTCCGTGGCACGCCTCCGAAGGGGGCTTTTTACGCTTTCGTGCGCATCTCTGAGGGTTGGGCGGACCCCGACGGCAACACCGACTCCTGGGCGATGACCAAATTCTTGTTGCGGGCCAAGATCGGTTCCGCGCCTGGTGTCATCTTTGGACCCTCAGGTGAGGGCTACCTGCGATTCAGCACCGCCTGCAACCTGGAGGACCTTACGGGCGCGTTGGAAGGTATGCGCGCGCTGTTGGGGCAGGTAGCGCTCACGGCATAGTGCTCCATACGAGGAGCCGGAAAGAGAGAAACTTGATGGGCAGGACCAAAGTAGGAGTGTTGGGCGCAACAGGGGCCGTGGGCCAGAGATTGGTGCGCCTCCTCAACGGGCACCCGTGGTTCGAGATAGTGGCGCTGGCAGGCTCGGAGCGCACTTCGGGCAAGAGGTACGGCGACGTCATGCGCCCCGCCCCCGCGGTCGCCGGGACCGTGGAAGCTGCTGTGCTCGATATGCAGCTAAGGTGTCCGGAGCCGGATTCCTTCTCCCAGTGCGCGATCGTGTTCAGCGCCTTACCCTCCGATGCCGCCAAGGAGATAGAGCCACTGCTTGCGGCGGGGGGTATCGGAGTGGTGTCGAACGCCAGCACCTACCGCATGGAAGAAGACGTACCGCTGATGGTGCCGGAGGTCAACCCCGATCACCTGCGCCTGATTGAAGTGCAGCGCAGGCAGCGTGGTTGGACCGGCTTCCTGGTGACCAACCCCAACTGCTCCACTATCAGCCTCACATTGGCCCTGGCCCCTCTGCACCGGGCGTTTGGCCTGGAAAGCGCCTACGTGACCACGCTACAGGCCATCTCCGGGGCCGGTTTCAACGGGGTGAGCGCGCTCGACATGGTGGACAACATCGTGCCGTACATCGGGGGCGAGGAAGACAAGATCGAGACCGAGCCACTAAAGCTGCTGGGCACTCTCACCGAAGGGCAGCAAAACGGCTCGTATATCGTGCCGCCCCAGGACCTGAGACTGAGTGCCCAATGCACCCGCGTGCCCACTACCGACGGGCATATGGAGATGGTGTCGGTCAAGCTGAGGACGCCAGCCACGCACCAGGAGATCGTTGATGCGTGGGAGAGTTGGCGGCCCGCCCCGCAGCAGTTGGGCCTCCCCAGCGCCCCCTCTCGCCCGGTAGTGGTGCGTACCGAGCCGAACCGCCCGCAGCCTCGCTTCGACCGTGACGAAGAGGGTGGCATGGCTACGGTTGTCGGCAGGCTTCGGCCCTGTCCTTTGCTTGATTGGAAGTTCGCGCTGCTGGGCCACAACCTGGTGAGGGGTGCGGCGGGGGGCGTGCTGCTCATAGCCGAACTGCTCAAATCCAAAGGCTACGTTGACTAGGAATATTCCTCAACGGCTAGAAAGCGCAACATGTATGGCACACCAAACAACAGGTGGAGAAAGACGCTTGCGGATAGTGCAGCTTGGCCTCGGTGGGGTAGGGCAGGCGCTGGTGCGGCACTACGCCAACCTGGCTGAACGTTACCCGTGGCTGAGCTACGCGGGCATAGCCGACCGCTCCGGCCTCTTGCTGCTGGCAGGCGGCTGGAGTATAGACGACTTGCAAGCGGCGCTCGGTGACAAGGGTAGCGGCAAACGGCTCGCGAACCTTGTTGACGCGTTCGGCACCCGCGCCACCTTTGTTCCCACCTCCCCAGACTCCGCGTTGCCTCCCCTGGACTCTATCTTCTCGACAGGCAACCCCTCGTCTGCCGGTGAGCTAGTGGTTGTGGACGTGACCGCCGAGCGCCATGCCTACGATACGCTCCTTCAGGCCCGGCAGCATGGCGCTAATCTGGTCCTCTGCAACAAGTGGGCGCTTGCGGAAGATTTCGAGCGTTACCAGGCGCTGGTATACGGAGGAAGCGGGCGCTTCCTCTACGAGACCACCGTGGGCGCAGCCCTGCCCGTAATCAACGTGCTCGACGGCCTGCTACAGACGGGCGACGAAGTGACCGCAATAGACGCGGCCATCAGCGGCACCTTAGGCTACATATCCACGGAGATACAGGCAGGTATGCCGTTCAGCGCGGCCCTTCTGGCGGCTCAGGACCTGGGTTACACCGAACCCGACCCTCGCGACGACCTCGGCGGTGTTGATGCTCGGAGGAAGGCGCTCATTTTGGCGCGGCGGCTTGGTATGCGGCTCAACATAGCCGACATACAAGTAGAGTCATTGGTCCCATCCGGCCTGAACGACATATCCCTTACAGCCTTCTGGGAGCAGCTACCTGCTTCCAACGCTGAGTATGCAGCGAGAGTAACGGAGGCGGCAGCAAGAGGCAACGTGTTGCGTTACCTGGCCCGGATAGATAGCTCCGGGGCTTCGGTGGCCTTGCGCGAGGTGCCGCTGAACAGCGTGGCGGGGAGTCTGGGTGGCACCGAGAGCCTGTTTGTGTTCCACACCCGGCGATATGGGGACCAGCCGCTGGCGGTGCGGGGTAGGGGAGCGGGGGCCGAGGTTACCGCTTCGGGCGTGCTGGGCGACATACTGAGGCTGGGAGGTGTGCTGTGATAGTAATGAAGTTTGGCGGCACCTCCGTGGGCAGCGCGGAGCGGATCAAGGGCGCGGCCCGGATAGCGGCCCACCACGCAACTGCCGAAAAGGTAGTGGTAGTGGTATCGGCCGTCTCAGGCGTGACCGACAAGCTGCTGGCAGCCGCCCGCAAGGCCGCAGCCAGGGAGCACTTCGAGGCGCTGGAACTGGTGCTCGAAATACGCAGCGCGCATGCGGCCATTATCGAGGGGCTTGGATTGTGCGAGTCCGAAGCGGCACTATTGCGGGGCGACGTGCAGCTAATCATCGGTGAGTTGCAGAACTTCGTGCAGAGCATCTCCATCCTGGGGGAAGTCACCCCTCGCACGCTGGACTACGTGGCCGGTGTGGGCGAGCGGCTTTCCAGCAGGCTTATGTCGGCGGCCCTTCGTGACACTGGCTGCGTCTCTGAGGCTGTGGAGGCGACACGCTTCCTGGTGACCGATAGCACTTTTGG
>DASVRN010000264.1:0-9948 GCA_036388595.1 Chloroflexia bacterium
TGCTGCGGGGATTGCTTCAGTTGAGGGGAAGGTCTTTTCGTGCTGAGGACCAAACTTCAAGTTCGCATGTCCTCAAGCGCAACCCAACCAGGGTACACGGCATATTGACAATTAAACCAATGGCTTATGGTCGTAAGGACTAATTTCCCATCTCAAGATACTACTTTGCCGTAATCTTTCGGGTATAGTTACGTGGGGGTCAAATCCTTGAATATACATGTACAAATCAACGATTAGCAATCTGCGTTATGCAGTTTGCTATTTGCTCATAGGTGAGAGATTAGGAGTGTTTAGGCTCAAATGAAACGCTGGTCGGTAGAAAGGAAGGTCTTTGGCGGGTTCGCGGTAGCACTGATCGTGCTGGTCGTGGTGGGTTCGCTTGCCTTTTATAACGGGGCTATGGTCATCTCGGGCCACCGCCTGGTGCGCCATACGCAGGAAGTCCTGGCGCAGCTTGGCGTTACCTACTCCACGGTGCAGGACGCCGAAACAAACCAGCGCGGCTACCTGCTCACGGGCGAGGAGAGCTACCTGGCACCCTACCGTGCCGACGTGCAGACCGTGAACTCGCACCTTGCCGTCCTGCGTGACCTCACCAAAGACAACCCGCGCCAGAACGCCCGCGTTACCGAGTTACAGGGCCTGATAGGTCTTCGCTTGCGCACCCTCGAAGAGACCCTGAACCTTCGCGAGACCGAAGGCTTTGAGGCTGCCGTTCGCAATATATCCAGCGGGCGCGGGCAGCGGCAGATGCAGGCAGTTCGTGCCCTGGTCTCGGACATGGAGGCCGAGGAGCGCCGCCTCCTGGAGGAAAGGGCCGCGGCTTCCGACGTAAGCTCGCGGGGCACGATTCGCGCCTCCATAATTAGCGTCGTGCTGGTCTGTATTCTCCTGGTTGTCGCCTACAGGGTAATCAAGCGCGACATCACTGAGCGTAAGCGTACCGACCGCGCCCTCCAGGAAAGCGAGGAGCGATTCCGCCGCCTCTCCAACGCGAGCAGGGAGGGCGTGTGCATCCACGAGGGCGGCAAGATACTGGAAGTCAACAAGCGCCTGGCTGAGATGTTCGGCTACGAGCCTCATGAAGTAATCGGCATGCACATGTGGGCTTTCACACCATTTGAGTACCAGAACGCGATACTGGACAGGGCGATTGCCGAGGACGAGACTCCCTACGAGCTAGTGGGCGTGCGCAAGGACGGTTCGGTCTTTCCGATAGAGGTCCGGGGCCAGACGGTGCCTTACCAGGGCCGCGACGTGCGGGTCACCACCACCCGCGACCTGACCGAGCAGAAGCATGCCGAGGAAGTCCTGAAGCGGTCGGAGCGCGAGTACCGTGGCCTGTTCGAGAACGCTCACGACGCCATCCTTCTGCTGTCCATCAAAGACGAGATAGTGCTCGACGCCAACGCCGCCGCGTGCAAGCTCTTCGGCTTTACAAGGGAAGAGCTGATGGGTATGCCGGCCGCCCGGTTGTCCGGGGACTCCACTCGTGTCTCAAACGTGGATGCCCGGTGGCTGGAGAACGGCGGCACCCTTCAATACGAGGCGGTGCAGTACCGCAAGGATGGCAGCGAAATCGCCCTGGAAGTCACGGCCGCGATGGTGGAGTACAAGGGTCAGCGGGCCTACCTGCGTGTCAAACGGGACGTAACGGAGCGCAAGCGCGCCGAAGACGCGTTGCTGGCTAGCGAGCAGAAGTACCGCCTGCTGATGGAAGGGGCCACCGACGGCGTGGTGATCCTGGACCGCGAGGGTAACTACATCGAGGTGAACGATACGGCGTGCCGGATGCTCGGTTACACCCGCCAGGAGTTCCTCACGCTGAACGCGCAAAAGGTGATGGCCCCAGAGGAACTGGACGCTCGCTCCCTGGTGCAAGACCGCCGCGCCGCCAGGAAGGGCATGCTCATCGAGCGTACCATGTTGCACAAAGACGGCACCCGTGTGATGGCGGAGATCAGCGCCAGGTTGCTTGACGACGGTTCGGTGCAGGCGATAGTGCGCGACGTCACCGAGCGCAAGCGTGTCGAAGTAGCCTTACAGGTGCTCGCTACGCATGACGCGCTCACCGGCCTGCTCAACCGGCATGAGATGGACCGCGTGCTGGCCGAGGAAGCCACTCGCTGCCGCCGCTACGGACGTTCCATGTCGCTGGTCATGATCGACATCGACCACTTCAAGAGGGTGAACGACCGCTACGGGCACAAGGTAGGCGACGAGGTGTTGCGCTGGATAGGCGGCATATTCCGTGACAGCGTGCGCGCGACCGATAAGGTGGCCCGCTACGGTGGCGAGGAAATAGCGGCCATCCTGCCTGAGACGGGCGAGACGGAGGCCCGGCTTGTGGCCGAGCGTTTCCGCACCAAAGTTTCGGCGCGGCCCTTCACCTACATCACCCCCGATGGTGAGGTTGTGAGCATATCCATCACCATCAGCCTCGGTGTAGCCGAGCTTCCAAGCCACGCTCTCACGGCTGACAGTCTGTTAGTCGCCGCCGACAGCGCGCTCTACCACGCCAAGCGGTCGGGGCGCAACCAGGTGGTCAGCTACACATCTTCCTGCGATGTTGTCACCGGCGAACTGGTAGCCAGGTAAGCCCCATTATTAGCGCCGCAACTGCTCGGCTACCCATCGGAAGGTAGAGGTAAAGCGGTCGAATGCCTCGTCGCTGACGAGCGCGTTGAGGGAGAAGGTGGGCCGCTTGTTGATGGTGAACTCGGGCATGCCCATGCCGGGTATCTGGTTGAGGCGGTGCAGTATTTCCAGCCGCTTATCGTCGTCGCCGAAGGTGCCGGTCTCCCGCAGCCGGTCGAACAGCACGTCTATTCGGCCCCTGGCGGTGACTTCCACGAAATAGACCGGCCCGGATGGCGTGTCTATGGCCGGGGCGAAGATGGGCACGTCGCGCACGCTGCTCCAGTGGAGAGTTAAGCCCTCGTCCCGCGCCCAGTCTAGCAGCCGCCGCGACACGTCCAGCAGGTCCTGGTCCTGGCGCATCGCCAGCATCTCCATGTACGCAGCCTCGTTCGTCCCGTCCTGCCCCCCTGCCGGTCCGCTGCCTGCTCCCATCACTTGGAACGCTCCTTCGGTAGAATGTATGGGGATAATATAACACGGACGATGGATGATGGGATGTAAGCGTGAACGCTCCCATAGACGCTTTCGTAGATCTTCCGACTTGCTATGTCTACCTTTTGGTAGATGTCAGCTGCCACATAAGCTCTTATCATGAATGGAGCTTGCGCGACATACATACTGCGGAGGACGTACGATGAAACTTGGGCTGCAAATGACCTACTTTACCTACCCGGGCGGTCCTGCACGACTTGCTGAGACGTTCGGGCGAATAGTTCGGGACGCGGAAGCGGCGGGCTTCGACAGCGTGTGGGTGATGGACCATTTCTTCCAGATTGAAGCCTGGGGTCCCAACGAGCTTGAGATGCTGGAGGCTTACAGCGCCCTCTCCTACGCGGCTGCTATCACGGAGCGGGTCAAGCTGGGCGCTCTCGTCACGGGCGTTACCTACCGCCACCCGGGCGTGCTGGTGAAGACCGCCACCACGCTCGACGTGCTGAGCGGTGGTAGGGCCTATCTGGGCATCGGCTCGGCATGGAAGGACGACGAGCACGCGGCGTTGGGAGTGCCCTACCCGCCCCTCAAGGAGCGCTTCGAGGCGCTTGAGGAGACGTTACAGGTGGCGCATATGATGTGGAGTGGGGAATTAGGGGAGCGCGCGCCGTTCGAGGGTAAGCACCTGCGCCTGGCCGAGACGCTCAACTCGCCCCAGTCAATCCAGCGCCCGCACCCTCCCATCATGATTGGCGGTGGGGGCGAGCAAAAGACCTTTCGCCTTGTCGCCAGGTACGCCGACGCCTGCAACATTATCGTCATTACGGACAAAGGCACCGATTACATGCGGGGCGTGCCCTATGCCGAGCGCAAATATGAGGTGTTGAGGCAGCGATGCGAAGAAGAGGGTCGGCCCTACGAAGAGATAGAGAAGAGCACCCTCAGCGGCGTGATAGTGACCCGCGATGGCAAACGCCCGGAAGGGGCATTCCCCTCCATAGAGGAGCAGGCCCTGCTCACTCCCTCGCAAGCCATAGAGTACTTCCACGCGCTGGCCGAAGCAGGCACCGACCACGCCATCTTCAACACCGCCGCCATGCACCTCCCAGGAGCATTTGACATATGGGCGGAGGAGATTATCCCCGCCGTCGAGAAGTTTGTGCCGAAGGGACGATAGACGATGGACGATGGACGATAGGTGACGGAAACGCAAAGACGCAAAGGACGCAAAGGACGCGCAAAGTTTAGGGTGGTTTGAGGTGTGTAGGGGCATCATACATTGTGCCCTGGTGCTTCAACCCTGACTCGTAGACTTTCAGGACCAAGCCCCTACTTGTCACTCTGAGCGCAACGAAGAATCTCGTCCTCTACCTGGATGTTCCCTTTTCCTCATGGGGCTTTGTCGCTTTAGGAAAGGTGATATTTGGGTGCTGAAGGACGAGATTCTTCGTTGCGCTCAGAATGACAAGTAGGGGCTTGGTCCTGGTATCGGATACAGGGATGACCTGAGCACCAGGGACAAGGGGGTTTATAGCACCAGTGTGCATGTGTGGTGTCATTATGGCAACACGGCCCGGCCAAAAATGTTACACTTGATGTGGGGCACGAGGATAGCTGCCGGATGCCTTCCTTGTTTGCATATCTCATATGGCCGGGAGACTAATTACACATGCGCCGCGATTTTCGTTCTGCCACAGGTGTCGTTCGTAAGCTGGCTGTGCTATTGCTGCTGGTGACTGCTTTGCCTGCCGTATCTCTTGCAGCGCCGCAGGGACAAGCGGGCGGGCCGCAAGTAGCGGCTCCCGTCACGTTGGCGGGAGGGGCGGGCAGGCAGTTGGCCCCTAGCGCGGCGGGCAACGTGGTCGTCTACAGCGACTGCGCGACCGGGACGTGCCGGGTGCGCGGCGTGAACCTCACCAACAGGCAGACCTTCTCCATCAGCCCCTCCGCCGCGGGCCAACTGCCCAGCACCGACGGCACCCGTGTCGTCTGGCTCGACAGCCGCAACGCCCGCAACAGCAGCACCACCGACAGGCTGAACAACCTCGACATTTATGGAGCCAGGTTGGACGGCAGCGGTGGTGAGCTAACCGTGAGCAAAGCCGCCAACTTGCAGAGCCGCCCCCGCGTATCCGGCAACATAGTTGTCTGGTCGGACCACCGCGCGGCCAGGAGCGCCGAAGACTCGGAGTCGGGCGACATCTACATGTATGACTTTGCCACGGGGCAAGAGACCCGCGTTTCCGCCGCACGTAGCGCGCAGATACGCCCGGTGACCAACGGCAAGGTGATCGTGTGGGAGGACTACCGCAACGAGCCGAACGCCGAGGGCTTCAACTCGGACATTTACGGGTACGATATCGCCACCAAGCAGGAGTTCCTGGTTACAGGAGCGCCCGACCAGCAGGCCGACCCGGCTATTTGGGGTAACGTGGTGGTCTGGTCCGACTTCCGCAGGGGTGAGGACTACAACGCCGACCTGTACGGCTACGACCTGGCTACCAGGCAGGAGTTTCTCATTTCCGACGCGCCGGGCAGCCAGTCCCAGCCCGCGATTGACGGCTACCTGGTGGCCTGGGCCGACTACCGCAACGAGCCGAACCCCGAGAGCGGCAAGAACTCCGATATCTACGGCTTCGATCTCATCACCAAGCGCGAGTTCCCGATATTCACGGGCGCGGGCGTGCAGGGAGGAGTGACGGTCGCAGGTAATACCGTCGTGTGGGAGGACTTTCCTTCGAGCGACGTGGAGGCGGGCGAGTCGGACATCAAGGCGGCTACCGTCAGCGGCATCACCAGTACCACGCCTGGCGGTAAGGCCCTGCCCCTGCCCGCGATCCTGCCCGGCAGAGGCAGTCGCACCTTCGCTGAAACCGGGAAGACCCTGTCCGGCGTGTTCCTCGACTACTGGGACAAGAACGGTGGGCTGGCGCAACAGGGCTTCCCCATCTCCGAAGTGATGGGCGAGAAGTCTGACCTGGACGGCAAGACCTATACGGTGCAGTACTTCGAGCGAGCGGTGTTCGAGTACCACCCTGAGAACCAGCCTCCACACAACGTGCTCCTGTCACAGTTGGGCACTTTCCAGTACAAGAAGAAGTACCCCAACGGCGCGCCTAACCAGAAGGCCCAGCCCGGCGGCCGCGCCTTCTCCGAGACCGGCAAGACTGTATCGGGCAGGTTCCTTGAGTACTGGCAACAGAACGGCGGCCTCGCGCAGCAGGGCCTACCACTCTCCAACCCATTCCAGGAGAAAAGCGACACCGACGGCAAGACCTACACGGTGCAGTACTTCGAGCGAGCGGTATTCGAGGCCCACCCCGAAACCCCCAGGCCCTATGACGTGCTCCTCTCCCTCCTCGGCACCTTCCAGTACAAGCAGAAGTACGCGCCTTAGGAACGGCATTTCTAAACGCCAAGACGCCAAGACGCCAAGGACCACGCCAAGAGTGTCACGGGTATAGAGAATACATAAAGGACCAGAGTACGACATCATGTACCCTGGTCCTTTTACTAAGCTCCAAACCTCTATACTCTTGGCGTGGTCCTTGGCGTCTTGGCGTCTTGGCGTTTCCGTCTTTATACCTGCGGGCGATAGGGGCCGGTGATGTGCTCGAAGTTGGGGCGGTAGCGAGACGAGTTGTAGTCGGCGGGGTCTACGCGGCGGGCGGGGATGTCCTTGCCGGGCAGGTCGGTGTAGATGTACTGGCCTTCCCTATGGCCCGCCATCACGCCGTGGATGCCCTGCGGGACCAGGCTCATCACCAGGTTGGCGAAGTAGATGGCCGTGCGGCGGTCGTACACGTCAGGCTCGCCGCTGCGCAGGATGTAGGTCAGGTCGATGGGCAGGAAGCGCACGCGCTTCAACCGCTTCTCCAGCTCCTCCGACAGGAACTCGGCCACGTTTACCTTCTTGCGGTGCCCGTATGCGTCCGGCTCGCCTGTCTCGGGCACGGGCACGCCCAGGTTGGCGCCCTCCGACATCACCACAATCGAGTAGCCGGAGGGATTGTTGCGGCGGTCGGCGGCCACGAGCTCTGACAGCCTGTCTACGTTGACCTCGACTTCGGGTATGAGCAGGCGGTCGGCCCAGGCAGCGATGGCGGTCTCAAGCGCCGTGAAGCCGGCATCGCGGCCGAACAGGCGGAAGACCAGCGTGTGCCGGTGCGACCCCGCCATCGAGCGCATCCTCTCGATGTACTCGGCCGCGCGGTTGATAGCGGTCTGGAAGCCGATGCAATAATCGGTGCCGGGCACGTCGTTGTCCATCGTCTTGGGGATGCCCCACACGGGCACCCCCTCCTTGCGCAGCCGGGCCGCATAGCTCAGCGTGTCGTCGCCTCCTATGGCGATAAGCCCGTCCAGGCCGAGGAACTCCAGGTTCTTTAGCACTTCGCTCGTCAGGTCGATGCGCTCGTCGCCCGCCTGGCCTTCACCCCTGTGGGCGAGGTGTGGCGGCAGGTCGGCTACCTTTACCTTGGCGGGGTTGGTGCGCGTGGACTGTAGGATTGTGCCGCCCGTGTGGTCTATGGTGCGGGTGTTGAGGCGGTTCAGGGGGTAGAGGTAGCCCTGGTCCCAGGTGCGCTTGTCATCGGTGTGAAACTCCAGCCCCTCGATGCCGAGGTCGCGGTTGAGATAGGTGATACCCTCCCAACCGAGGCGCAGGCCGAGCACCTGCACGCCCAGCGGCTCGGCGCGGTAGACGGTCGCCTTGATAGCAGCGTTGAGGCCGGGCACGTCACCGCCGCCGGTGAGTATACCCAGCCGCCTGATCGCTGCCGTTGTTTGGTCAGCCATGTATAGCCTCCGGAAGTAGACAGAAGTAGACAAAGACATGGGGTGCCAGACGCACATACGTCTGAGCACCCCACTGTGCCGAGAATATTCCTGCAATCCCTATTCTACGACTCCTGGTCCTAACTCGCAACCGCTTTTGTCTTAGAGAGTTGCTAGCGTTGCAGAGGAAGAAAAGCGTTAACTCCGCACGGGATGTGATTTCTCACTTCTACCTTGGGCTGCTTCAGCCCACTCGCTAACTATAGCGGGCAATCTCTCGATAACTTCATTGCCAAAGAGAATTTCATCCACATACCTCATGTGTAGCAAATCAACCATGCGAGCTAGGTACGGGAGGCCCAGTCTCCACCAGCTATCGTAACCATCCACAATCAGGTAGTGTTTTGGCGCGCTGACATGTTGTTCAAAGCGATGAGTGAGCTCCATGCCGGTTAGAAGCGTTTCATGAAACGCTTCCGCAAGATGATTCCCCCGAACATTGTAGTAGTAGAATTCTCGAACCTGCCAGATGGCAACAGGGTTGACCCAGTTTGTAAAAGCCCCATTAACTCTATTGGTGAGGACATCGAGCACGATCCCATTTCGCGCCAAGGTTATAGGAAAGCGTGGTTCATACTCGCACGGGGAGCCTTGGGAATGCGCTTCCACCAGCATATTGACAATACCAGCAAGATAAGCGGGAGCTTTCCTGCTGAGTCTCTGATTGTTCATTGGTAGAGGGGATGTAGGCGAGAGCTTACGGCGCATATCTTCGAAATGTGAACGCGCTTGCTCTTCAGTCATGAGGCGCGGCTCTACTTGTTTCAAGAGGATATCTGAGCGATAGGCGAAATAGTCTGTTAACGTTCGCGTGATGTCCTCAATGTCATCGGCTGGCTGTCCGACGCGGCGCAAAACCTCTGCGATCTTTGATGTGGAATGGACCTGTATCCGCCCAGTTGTACGAGATTTGTAGCCTAGAGTTTCGCTTACGAGGCGCACAGCGGCCCAAAATTCTCTAGGCTGCCGTAGGAATGATTGTGCAGGCTTCATGCGTTACTCATATCAGGCTCTCCCACCGCCCGTTGAAGCCTGGTTATGGAAGCCTCGAAATCTTCCTTTAGGTCATGCTCCCACACTCGTATAATGCGCCAGTCTAGCTCTTCATAAAGCTCGTTAGTCTTGACGTCGCGCTCTACGTTACGACGGATTTTCGCCTGCCAATATTCCTGATTAGAGTTAGGCATCCTAACATGTCTGGGGCAGCCGTGCCAGAAGCACGAATCGATGAATACCGCAATACGAGCCTTCACAAAAACAAGATCAGGTTTACCTGGCAAAGAGTAGCTGAGACGATAGCGGAGACCCCGGCGATGGAGGGCGGATCTCACCTTCATCTCAAGAGATGTGTTTTTCCCCTTCACGCGCCGCATGATTTCACTGCGCTTTTTGGGAGAGAAGGTGTCAGGCATGGAGTGGGATATTAGAACTTACCACTGCCATAGTGCTGGTGGCTCAATATCGTCGTATCTACGCTCAGCGTAAAAGCTCACGAATTCTCCCTCGTAGGGAAATTCAATGACGAACTCTTCCCCTAGACGACTGAGTAGATCCTCGGCCAGTTCGTCAGAGTAGCGACCGTGTAGACATTTGTCATACCACTCCACTAAGTTGTCTTCGGTGATAATGCCGCGTATCTTATCCCCCAGCCCGGCTTGTCTTAGCACGCTTTCAATTAAGTGAGCTTCAGCTTGTCGGCAGACTAGCACCATCTTGTCAGCTTTGATTTCATTGGCCGCGCCCTCCACTACATCGGCTTTGAGAGCGATGTGCTTGACCTGAACGGCAGGTCCGAAGTTTGCCCACATATCAAGGCCACGATCCGCAGCATTTGTAACGCCGACGCGATAAAGGCGAGCTTCTTGAGTGATTTGCGGTATCTCAGGAGTGACACCCAACACCATCCGCGCGAAGTCCTCAAACTCTCGCAACAAGTCCAGCTTACCCGGATTAACGTTGAGCGTCACTGTAGCATTCAGATGAGAAACTAGAGTCGCGAAGAGCGCGTAAACCACTATCTCATAGGCTTTATCCACGCTA
>DASVRN010000265.1:0-51353 GCA_036388595.1 Chloroflexia bacterium
ACCAATCGGCTGTCTCCCCGGTGCCGCCGTACTCGCCCAGCCTGTAGGTATCGAGCAGCAGGCGCACCCTCTCGCCCAGGTCCAGCCGGGTGTAAGGGTCCAACTCTCCCATGACCTGCTCGACGGGCATGTTGCCGGGGAAGCGCACCGCTTTGATGGTGGGGTAATAGACCGAGCACTCCTCCACCTGCGCGGGGCTTTCATCACCGCTCAGTTGCAGGAAGTTAAGGCCCACCTGCTCCGCAATGTCCAGCATGCGCTCCGTGCTTTCGTTGACGAACACACCCACGAGCCGGGGCCGGGAGGACTGAGCGCGCAGGGCGGCTACAATGTTGCGTGCTGTGCCAACGCTCACCCAGCGGCGGCTAGGCGCGAACACTATCCCCAGCAGGTCCGCGCCACTCTCGGCGGCGATAAGGGCATGGCGGGCGTCCATGAGGCCGCAAATCTTCACGGCTGGTCCCCGGCTGGCCTCTACGTACTGCCTCACCGTGCGACCACCAGTGCGGGCGACATGGTGCCGCACATCCGGCGCGTTGCCGCAGCCAGATCGGGCGAGGTGAGCAGGCCCTCCCCGATGAGCAGGGCGTCCACACCCAGGGCCGACATCGTTTCGCGGTCGGACGTGTTGCGGATGCCGCTCTCACTCACCGTGACCACGTGGTCCGGTATCAGGGGCAGGAGCCGCCTGGTGGTGTCGAGGCTTACCTCGAAGGTGCACAGGTCGCGGTTATTGATGCCCACGATGCTCGCCCCGGAGTGGAGCGCGGCGAAAAGTTCGCTTTCGTTGTGCACCTCCACCAGCGCGGCCATGCCGAGGCTTTCTGCTATCTCTCGGAAGTCGCGTAGCTGCTCCACATCCAGCACCGAGGCTAACAGCAGCACGGCGTCGGCCCCCGCCAACCTGGCTTCATAGATCTGGTAGGCGTCCACCAGGAACTCTTTGCACAGTACGGGCAGCGAGGTCCACATGCTCACCACTGCCAGGTCGTCCAGCGAGCCGCCAAAGTAGCGGCTGTCGGCTAGCACCGAGAGGGCAGCGGCCCCGTTGCGCTGGTAAATCGAGGCGACTTGCGCGGGGTCGAGGTCGGGGCGTAACGCACCCTTGGAGGGGCTGCGCCGCTTGATTTCGGCTATCACCCTGGGGCCTTGCCTGAACGAATCCGACAGCGCGCCACGAAAATCGCGCGGCGGAGTAACCCGGTGCAACTGCGCCATGATGCCCATGAGCGGGCGGGCCAGCTTGCGGAAAGAGACTTCTTCCCGCTTGTTGGCGACAATCTCAGCGAGGATGCTCATGCGGCCACCTCCGCGCCTTCCTTGCTTTCGACGTGCAGCTTGGTATTCGCCGTAAGAGCTACTTCCACCTCCAGCGCCACATCAGGGCCGGGCGCATCCTCGATGGGAGGGCCGCCGGTGAGCACCGGGTTCTGGCTGAATCGCGCCAACCGTTGCAGCGTGTCGAGAGCAGCTCCGCTGTCGATGGCCTGCGCAGCCAGGTCCACGCCCTCCCGCATGGAGGTGACAACCTCGGCGGCCAAGAGAGCGGCTGCGGCGTTCAAGAGCACCACGTCACGCTGCGGCCCGCGCTCGCCCGACAGCACCGAGCGGATGATGGTGGCGTTGTCCTCGGCGGTGCCCCCTAGGAGCGACTCGCGGGAGGCGCGTGCCAGTCCAACGTCCTCCGGGGTCACTTCCATGCGCTCGGTGGCATGTCCCGCCCGCACCCGGTAGAGGACGGAGGGGCCGGTGATGCTCAACTCGTCCATGCCGCCGTCGCCGTGTACCACCAGGGCGTGCTGCGCGCCCAGCATCTCCAGCACGCCGGCCATCTTGGGGGCTAGAGCCGCGTCGGCCACTCCCAGCACCTGCGAGCGAGCGCCCGCCGGGTTGGTGAGGGGGCCGAGGATGTTGAACACGGTGCGGGTGCCAAGCTCGCGGCGCACGGGAGCGGCGTACTTCATGGCGGGGTGGAAGAGAGGCGCGAACATGAAGCCGATCCCCGCGTAGCGCACGCACCGGGCCACTTCCTCGGCGTCGAGGTTGATCTGCACGCCCAACGCTTCCAGCACGTCCGCGCTACCGCATTTGCTGCTCATGGCGCGGTTGCCGTGCTTGGCTATGGGTACGCCCGCGGCGGAAGCCACAATCGCTGCGGCGGTGGAGATGTTGAAGGTGCCGGACCGGTCGCCCCCGGTGCCGCAGGTGTCAATCACCTCAAGGTCGCCCACGTCCACGGGGGTGGCGCGGCTCCGCATCACGCGAGCGAGGCCCGCTATCTCCTCGACCGTCTCGCCTTTCATGCGCAGACCGATTAGTAGGGCCGCTATCTGCGCCGGAGTGGCCTCGCCGTCCATGATCTCGGACATCGCCCCGGAGGCCTCATCGGCGTCGAGCGACTCGCCCCGCACCAGCTTATCAATGGCTTCGACTATCATCGCTAGCTCCTTTGTGGGTGGTTAGTGGCTAGTGGTTGGTGGTTAGTAAAGAGTTCTAACCACTAACACCCAACAACTAACGACTTAAACAAAAACTCCCGTCCCCAAATCAATGAAGGGACGAGAGCGAAGCTCTGCGCGGTGCCACCCTACTTCGGCACTAGATGTGCCGCACTCTACAGGTACCTAGTCGCTGGCGTGGCTGCGAAGCTACTTTGCCATGCGTCTGCCGATACCCGGCTTCCTGATAACGGTGAAGTCTCCGGCGCAGTCTACTCGACGAGCTTTCGGTGCGCAACTCCCAGATCCATTCACCCCACGCGCTGGTGCCGGTTCACACCTACTCCGGCTCTCTGTACCCCGCTCCTGTGGCTACTCGTTCTGTTCGCGGTTGTTGTCCTATGCGATTGAGAAGACTATAACACAGTGATACAAGCCGCGTCAAGAGGTAACCGGCATTTGGCCGCGTATATGCGTTCACTTACGAAGTAAGAACAAAGTGAGCCATTAGCACCCAAAGCCCCACCCTGTCATCCTGAGCGTAGCGAAGGATCTCAAGAAGGTGGTAAAGGATTCCGTCAATTATTCAGAATATGGTGCGCTAGGTTCAACACAGAATCAAAGGTAGCATCTTAGATCCTTCGCTACGTTCAGGATGACAGGGGGAGCAGGGTCGCTGTTATCGGGGTGGCCTTGACCGAAAGTGCCAAACTACATCTTCAGCCCGATTGACCGCCATGGCACACAAGGTTATACTCCCCACGTGGCCGCATGAGCCACATCAACAGTGAGAAGGTTGTGACAGTGATACGCTTACGCACAAACTAGCGGCAAAGCACCAGCCGCTACATACAGCTTTCGTGCTCCTGTGGCCTTACGTAGGCTGACAGGCCGCGACTCCGCTTTGCCGCATTCGACCATGACACGCCAGCAGCGATTCTGCTGGAGGTGTTGTGGTTTTTTGTTTGCCAGGCAGACGTGGTCACGCAAGAGAGGAGTACAGAAGTTGAAGAACACCCGGCGACACCAGAGTTACCCGCGCAGGGCCTCGCCCACAAGTTGGGATGCCGTGGCCCACTGGTATGACAACTGGGTGGGAGAGGAAGGCAGCGAACATCATCGCGAGGTGGTCGTACCTACCCTGCTCTCTCTGCTCGACCCGCAACCGGGCGAGAGGGTGCTCGATGTGGGCTGCGGACAGGGTGTGCTGGCACCATGCGTGGCGAAAGCAGGGGCGCGCTACACGGGTATAGACGCAAGCCCTGGGCTTGTTGAGACGGCCCGGCGCAGGCACGTCAACGAAGGGCGCTTCCTGCTTGGGGATGCCCGCGAGCTACCCGGCGTGCAGGGCCTGAGAGAAGGCAGCTATGACGCGGTGACGTTCCTCCTGAGCATCCAGGACATGGACCCGCTCGATTCGGTGCTGGCGTCGGCGGCGTGGGCGTTGAGGCCCGGCGGCAGGCTGGTGGCCGTGCTCATCCACCCGGCATTCCGGGTGCCGCGTCAAAGTGGGTGGGGCTGGGACGAGGGCCGCAAATTGCAGTACCGCCGCGTAGACCGCTACCTTACGCCACTCTTGGTGCCTATCAAGAGGGTGGATGGCTCGCGGCCCACAAGTAGCTTCCACCGGCCCGTAAGCGCCTACGTGAACGGCCTGGCAGCCTGCGGCCTGGTGGTGGACAACATGCTGGAAGTACCGACGCACAGAGTGAAGTCGCCACGGGCGGGCGACGACAAGGCGGCGGAATTAGCCAGGAGGGAGATACCTTTGTTCCTGGGGTTGAGGGCGAGGAAGGTCTAGAGCCAGGGTGATAGTTGGTGGCTCATTGCGAAGGACGACGCCCGGCGATTGAAATCGCGGACTACTTCAATCGCCGGGCGTCGTCCTTCGCACGCCCTGCCTGGCGCACGTTCAAAGGCCGGGCGTCGCCCTTCGCACGCTGCAACCCCTACATATCAGGCACACGGACCCTCTCCTCCACCCGAAACCCGCTATCCACCACCCACACGTCGTAGATGGCGTCGAAGCCTTCCTCCCAGGTGGGTGGTTGCAGGCGGTTGGCCGTGCCGTAGATGGCACCCACCGGCACGCGGGCCTTGCCGGCGCGAAGGTCGTTGCGGGTTCGGGAGCCTTGAATGTCGGGTTGGAAGTAATAGGCGACCAATCGGAAGCGGGTGCTGCGGGCGAGTTCGATGTAGCGAGCGCGGTCCAGTGCGGTGGGGTTGGTGTTGTCCACCACGAACGGCTGCTTCATCGCCAGGCAGGCTTGCAGCAACAGGCGCTCCCGGTTGCGCGTCCGCAGCATATCGAGGTTAATACGCACGTGCGTGTCGAAAAATCGCTCCTTGTAGAAGGTCGATTTGCCGGAGGCTTGCAGGCCAGTGAAGATGAGTGCTTCCATGTGGACGATGGACGATGGACGATGGACGATGGACGATAGCAGACGGAAACGCAAAGACGCAAAGAACGCTAAGGACGCGCAAAGATTATGGTTGTTTGGATGGGTGCCGAGTTGTACGCTCTACTCAGTCCTCAGTCCTCAGTCCTCAGTCCTCATCACTCCTATCGTCCATCGTCCATCGTCCTCCTAGGGTAGATGTTTGTCGTAGAAGGCTAGCAGGCGCTGCATGTATTCTTCGGGGGCCTGGTCGTAGATGCCGGTGTGCTTAGCGCCTTCCAGCACCCAGAATTCGAGGTTGGGGTTGCCTGCGGCGGCCTTCTGGAGGTCGTAGGCGTGGCTGACGGGCACCAGGGCGTCCTCGGTGCCGTGTATGAGGTACAAGGGGCGGTCGTTCAGTCGGGCGAGGGATTCTGCGGGCTTGGTGGAGGTAAGATCGAGGCCGTAGAGTACCTTGCCCATGAAAAGGATGCCGGGGTTGAAGAAGCCGGGCAGGCCGCTGGCCTTGGGCAGTTCCTTGTCCAGCAAGGCGGGAAGGCTTGCGAAGGAGGAGTCCGACACCAGCGCCTTCATCTGCGGGTGGTCGGGTGCGGCCAGCAATTCGGTAGCCGCGCCCATCGAGAAGCCCAGGCCGCCTACCTCGGCGACACCCCTGCCCTCCAGGTACTGCAAGGCCCCAGCTACATCCCGCGTCTCATGAAGGCCGAGGGAGTAGCGTTCGCCGCCCGACTCGCCGTGCGCCCGGAAGTCGAAAGCGAAAGCATCATAACCCCGGTCGTAGAGGCCCTTCATGATGCTGAGTAGCGCGCCCCCGGCCCGGTTGTTGTTGCGGCCGTGCATCACCAGGATTACCTTGTCGCCGGGCGAGTCGATGTACCAGCCCTTGAGCGGGATGTTGTCGCCGGTGCTGTTGAACTGCACGTCCTCGTACTGCATGCCCAACTCGGCGGGCGTGCCAGCTACTGCGACCCGCCTGGGGTGCGAGAGCCTATCAGCAACGATGCTGGATACGGCAAAGTAGGCCGCGAATAATAGTACTGCCATAGTGATCGCAAACACTGTAACCCTTGGGCGGGTTATGACTCTCCTGCGGGTCACTACTTGCGGCCGGGCTGGTGTTAGTTCTGTTCCGGTAGTTGTCGCCATAGCTTCCCTCGAACGTTCAGATCAAAGATGCAACTACTAGTCTGTAGGGGCAGGCCCCCGTGCCTGCCCTTGTTGGAGATTTGCAACATTGTGCGACCAGTACCAGGGCAGGCCCCTGGGCCTGCCCCTACAATCCTCCTATCGTCCACCGTCCACCGTCCATCGTCCACCTGCGCGTCAGGCCCTGATGCACGCCGCCCAATGCCCCGGCGACTTCTCCTGTAACGGCGGGTCAATCTCGCGGCACGCGGCGATGGCGAGCGGGCAGCGGGTGTGGAAGTGGCAGCCCCTCGGCGGGTTGATGGGCGAGGGCACGTCGCCGGTGAGGATTATGCGCTGCCGCTGCATCTCGGCCATTGGGTCAGGGATGGGCACCGCAGACAGCAGCGCCTCCGTGTAGGGGTGCATCGGGTTGGCGTATAGCTCGTTGCGGTCGGCAAGCTCCACTATCTTGCCAAGGTACATCACGGCCACCCGGTCGGAGATGTGGCGCACAACGCTCAGGTCGTGCGCGATGAACAGGTACGTCAGGCCGAACTCCGCCTGCAAGTCCTCCATCAAGTTGATAATTTGGGCGCGGATGGACACGTCGAGCGCGGAAATAGGCTCGTCGGCCACTATGAACTCGGGTTCCACACCGAGGGCGCGGGCGATGCCGATACGCTGCCGCTGGCCGCCGGAGAACTCGTGCGGGTAGCGGTTGGCGTGGTAGGGATTGAGGCCCACGCGCCGCAGTAGTTCCAACACGCGCTCCTGGAGGTCCTTGCCCTTGGCGAGACCGTGCACCTTTATCGGCTCGCCAATGATGTCGGCTACCGTCTGCCGGGGGTTGAGGGAGGCGTAGGGGTCCTGGAAGATCATCTGCATCTGGCGGCGCAAATGCCGCATCTGCTCCCTGGGCAGTTGCACGATGTTCTCGCCCTTGAAGACCACCTTGCCCGCGGTCGGCTTGTAAAGCTGCAAGATGGCCCGCCCCGCCGTGCTCTTGCCGCAGCCCGACTCCCCTACGAGGCCGAGCGTCTCGCCCTTCCTGACGAAGAAGTCCAGCCCATCGACGGCCCGCACCGCGCCCACCTGCCGCTGGAAGAGCACGCCGCGCATGATGGGGAAGTGCATCCGCAGCCCCGCCACGCGCAACAGCACGTCCTCCGGCGACTCGATGCCGACCTCCTCCATCGTGGCGACCCGCAGCCGCGCCCCGGAAGCATCAGCCGCCGAATCTACCCCTATGTTTGTCTTGTCCGTAGTTGCCATATCAACCCTTTACGATTGTTTGACTGCCGGGAACCACCAACGCACCCGTATGATAATGATTATTCACCGCAGAGACGCAGAGAACGCAGAGGTTACGCCGAGATTGTGACTGTTTAGTTAGGGACAAGAGCCAGATCCTACTGTACGATGCTGCCACAACTCAGAACACCCTCTATTCTTCTCTGCGAACCTCCGCGTCCTCTGCGTCTCTGCGGTGAATAATACTGTTCCTCCTGGCAAAATGCTCGTATCCTGCGCTAGGACCCGGCTTTGACGGCTGTTTCGTCTTCGATGGCGTGGGGCTGGGTAGTGCGTACGTCTACCCAGCAGGCTACCTGGTGCCCTTCGTCCACTGTGCGCAGGGGCGGGCGCTCTAGCTCGTTGCGAGGCTCGCGGAAGGTGCAGCGGGCGTAGAAGGGGCAGCCGGGGGCCATGCGGATCAGGTCGGGCGGCAGGCCGGGGATCGGTTCGAGGCGCTCCTTGCGCTCTTCGTCCAGGCGAGGCACCGACTTGAGCAGGCCCAGCGTGTATGGGTGGCGCGGGTCCTTGTACATCTGCATCGTCGTGCCCTGCTCCATCACCTGCCCGCCGTACATGACCATCACTCGGTCGCACAGACCCGCCACCACACCCAGGTCGTGCGTGATGAAGATCACCGCCGTGCCGAACTCGCTCTTGAGCCGCCGGATCAGATCGAGTATCTGCGCCTGTATAGTCACATCGAGGGCGGTAGTCGGCTCGTCCGCGATGAGCAGCTTGGGGTTGCAGGAGAGAGCCATCGCGATCATCACGCGCTGCCGCATGCCCCCTGAGAACTGGTGCGGGTAGTTGTCCAGGCGGTCGGCGGCGGAAGGTATACCTACCAGCTTGAGCAGTTCTATCGTGCGCGTTCGGGCCTGGGCCGCCGTCATGTTCATGTGCAGTTGCAGCGACTCGCCTATCTGCTTGCTCACCTTCAGCACCGGGTTGAGCGAGGTCATAGGGTCCTGGAAGATCATCGAGATCTCCTTGCCCCGGATATGTCGCATCTCTTCCTTGCCCATCTTGAGCAGGTTCTGCCCGCGATAGAGGATTTCGCCGCCCACCACCTTACCAGGGGGCGAGGCTATCAGCCGCATAATCGTCATGGCCGTGACGCTCTTACCCGAACCCGACTCGCCCACGATGCCCAGTGTTTCGCCTTCGTCCAGCACGAACGACACGCCATCCACCGCCTTCACCACACCCTCGGCAGTGTAAAAGTACGTTTGCAGGTTGTTTACTTCGAGCAGATGTGGCATTAGAGACCTTTCTGATGATTTGGGAATTGGGATTTCGGATTTCGGATTTAGTAGTTATCCGAGTAAATCCGAAATCCGAAATCCGAAATCCTAATTCCCAAATTCCTCCTACCTGTTGAGGCGGGGGTCGAGGGCGTCGCGCAGGCCGTCACCTAGCAGGTTAAAGGCCAGCACGGTCAGCATGATGGCGAGGCCGGGGAATATCAGCAGGTGCGGGCCGTTGAACACGCTGTTTCGCTCTACACCGAGCATCGTGCCCCACTCCGGGTGAGGCGGCTGCTGCCCCAGCCCCAGGAAGCCCAGCGCCGCCGCGTCCAGGATGCCCGACGCGATGCCGAGAGTGCCCTGTACGATGAGGGGCGTCAGCGCGTTGGGCAGGATGGTGCGAAACAGGGTGCGTGAGGCAGGTACGCCCAGCGCCTTGTCAGCCGTGACGTAGTCTAGCTCCTTGATGGAGAGGACGCTTGCCCGCACGATGCGCGCGTAGATAGGTATACCGACAAAGCCGATGGCGAATAGCGCGGGCAGTAGTGGATTCAGGCCCTGCACGATCAAGGGGCGTAACACCGCCACCAGCGCGATTGCCAGCAGCAGGCTTGGGAAGGCCAGCAGCACGTCCATAAGCCGCATCAGTACGTTATCCAGCCAGCCGCCGATATAGCCTGACAGCGCGCCTAACAGCGTGCCGACGATGATAGCGAACGTCACGGTGGCTATACCGATGAATAGGGAGACCCTGGTGGCGTGCACCACGCGGCTGAAAAGGTCGCGCCCGTTGCCGTCAAGACCGAATAGGTGCTGAGGTTCGCTAGAGGGGCAGCCGAACAGGTGGATGCAGGGCGTGGCGCGCACCCGGTTGTTGGGGTCGGTGAAGGTTATCGGGTCGTGGGTAGCTATGATGGGCGCGAAGATGGCGACGAACAGCAGGATGCCGATAATCAGCAGCCCCACCTGCCCGGAGCGGTTCCGCAACAGATGCCGCCACGCGTTGCGCCACATACTGGCCGACCTTGCCGGCCTCAAGATGCCCGGTTCTACCGCTTTCTGTCGTAGAAGCATTGTCCGGCTCCTAACTAAGCCTGATACGCGGGTCTATGTACGCGTACGATATGTCCACCAGCAGGTTCATCAGCACGAAAAGGAAGGCTACTATGATGGTGAAGCCCTGCACCACCGGGTAGTCCCTGGCGAAAATCGAATCGACCAGGAACTTGCCCACGCCGGGCAGGCCAAACACCGTCTCCGTAAGCACCGCGCCTCCCAGCAACGCGCCGAACTGCAAGCCCACCACAGTCACAAGGGGCAGCAAGGCGTTGCGCATGGCATGCCGGAAGAGCACGAACCGCTCTCCCAGGCCCTTCGAGCGGGCGGTGCGGATGTAGTCAGCGCCCAGCACGTCCAGCAGGTTGGAGCGGGTGAGGCGGGCTATGATCGCCATCGGGATGGTGCCCAGGGTAACTGACGGCAACACGAGGTGCTCCAACGCATCGCCCATGACCGCCCACTTACCCTGGAGCGCCGCGCTGACCGTGAACATGTTGGATACAAACAGGAAGAAGCCCCTGGGAATACCCTCAAGGTCCGTCAGGCCCCACGCCTTGTCCAAGGGCGGGAGGGTCATGCCGGGCGTGAGGCGGCTGCCCGTAGGCAGGCTGAAGGGCGTGTCGTGCAACACCACCCCGAAGAAGCCCGCGAGCAGCAGTCCCAGCCAGAAGATCGGCATCGACACCCCGAGGTTGGCTATCACCATCGCCCCGGCGTCCATCGGGGTCTTGTGCTTGTAAGCCGAGATGATACCTAGCGGCACTCCCACCGCGATTGCGAACAGCATGGAGCCTATGGCAAGCTCCAGCGTCATCGGCAAGCGCTCCAGGAGGATATCGCCCACGGGACGGCCAAACTTGATGGAGTTGCCCAGGTCGCCCGTCACCAGGCCGGTGGAATAGCGCCAAAACTGTGTGGGGATGTTGTCATTCAACCCGAAGCGCTCCCGGAAGGCGCTGCAAGTTTGCTCGGTGGCCCGCTCGCCAAGCATGGCGATGCAGGGGTCGCCCGGAATCGAGCGCACCAGGACGAAAGTAACGAATATGATGCCTAAGATAACGGGTACGATCAGCAGCAGACGCTGAAGTAGGAAGCGTGCCATAGCTTAGTCCAGACTCTAAAGGGAGGGTTACAGCCGCTTGCGAATGAGATACAGCGAATGGGCGAGACGGCTTGCGTCCCGCCCATTCGCGTACCTGTTGGGCCTGGTTAGCTAACCAGGCCCAACAGCATCCTGAAGGTTACTCCGCGGGCGGAGGGGGGTTCAGGAACTGGGTGAACAGGTAAGTCCAGTAGTCGAAGGTGCCGGAGCGGCCCTTGTGAAGCTCGTGCGCGGCATCCCACTGTACTGCGTAAGTCGCCACCACGTCCTGGGCGGTCACCTGGGTGCCGTCCGAGAACTTGGCGTCAGGGTTGAGCGTGATGGTCCACTCGGTCAGGTCCTCGTTCGACTCGTAGGCGGAGGCCACGCCAAGCTCGACCTCGGTGCTGCCGACCTTGTAGCCGAGCAACGGCTGGAAGATCTGCTCGCAAGCGCGCAGGGCCTCACCGTCGGTCTCGTCGGCACAGTAGAGCGAAGGCGGCTCGCCGTTCTGGATCCACACGAAGGTGTCATCACCAGGCTGCGACATGACCGCGAAACTCTCGTTGCCGAGGGGGCTGGAGTGAGCGCCCGCCACATCTGCCCTGTAGACCGCAGCGGAACCGCCGTGGGCGATAGGGATCATCGGGACGTGCTGCTTGATGGCGGTGTTCGCCTCGGCGTAGAGGGCGTTGCGCTCGTCCTGGTCGGACAGCGAAGCAGCCTCGGTCAGCTTGGAGGTGACATCCGGCCACTTATTGCCGAACGAGTTGTTCGCGCCGTTACCGAAGTGGGAGTCGAGGAAGTTGGTAGCGTCGGGATAGTCCGCGCCCCAGCCGAGGAGGAACATCTCCAGGTTGCCGGCGGATGCGTTATCCAGGAAGGTCGCCGACTCCTGCTGGTCGATTGTGGCTGTAATGCCAAGCGGAGCTAGCTGCGCCTGGATTTCCTCGGCCACCTTGTCGGGGGAAGGCAGATAGCCACGGACCACGTTGCGGTAGGCAAGCCTGATGGGGAAGCCGTTCGGGAAGCCCGCCTCGGCTAGCATCGTCTTGGCCTGGTCCAGGTTGTACTCGTACCATGCCTCGCCCTCGCAGCCGCCAGGGATGGCGCACGGGGTGAAGTACTGAGCCACGGCAGAACCGGGTGGGTAGAACTTGTCAACGATGGCCTGGCGGTTGAGGGCCATAGCAATCGCCTGGCGCACCTTCTCGTTGTCCAGCGGGGGCTTGGTATTGTTCATACCGACGTAGAAGACGTTCAGCGCCACACGCGGGAAGAGCTTGAGGTTGGCATCGCTGCCGATGGTGGCGAAGTCGTTAGGATCGGGGTTGTCGATACCGTCGGCTTCAGCCGCGCGCAGGCTGCTGAGGCGGGCGGTCGCCGACTCGTTCCAGCGGAAGATGAGGGTCTTGAACGCGGGAGCGTCACCGGCATAGTGCGGGTTCGGCACGAGCGTCAGGTGATCGCCGCGCACCCATTCCGACACCATGTAGGGGCCGGAGCCTAGAGGGTTGTCCAGCGGAGCGCCGCCGGTTTCCTCAAGGTGGGCAGCCGACTGGATGCCGAGGGAGCTAAACGCGATCTTAGACGGGAAGGCCGGGTCCGAAGCGCACAGGGTGAACTTCACGGTGGTGTCGTCCACTGCCTCAATCGACTTCATGATACCGCCGTAGCTGCAATCACCCACGGCATACATGTCTTCCGTGCCGGTGATGTCCGCTGCGCCGCCGGTCGGAGACGCCACGGCCGCAGCCTCGGTGGGGGTCTCTTCAGGTGCGGCGGTGTCGGTGGGGTCGGCAACGGGGGCCGTAGTGTCAGTCGGCGCGGCAGCAGCCTGTGTCGTAGCCGTGGGGGCTATCGTTGTAGGCGTGGGTGTCGCTTCCGGACCGCAGGCCGCGAGCACGGGCAGCAAAATCATGATTGCCGCCACTACCCCTGCGAATTTCTTCTTTAAGAACATGCTTACTTTCCTCCTATAGTTTTCCTGGCTCGGTTCGAGTACCAGGTACGGAATGCTCGGACAATTGCACCAAGCGAGCACTCAGTACGACAATACGTGATGGGTTATAACCACGCATCACCCCCTTCGCAGGACAAGGTAACCCACAATGCAGGTAATTTGCATTATAAGTTATAACACCAACATGTCAAGTGCCCGGTTCAGATAAAGCCGCTTGATAGAGGTAAAAGTGGGCGTGCAAAGACCCGGAAATCAGCCACTCACGCCCGGAAATGGGCCGCAAAGAGGTGCAAGAATGCTGCTAGTCGCACTCAGAGGCATGCCCGGTAGCGGCAAGAGTACGCTGGGCAGGGCCATAAGCAAGCGGCTGGGCTGGCCCATCATCGACAAGGACGACGTGAAGGACCTCATCGACGGGCACTGCGATGACTCGGGCACGCTCGCCTACACGGTGATGTTCAACATCGCACGCCGCCAGCTTCAGCAGGGCCTCAACGTCATCTGTGACAGCCCCCTCACATATGCACCTCTATACGAGCAGGCGCGGCGTATCGCGGACGATACGAGCGCAAAGCTGGTCGTTGTGGAGTGTGTTTGCTCGGATGAGGAAGAATGGCGGCGCAGGGTAGACGCGAGGCGAGAGGTTGGCCTGCCTGGGCACCACATGAGCAGTTGGGAGAAGTTGCAGGGGTACAGAGAAATGGTGGAGGGGAAGGTGGAGTATCAGGTCGGGGAGGATAGGTTGGTGCTGGACACGGCGAGGCCGCTTGGGGAGATTGTGGAGGAGGCGGTGGGGTGGCTCAGGGGTAAAGATGGGGAAGTCTAAGGTCGATGACGGAATAGCATACGAAAGGCGACCCCCGCCACGTATATTGGCAACAGTGTCGCCAGCCGACGCCCGGCGATTGAAATCGCGGGCTACAGTTTGCAAAGTCCCCCTTCGGGGACTATAGCGTTCTCTGAGGACTTCCTAGGTTCTATTAGATGAACTAGTCTGCCGCAGGGCAGACTTTGTTATCTGTAGCCCGCGATTTTAATCGCCGGGCGTCGTCCTTGCACCATGTGACAACCATCTGCTTTGCGTGGAGCAGTTTCCGGTGCCATTACGGTCGGCGCAGCAAACACAAAGAGTCATAGCCCCACCCACACGGTGAAGCTATGACTCTCTTGCTACTCAGGAGCTATGCAGCCGCCAACACCCACCGCCAATCGCAAGGACCGACGACTGAGCACCGGCAACCGAAATTACCGCTTCGTGTACTGAGGTGCCTTGCGTGCGCGCTTGAGACCCGCCTTCTTGCGTTCTTTCTGGCGCGGGTCGCGGGCCAGCAGACCGGCCTTCTTCAGCACAGGGCGCAGAGAGGCGTCGGACTGCACGAGGGCGCGGGCCATACCGTGGCGCACGGCACCGGCCTGGCCTGTGACGCCACCACCCAGCACCTTCACCGTCACGTTGAACTTGCCCGCCTGCTCGGTAATAGCCATGGGCGAGGCCACCATCTGCTGGTACAGGGTGCGAGCGCCGAAGTACTCCTCAACAGGCTTGCTGTTGATGATAATCTGGCCGTTGCCCGGGTACAGGCGCACGCGAGCCACCGCGGTCTTGCGGCGTCCGGTGCCGTAGTAGTACGCCGGCCTGTCGGTTGTCTTTGTCTGGTCCATAGTTCTCCTCTATAGAAGTACCGAGTTCCGAGTTCCGAGTTCCGAGTAGTTCAATACGCACTCGGTACTCGGTACTCGGTACTCGGTACTCGGCACTATCCTGCGCTCTCTATCGCTTCGGTCTCCGGGTTGACGCGGATGGGCTTCGGCTGCTGGGCGACGTGCGGGTGGGTGCCACCGGCATACACCTTCAGCTTGGTCAGCATCTGGTTGCCCAGGCGGGTGCGGGGCAGCATGCCCTTCACCGCTTCCTCTATCGCTTTGGTGGGGTGCTTCTGCATCATCTCGTTGAACGGGATCGCCTTGAGAGAACCCATGTAGCCGGAGTGGCTGTAATACATCTTCTGGGTCTCTTTCTTGCCCGTCACGCGTATCTTGTCGGCATTGACGACCACCACGTAGTCGCCCATATCCATGTGGGTCGCGTAAGTCGGCTTGTTCTTGCCCTTCAGGATTTGCGCCACCACGCTAGCCAGGCGACCGAGAGTCAGCCCCTCAGCGTCTAACAGGTACCATTCGCGCTGGGCCGCGTCCTCGGCGGTGGGCGTCCATGTCTTTGTGCTCACGTTATCCTCCAGTCTTGCAGTTTTGAGCTTCGAGTTCGCCTCTCGGCTCAACCCTCAAAACTCTGTTTAGTAGCTCACCCACAAGAGGCACAGCCCCTGCGGCTTGGCCGTCGGCCCGGCTTGTCTCCGGTCCCGGCTCTCTATAATATGCTTCATCTCTTCTACAGTACGCTTGCCCTCTCCCACTTCAAGCAGCGTGCCCACAATCGTGCGGATCATCTGCGGCAGGAAGGCGTTGGCTACAAGGTCCAGGGCCAGGAGCCGCGAGCCGGTGGAAACATCCCCCACCCTAACACTCCCCGGCGCTTCCCACGCCCAAAAGTTGGCGTTCGGCTCAACCATCAGTAGGCGGGCTACTTCCACGGTTCGCACCGTGCTCGGCCTATCCCCACCCTCTGCCTCCTGCGGCACTCCCATGCCCTGCCCCGCGAACGAAGCCAGGTCGTGCGTGCCCACCAGGAGCCCCGCGGCTGCCGACATCGCCTCCGCATCCAGCGGCCTGCGAACGTGCAGGCTGTAGCGCCTGATGAGGGGCAGCGGCTCCTGCGCATTCCAGATGAGGTAGCGGTAACACCGTCGAGTGGCGCTGAAGCGGGCGTGAAACCGAGCGTCCACTTCCTCCGCATCTAACACCGACAGGTCGGCAGGCAAAATGCCGTTGAGCGCCCGCTTGACCGCCTCCGGTGCGTCCAGCCTGCTTCGGGCCGGGAAGGCGAGGCTGGCAACCTGTCCCCAGGCATGCACCCCCGCGTCCGTCCGCCCCGCCAGGTTAGCCCTCACAGGCTCCCCTGCCAACCGGGACAACGCCCTCTCAAGCTCCCCCTGCACCGTCCTTCCCCTACCCTCACTTTGCAACTGAGAGCCGGAGAACTCCGTGCCATCGTACTGTATTCGTAACTTAAGGTACACAGGAGATTTGGGAATTCGGATTGCGGATTTCGGATTTGTTTAGAGTTCTTCTAAATCCGCAATCCGAATTCCCAAATCCCAAATCCGTATTACTCTTCGACTAGCTCAAGCTGGCACACCAGCGTGCCGTCACCGGGGCGGTGGTGCAGCTTGTAGAGGCGGGTGTAGCCGCCGTGCCGGTCGGTATAGCGGGGGCCAATGTCCTCAAAGAGCTTGCGCACCATGAGGGAATTGACCAGCATCGAGTGGGCCACCCGGCGGTTGTGCTCGTTGTCCTCGCGGCCCAGCGCGACCACCTTCTCGGCCATCGGCTGAAGCTCGCGGGCCTTGGCTTCGGTCGTGCGGATGCGCTCGTGCATCAGCAGGCTCACAAGCTGGTTCCTGAATAGAGACCGGCGCTCGCCGCTGTTGCGGTGCAGCCCTCGTCCCTTCATTTTGTGTCGCATCGTTCTTTCTCCTAGTGGTTAGTGGTTAGTGGTTAGTGGTTAGAAGCTCTTTACTAGCCACTAACCACTAACCACTAACCACTCGTCCTAACTGTTTGACCCGTTATCGCCTTCCGATACAAGCTCGCCCGGCGCGCCGACCGGCCTGCCGCCCTCCGCTGTGGAGGCATCGGCGCTCAGGTCGATGGGGCCTGCGGTGGGCACGTCATCGATGTAGATACCCGCGGCAGCCTTGATGCTGCCCTCGCTTACGCCCGCACCCTCTACCACTTCATAACCCTGGCCGTCGAACAGGCCACCCACTCCGGGCGGCTCCATATAGGCAGTCTCGTCGGTGGTGGCATCCAACGTGTCGGGATAAGCCACATCCACGTCGTCCAGGCTCTCCTCACCGTCCAGGTCGCCGTCTTCGCCTTCGTCACCCTCAAGGCCCTCGCCGCCTTCACCCAATTCCTGGGCCTGGGCGACCGACACGGCCAGGGGCGTACCCTCCGGCAGCAGTTCGCGGGACTCAAGCGACTGGTATAGCTCATCGAACGACTTCTCACCGAAGTTGCGCAGGCTGAGCAGTTCCTTGCGGTCCATACGCAGCACCTGGCCCACCTTGGTGATGCCGCTGCGCTTGAGGCAGTTGAAGGTGCGCATCGACAGGTTGAGGTCTTCCACCGACATCTCGAACAACTGCGGCGGGATCGCCACAATCGAACTATCGCGCTCCACCTGGGCGGGCGCTTGCCGGTTGAAGTTAGAGATAATGGACGAATGCTGCGCCAGGTACTGGGCAGCCAGGCTCAACGCCTCACCGGCGTCGATGGTGCCGTCCGTCCAGATTTCCACGACCACCTGCTCCTGGCCCTCTACCTGTTCGGGTGTGAGGGTGGAGACTTCGTCGCTGTCCTCCGCGATTGTGGACAGCACCTCGAAGCTGGCAGGCTCAACGATGTAGTTCACCTTTGGGATGGGCGAGAAGATCGCGTCCACCGGGATAACGCCGATGGCAAGACCCTCGCGGGCCTCGAACGACACGTAGCCCCGGCCGCGCTCGACGGTCAGCTCCATCTCGAACGCGCCCTCGTCGCTGTCCACCGTGGCGATCATCTGCTCAGGGTTGACTAGCTCGACGTTGGCGGGTAGCTCGATGTCGCTGGCGCGCACCTCGCCCTGACCGTGCTTGCTGAGTTGCAGGCGCACCGGCCTATCGCTGTACGAGCGCAGGCGCATCTGCTTGACGTTCAGCACGATCTCGGTCACGTCCTCACGAACGAAAGGGATGCACGAGAACTCGTGATATACATTCTGGATGCGCACGCTGGTGACCGCTGTGCCGGGCAGTGACGAGAGCAATATCCGGCGCAAAGCGTTGCCCAGCGGTGTGCCGATGCCGGTCTCTACAGGCCCTATCGCGAAGCGGCCATAGTTGGCGGCGGTTGCCACTGCTACTACATTGGGCAGACGGTCCATTGTTCCGATGCTCAATTTTCTCTCCTTTAGAACGTGACGAATGACGAGCGACATGTGAGGGTACTCACGGCGTCACTCGTCACTTGTCTCGCCACTGACTACCGGCTGTAGAACTCTACGATCAACTGCTCGTTGATGTCGAGGCCAAGCTCATCGCGGTCCGGCAGGCGCATGATGCGGCCCACCATCGTATTGGTGTTCAACTCCATCCACGGGGCAATCTGCTTGCGGGAGAGCTGCGGCTGCATCGTCAAGAAATATTCGTTACTCTTCGAGCCTTCGCGCACGCGAACCTCGTCGCCCACCTTGGCCGCGTACGAGGGGATATCGACCTTATGGCCGTTCACCTCGATGTGACCGTGGCGCAGTACCTGCCGAGCCTGGGGCCGGGAGTCGGCCAGGCCGAGCCGGTACACCACGTTGTCGAGGCGCATCTCGAGTACCTGCAACAGGTTCTCGCCCGTAACGCCGGGACGGCGCTCGGCGGCCGCGAAGTGGCGGCGGAACTGGCGCTCCAGCACACCATACAGGCGGCGGGCCTTCTGCTTTTCGCGAAGCTGCAAGCCAAAGTCGGAGACCTTGCGGCCTCGGCGCTGGGCGTGCGGGCCTGGAGGGGTCGGTCGCCGTTCGAGGGTGCACTTGGTGAAGCACTTCTCACCCTTCAGGAAGAGCTTCATGCCTTCGCGGCGGCAAAGCTTGCAAACTGGTCCGGTATATCTTGCCATGTTCTCCTCTTATATATTTGCGTGAACTATAGCTTCTCTTCAGGCAGCGCACGTGGACAAAGTTGCCGCGGTGTCCATAGCCACTCCTGCTCGTATAAAGCTTCGCGGGGTCGAGGAAGGAGGCTAGTCTCCAACCCTGCGGGTTGGAATTACGAATTACTAATTACGAATTACGCGTGTTCTACTGTAATTCGTAATTAGTAATTCGTAATTCCCGCTAAACGCGTCGTCGCTTCGGTGCCCGGCAGCCGTTGTGGGGTATCGGGGTCACGTCGCTGATGGAGATGACCTGGATACCGTTGGCCTGGAGGGAGCGGATGGCTGCCTCGCGGCCCGAACCGGGGCCTTTTACGAATACCTCTACCTGGCGCAGGCCGTGCTCGGTGGCGCGGCGGGCTGCTACTTCGGAGGTTACCTGGGCCGCATACGGGGTGCTCTTGCGAGAACCCTTGAAGCCCTGGCCCCCCGCGCTGCCCCACGAAAGCACGTTGCCCTGTGGGTCGGTAAGGGTCACGATAGTATTGTTGAAGGTGGACTGTACGAAGGCCATGCCTCTCGGCACGTTCTTACGCTCTCGTCTACGTGCGCGTGCCGCGCGAGCCTTCTTTGCCGTTACCTGCTTTTCCTTCTCAGCCATGATTCCTCCATTTGGGAATTCGGATTTCGGATTTCGGATTTGCTCGAATTCAACTAAATCCGAAATCCGAATTCCCAAATCCCAAATCCGTCTACTACTTCTTGCGGCGCACGCCTACGGTCTTCTTAGCACCACGGCGGGTACGGGCATTGGTGCGAGTGCGCTGTCCGTGCACCGGGAGGCCGCGCTGGTGCCGGATGCCCCTGTAGCACTTGATTTCAACCAGGCGCTTGATGTTCATCGACACCTGGCGGCGCAGGTCGCCTTCTACTGTGTGCTCCGTATCGATAACGCTGCGCAGGCGGTTGACCTCTTCTTCGGTCAGGTTGCGCACGCGGGTATCGGGGCTGATGCCCGTCTTCTCCAGGATGTGCTTGGCGGTCGTCGGGCCGATACCGAAAATATACCTGAGTGATATCTCCACACGCTTGTCGCGGGGAATGTCTACGCCGGCGATTCTAGCCATTTCTCCTCCATTTGGGAATTGGGAATGCGGATTTCGGATTTGCTCGGATATCTACTAAATCCGAAATCCTAAATCCCAATTCCCAAATCCGTCTATCCTTGTCGCTGCTTGTGCTTCGGGTCGGTGCAAATAACCATTACGACACCGGCGCGCCTGATGACTCGGCACTTGGCGCAACGCGGCTTTACAGATGCTCTTACCTTCATGTCTGTTCGTCTCCGTGTTCTGAAACGTGAAACGTGAAACGTGAGGTCTCTTGTGAAACTGAGTCGCTTTATGTGCGACCCTGATGCTTTGCCGCATCACGTTTCACGTTTCAGTTACTTCATCTGCCTGATACGCTCGACTATTCTTCCCCTGGTCAGGTCGTAGGGCGAAAGCTCGATTGCCACCCGGTCGCCCGGTATGATGCGTACCGGCAGCATTCGTAGCTTGTCACTCAGGCGGGCAGTGACCATGTGGCCGCTGTCCAGCTTCACTATCCAGGTATCGTTGGGAGCGGGTTCGTCCACGCGCCCTTCGACCCTGATCGCCTCGTTTTTCTCTGCCAAAGTGCTTATAAACCTTCTAAAGTGTCCCCATTTCGGAGCGTATTTACTCCGTTGATGTCCTGGGGCACCAAACACCTATTATATCATAAGCCTACGGCAAAGTCAAAATATCCGGCCCGTTTGAGGTAATCGCCACCGTGTGCTCGAAATGGCAGGACGGCTTGCGGTCGCGAGTGACCACAGTCCAGAAGTCGGGCAGCGTCTCGGTCTCGTGCGTGCCCATGTTGATCATCGGCTCTATAGCTATGACCATGCCGTCGGCTAGCTTCACGCCCTTGCCCGGCTGCCCGTAGTTGGGCACCGAAGGCTCCTCCCACAGACTCTTGCCGATGCCGTGCCCGCCGTACTCGCGCACGATGCCGTAGTTCGGGTCGCCCTGCTTGATCCGCTTCTCCACCGCGCTAGATATGTCACCGATGCGGTTGCCTGCCTTCGCCTGCGCCACACCGAGCATGAGCGACTCGCGCCCGGTCTCCAGCAGCCTCTCGATCTCAGGGCTTACATCGCCGACCTGCACCGTCATGGCCGAGTCGCCGTGCCAGCCCCGGTAGATGGCCCCGCAGTCAATCGAGATTATGTCACCTTCCTCCAGCACCCGGTCGCCCGGTATGCCGTGCACTATCTGCTCGTTCACCGAGGTGCACAGGGTGCCTGGGAACGCCGGGATGGAGGGATAAGGGTGGTAGCCCTTGAAGGTGGGGATAGCGCCCTGGCTCCGTATGAAGTTGTAGGCCACCTCGTCAAGCTCGCGCGTGGTAACGCCTGGCTTGACCTGCTCCTTCACGAGGTGCAGCGTCTGGGCAACGATGCGCCCCGCCTGCCGCATAAGCTCGATCTGTTGTGGTGTTTTGGTGTAGATAGCCATCTCTTTGAGTTCCGAGTTCTGAGTGCCGAGTTCCGAGAGTCTTTTCCATCATCCACTCGGCACTCGGTACTCGGTACTCGGCACTAGCGTAAGCAGTTTAATAGCTCCCAGGTGACTGTCTCTCTGTACTGGTGGCCGTTTACCTCGCAGAGTATGCCCTTGTCCCGGTAGTAGCCGATGATGGGGCGCGTCTGGTCGAAGTAGACTTCCAGGCGCTTCTGGGCGGTCTCTGGCGTGTCGTCCGGGCGCTGGTATAACTCGCTGCCGTCGTAGTCGCAGATACCTTCTACCTGCGGCTTGTGGAACTTCAGGTTGAAAACGTGGCCCTTGGCCCGGCACGTCAACCTGCTCGAAAGCCTGTCGATAAGAACGCCGTCTTCTACGTTTATGTAAAGTGCGGCGTTGACCCGCTTGTGCATCAGGTCGAGAGCGTCGTCGAGGGCTGCGGCTTGCGGAAGCGTGCGCGGGAAGCCGTCGAGCAGCACCCCATGTGCCGCGTCCGGCTCGGCCAACCTGTCAGCGATCATGTCGATCATCAGCTTGTCGGGCAACAGTTCGCCCTTGGTAATGTACTCATCGGCGGTCTTGCCCAGGGCAGTGCCCCGCCGGATGTTGTCGCGCAGCAAGTCGCCGCTCGATATATGCACCAGGTTTAGCTCGTCTTGGAGCACCTTTGATTGGGTGCCCTTACCGGCTCCTGGCGCGCCTAACATAACAATTATCATAGTGACTCCGTGTGACTCCATTGTCACGAGGGCCGAATGGTGAAACGTGAAACGTGAAACGTGATGCGGCCGTGCTCCTGTTCCCAAGAGACGTACCTGTTACTCTCACCTCCATCACGTTTCACGTTTCACGTTTCAGAACCACGTGCGTGTGTGGAGGTATTTACCTGTTAATGAAGCCTTCGTAGCGGCGCATGAGCAACTGCGATTCAAGCTGCTTCATCGTGTCGATAGCGACACCCACCACGATCAGCAGGGCCGTAGAGCTGAAGTTGAGCAGCTGCACGCCCGTGATGAGAGACACGATCCAGGGAGCGATTGCCACCGTGCCCAGGAACACAGCGCCCGCCACAGTGATGCGGGTGAGCACCGTGTTGAGGAACCTGTCGGTGTTCTGCCCCGGACGTATGCCCGGTATAGCGCCGCCCGACTTCTGAAGGTTCTCCGCGATGCGCTGCTGGTTGAAGACCACGCTCGTGTAGAAGAAGGTGAACAGCACCACCATCAGGAAGTATATGATGTTGTACTGGGCCGTGGTCGGCTGGAAGAAGCTGTAGAAGAAGCCTGCCACGTCGCGCACGCCCTGCGAAGACGCACCCAGGAAGAAGCCCGACACGATGGCGGGAAAGGCCATGATGGACAGGGCGAAGATGAGCGGGATCATGCCCGACGAGTTCACACGCAGAGGTATGAACGAGGTGCCTGCCTGCCTCATCATGCGGCCGCCGCGCATAACCGAGCGCGAATAATGCACCGGGATGCGGCGCTGGCCTTCGTTCACCATGATGATGCCCACCACCGTTATCAGGCCAAGGGCTATGAACAGGAGAAGGCTGAAGAAGCCCGCGCCTGCTTCACCCGTTGCCACAAGCTGGAATAGCGTAGCCGGTATGCTGGATACGATACCACCGAAGATGATGATGGAGATGCCCTGCCCGATGCCGTTCTCAGTGATAAGCTCGCCTATCCAGACCAGGAACATCGTGCCGCACACCAGGCTCAGGATCACGACCATGCTATAGAAGAAGTTGCTCGTGATGTTGAAGCCGGGGAGGGCGCCAAACTGGGTCTGCAAAAGCTGGGCCTGGCCGAACGCCTGCAAAGTCGCCAGCGGGAGCGTGAGCCAGTGGGTGTACTTGTTGATCTGGTTGCGGCCCGCCTCACCCTCTTTGCTCAGTTCGGTAAGGCGCGGGATAACGCCGGTGAGTAGCTGGATGATAATCGAGGCGGTGATGTAGGGGTAAACGCCCATAGCCGCCACCGAGAAGTTTTGCAGCGCGCCGCCGGAGAAAATCGCCAGTATGTTGAACAGGCCGCTGAGGGCGTTGCTCTGGTCGAATGCGTTGCGGAGGGCGTTGAAGTCCACGCCCGGCACGGGTACGTGCGCCACAAGACGGAACACCACCAGCATAGCCAGGGTGAAGAAGATCTTGCGGCGCAGGTCGCCTATCTTGAAAGCATTAATAACAGCCGTAAGCATCGCCGCTTATCCTTCCGTCGTGTTATTGGCGTTACCGCGCGCGGCCAGCCTGGCCTGGTGAGCGCGTACCGGGGCCTCGGAGCGTCCCTTCGAGCGGCGCGGCTGGGCCTCGACCTCGATCAAGGTGACGGTGCCACCGGCGGCCTCTATCTTCTGGCGGGCGCTCTCGCTGACCTTGTGGGCCGAGACGTGCAGGGCCTGGGTCAGCTCGCCGTCGCCCAGTATCTTCAGGTGCTTGCTGGTATCGCGCACCAACCCGGCCTCGGTGAGGAGTTCGGGGGTCACCTGGGTGTCCGCGTCCAGTTCGGAAAGCTGGTCCAGGTTCACGATGTTGTAGCGCACCGACCAGATGTTGGTGAAGCCACGCTTGTAGGGAAGTTGCTGCTGGATAGGGGTCTGGCCGCCCTGGAAGCCGGGGCGAGTGTTGCCGCCGGTGCGGGCCTTCTGGCCCTTGGTACCCTTGCCCGCCGTCTTTACATAGCCGGAGCCATGACCACGACCGACGCGCTTGCGGTCCTTGTTAGAGCCCTTAGGCGGCCTGATATCACCAAGTTTCACTGTACAAATCCTTTCGTCGACGCACAAAGCGCCTCGCGTTATCGGCACAAAGCCGTCACACTGTGGCGATTTTGGATTTTAGGTTTTGGATTAACTCAATCAATCCAAAATCCAAAACCTAAAATCCAAAATCGAATTAGTCTTCCACCTTCAGCATGTGCTTGACCTTGAAAATCTGGCCGCGTAGCTGGGGGGAGTCTGGTAGCTCGAGCGTCTGGTTGAGGCGCTTGAAGCCGATGGCCTTTATTGTGGCCTTCTGGTCCTTGGGGTAGCCGATGTCGCTGCGGACCCAGGTCAGGCGCACGGTCTTGGTGGTGTTAGCCGCGTCCACGTCCGCCTCCTTGTCCGCCCGGTCCGCCAGCGCCGCCGCGACCGCCACGGTCTCCACCGCCACGCTCGTTGCGGCCACCGCGTCCGCCGCCCGGTCCGCCACCAGGGCCACCACCCGCGGGACCCCTGTCGCCAGGACCGCCCTTGTACTTGCGCTCCGACTCCGCTGTGCGGAACCCGGCGGGCGAAGCGTTCAAGGCCGCAGGCTCGCGAGGTGTGACTACGGGGGCGTGGCCCGCCGCCTGCGCCTTCAGCACCGCGAAGTCCTTGCGGTAGAGGCGGCGCTCCATCTCGTCCTGCGGGATGCCCCGGCGCAATGCCTCGCTCTCCACCGAGTGAAGCCGCGAGAGGGCCAGCAGGGTGGCGCGCACCAGGTTGACCGGGTTGTTGTTGCCGAGCGACTTGCTCAGCACGTCCTTCACGCCTGCCGCTTCCAGCACGGGGCGCACGCCGCCACCCGCAATCACGCCGGTACCGGGGGCCGCAGGCTTCAGGAGCACGGTGCTCGCGCCGTAGGACACGCGCACCTCGTGGGGGATGGTCGAGCCAACCAGGGGCACCCGGATCATGTGCTTGCGCGCATCATCGGTGGCCTTGCGGATCGAGTCCGGCACCTCGGAGGCTTTGCCCGTGCCTGCGCCAACCGTGCCGTGCCCGTCACCGACCACCACGACCGCGCTGAAGTTGAACCGCCGTCCACCCTTTACCACCTTGGATACGCGGTTCACCTGCACCAGCTTCTCCTCGAAGTCGGCGACTGTATTTCTATCCATTCGTGCCATAATTCCTCCAATTGGGATTTAGGATTTCGGATTTCGGATTTGCTCGGATATCAACTAAATCCGAAATCCGAAATCCCAATTCCCAAATCTAGAAGTCCAGTCCTCCGTCACGGGCACCGTCGGCGAGAGCCTTGATGCGTCCGTGGTACAGGTAGCCACCGCGATCAAATACGACCTTTGTGATGCCTGCCGCCTTGGCCCGCTCGGCGACAAGCTGGCCCACGGCCTTCGCCTGCTCGATCTTGGGAGCCTCAGTCACGCCCTGGTCCTGTGTAGAGGCGGCGGCCAGGGTGTGGCCCTGGGTGTCGTCTATAACCTGGGCGTAGATGTGGTTCAGGCTGCGGAAGACGTTCAAGCGCGGGCGCTCCGGCGTGCCCGTCACCCTCGCCCTGACCCGGTTGTGCCGCTTCTGGCGCGGCGACATCTCATGTGGTTTCTGTCTCATTGTTCCTTTACCTCTTCTCTGGTTGCCTGGTCAATACAGGCGCGTGTCTGAAACGGAGTTCTGAAACGTGATGCGGTTTGTGCTATTTGGTCCTGTGTGAGCCGCGATGGTGCTTGATGTACCATCACGTTTCACGTTTCACGTTTCAGAACTCCGTTTCAGAAACCTACTTCTTACCGCCGACCTTACCGGCCTTGCCTGCCTTGCGGCGGATGCGCTCGCCCTGGAAGATGATGCCCTTGCCCTTGTACGGCTCGGGGGGCTTGAGCTTGCGGATCTGGGCCGCCTGCTCGCCTACCAGTTGCTTGTCGATGCCTGCCACGCTGACGCGGGTGGGCGTCTCCACGTTGAAGGTGATGCCGGAGGGCGGCTCGACGCGCACGGGGTGCGAGAAGCCGAGCGACAGCACCAGGGAGCTACCATCCTTGGCGGCGCGATAGCCCACACCGGAGATTTCCAGCGTCCGCGTATAACCCTCGGTCACGCCGACTACCATGTTGTTGATGAGCGTCCGGGTCAGGCCCTGGAGGGCGCGCACGGTCTTGGTCTCCTGCGGGCGGGCCACGATAATCTGGCCGTCCTGCTGCTCTATGCTAACGTCGGGGCGGAACGACTGCTCCAGGTTGCCCCTCGGACCCTTCACTCGCACCGTCTGGCCGTCAATCTCAACGGTCACACCCTTCGGCACGGGAACAGGTCTATTGCCAATTCGAGACATTGCTATTCCTCCATTTGGGAATTGGGATTTCGGAATGCGGATTTAGTAGATATCCAACAATTCCGACATCCTAAATCCGAAATCCCAAATCTCTTCTTACCAGACTTGACAAAGTACCTCGCCCCCGAGGTTCTTCTGCCAGGCTTCGCGACCGCTCATCACGCCCTGAGGGGTGGAGACGATTGTGAGGCCGAGGCCATTGAGCACCATCGGGATGTCGTTGCGCTTGCTGTAAATGCGCAGGCCGGGCTTGCTGACGCGCTTGAGGCCGGTCACCACGGGACGCTTGTCCGCGCCGTACTTGAGCCACACGCGGAACATGCGGCCGCCCATCTCAGCGGGGATATCGTAATCTCTAATAAATCCCTCGTCCTTGAGGATGCGGGCGATGTTCATCTTGATGCCAGAGGCCGGTATCAGCACGCTCTGGTGCCGCGCCATGCTACCATTGCGGATGCGGGTCAGCATATCGGCGATAGGGTCTGTCATGTTCATAAGCCGTTCAATTCTCCTTGCGGCGACGGCCATTCGACCGTCCTAAGCAGTGTTGTTCCGATTTGGGATTTGGGAATTGGGAATTGGGATTTCGGATTTGGCTGATTTCCAAACAAATCCGCATTCCGAAATCCCAATTCCCAAATCTCTTCCTACCAGCTTGACTTTACGACGCCGGGCAGACGGCCTGCGGATGCGTTCTCGCGGAAGCAGATGCGGCACAGGCCGAACTTCCGTATGAAGGCGCGGGGCCTGCCGCACACCTTGCAGCGGTTGTGCTGGCGCACCGGGAACTTCGGGTCGCGGTTGGACTTTACGATCAGTGACTTCTTAGCCATGGTTCCTCCATTTGGGAATTCGGATTTGGGAATTCGGATTTACCCGGATATCAACTAAATCCGAAATCCGAATTCCCAAATCCGAAATCGTCGCTTATTTCCTGAACGGCATGCCCATCAGTTCGAGCAGGCGGCGGCCTTCTTCGTCGGTGTTGGCGGAGGTGACGATTACTACCTCCATGCCGCGTATCTTGTCGATCCGGTCGTAGTCGATTTCCGGGAAGATAAGCTGCTCGCGCAGACCCAGGGTGAAGTTGCCGTGCCCGTCGAACGAGCTAGGCGACACACCGCTGAAGTCGCGCACGCGAGCCAGCGATATGTTCACCAGCTTATCGAAGAACTCCCACATACGAGGGCCCCGCAACGTCACCATCACGCCGATTGGCATGCCGGCGCGCAGCTTGAACTGGGCGATAGACTTCTTGGCCTTGGTGATCACGGGCCTCTGGCCGGTAATCTGCGTAATGTCGCCTGCCGCGTTGTCGAGCGCCTTGGCGTTCTCGCGAGCCTCGGAGCCCATACCGATATTGATTACGATCTTCTTTAAGCGGGGCACCTGCATCGTGTTGGCGTACCCGAAGTCGCGCATGAGCGCCGGCACCACGTCCTCCGCGTACCGCGCCTTCATGCGAGGCACGTACCCATCAGGCACGGTCGCAACAGCAGCGGCACCGTCGCCCCGCCCATTAGTGGAGGCAGCAGCCTGAGCCTGGGCACCGTCGCGGTTCCCCTGGTTCCCCTTGTTGCCTTGCTGGTCTTTGTTATCGTTCTTAGCCACTCTTCTATCTCCTATCCACTTCGTGGAATTACTAATTACGAATTACGAATTACGAGATGTCGCTTAGCTCACCCAATTAGTAATTCGTAATTGCTAATTCGTAATTCGGCGCTAGCGCCGCCCGCCCCACTTCTCCTCGTTAGCGTCGCGGTCGAAGGTCTCGCCGCAGTTGCGGCAGACGCGGACGCGCTTGCCGTCGGCTAGCTCGGTGTGGCCCACGCGCACGGGCTTGGTGCAGTTGGGGCAGACAAGCATTACCTTGTTGGCCCACAACGGCGCTTCCTGCTCTACTACGCCCGCCTGGCGAGCGCCTGCCCGGCCCTTCGTGTGCTTCTTGACGATGTTTATGCCTTCGACTATTACCTTGTTGTCGGCAGGGCGCACTTCACGCACCTTGGCGCGCTTGCCCCTGTCCTTACCGGCGATTACTTGCACGGTATCGTCACGCTTGATGTTCATCTTTGACTCCATTTTGGATTTTGGGTTTTAGGTTTTGGATTTGATGCACCTGAGGGCAATCTAAAATCCAAAACCTAAAATCAGAGAACTTCCGGTGCCAGCGAAATAATCTTCATGAACTGCCTCTCGCGCAACTCGCGGGCCACGGGGCCGAAGATGCGAGTGCCGCGCGGGGCGTTCTGGGCGTTGATTATAACCGCCGCGTTGTCATCGAACCTGATGTGCGAGCCGTCCGGGCGCTTGTATTCCTTGGCGGTGCGTACAATCACGGCACGTACCACCTCGCCCTTCTTCACGGTCCCACCAGGGGTAGCGCTCTTCACGGCGGCGACGATCACATCGCCCACGCTAGCGTACTTCCTCCTGTGCCCACCCATCACATGGATGCAGAGGATCTCTTTAGCTCCCGTATTGTCCGCCACACGCAGCCTTGACTCTTGCTGTATCATCTGCCCCTCCGGGGAATTACGAATTACTAATTACAGGTTTCTTCCCAATTCGTAATTACTAATTCGTAATTCGTAATTACTTAGACTTGTTCCGCACGCTGTACGATTTCGATAACCTGCCAGCGCTTGTGACGGCTCATGGGGCGGATTTCCATGATGCGAACGGTGTCGCCGGGGTGGGCGCCTATCTCGTCGTGGGCCATGAACCTCACGGAGCGGCGCATCACCTTCTTGTAGATCGGGTGCTGGATGCGGCGCTCGACCGACACCACAACCGTCTTCGTCATCTTGTCCGACACCACGCGGCCCTGCTCGACCTGGCGGCTCTGCAAATACTCGGGAAGCTGGCCGTCAATCATCGGCGTGGTCTTGGCGTTCGGGTCTACGACCTGCTCCACCACCACCGCCTGCGGCTGCTCTTTCTTAGATTTCCTTGGCATTCCTCACCTCGATACGAATTACTAATTACGAATTACGAATTACTAATTACGAATTATCAGCCGGTAATTACGAACCATCGGGTCTTGTGCCCGTAATTCGTAATTAGTAATTCGTAATTACTTCTTCCGCCCCAGGCCGAACAGGCCTCGGCGGCGCGGCTGCTCCGGTGTGGAGACAGCGATGGCCGTCTCGTCGCCCTCGTCAAACTCCTCGCCGGTGTACTCAGCTATAAGCTGGCGCTCGCGGAGGGCGGTTTCCAGGCGAGCGATGTCCCGGCGGGTGTTACGTATGCCGCTGGTGTTCTTCGTCTTGCGCGTCTCCACCTGGAAGCGGAGGTTGAAAAGCTCCTGGCGAGCATCCTCAATGCGCTGGCGAAGTTGGTGGTTGGACAGGTCGCGAATCTCTTCAGTCTTCATCCTATTCCTCCTCGTCCTCCGGCTCCGGCTCAGGCTCGGGAACGGCGCTGCCCTCGGCTATTCGCTTCACGAAGCGCGTCGGGATCGGGAGCTTGTGCCCCGCCTTGCGCATCGCCTCGGCAGCTACGTCCTCGCGCACGCCGCTCAACTCGAACAGTATGCGGCCCGGCTTGACCACGGACACCCAGTGGTCGGGAGCGCCCTTACCGGAACCCATACGGGTCTCGGCGGGCTTGGCGGTCACACTCTTGTCGGGGAAGATGCGTATCCACACCTTACCACCGCGCTTGATGTGATTGGTGATGGCGCGCCTGGCCGACTCTATCTGGCGGCTGTCAATCCAGGCAGCGCCGAGGGCCTGCAAACCAAACTCGCCAAAAGCCACACTGCTACCGCGCTGGGCCTCACCGCCGCGCTTGCCACGGTGCTGCTTGCGGTGCTTTACTCTTTTCGGCATCAACATAATAAGTTACTCCGCTCCACCTTCGTTAGTGGTTGTTTCGGGTGCCTGGACCGGGGCCTCCTGTGCGGGGGCATCGTTCCTGGGGGCTTGCGGTCGCTCGGGGCGGGGGCCGCGTGCGTCAGGGTTGCGGGCCGCGCCGCCGAACTGCGGCGAGTTGCCACCGCGGAAGCTAGGGCCGTCGTTACGGCCACCACGTCCGCCACGGTCTCCACCGCCACCGCCGCCACGAGGGCCGCGATCACCACGGTCATTACGTCCGGGGCCACCGTCGCCATCGCGTCGAGGCGGGCGGTCGCGGCGGTCGGGCCTGTCAGGCCGGTCCACACGCGGCTGGGCGGTCGCCATCGGGCGGTCCTGCTGCAGAAGGGCGTCGCCACCCTTGCGCTCGATTATGTCGCCCTTGTAGATCCAGACCTTCACGCCGATGCGGCCGTAGGTAGTGTGAGCGTGCACCTGACCGTAGTCTATGTCGGCGCGGATTGTGTGCAGAGGCACGCGGCCTTCGCGCTCCCACACCGAGCGGGCCATTTCGGCACCACCCAGGCGGCCGCTGATGCGCACCCGCACGCCCTTGGCACCCGACCGTTGTGCACGTAGCACGGACTGCTTCATAGCACGCCGGTAGGAGACACGGCGGCTTATCTGCTCGGCGATGCTCTCGGCTACCAGGTAAGCGTCCAACTCCGGCTGCTTCACTTCCTCGATGTTGATCTTGACCTTCTTGCCGGTCATCGTCTCGAGGTCCTTGCGCAGCAGGTCTACCGACGTACCGCCCTTGCCGATGACGACGCCGGGCTTGGCCGTGTGCAGGGTCACCTCGATCTGGTTGGCCGAGCGCTGAATCTCGATCTTCGAGAGAGCCGCACCGGTGAGACGCTGGCCCACCGTCTTGCGAATTCGTATGTCTTCCAGCAGCAAGTCCGAGTAGTTCCTGTCAGCGAACCACCTGGACTGCCAATCTTTAATTATACCAAGTCTGAAACTTGTCGGGTGGACTTTGCGTCCCATGTATACCCCCTTCTGGGGAATTCTTAATTCTTAATTCTTAATTCTTAATTGAAGAAGGCCGTTCGGGCACCACGCCAATTAAGAATTAAGAATTAAGAATTAAGAATTCGCTAGGCTTCTTTCTCTTCGACTACCACTGTGAGGTGGCTGGTGCGCTTGAGGATGGGCGAGGCCATACCACGCGAGCGAGCGCGGAACCGCTTGAACACAGGCCCTTCATCGGCGTAGATGCGCTTGACGAACAGGTCTTCGCGCAGCATCTGGAAATTGTTCTCGGCGTTGGCGGCCGCGCTCTTGACGACATTCGCTACTTCCTTAGCTCCGCCCTGGGGCAGGAACCGCAGGATAGCGATAGCCTCGTCAACCTGCTTGCCGCGCACCGCGTCCACCACCAGGCGGATCTTGCGGGGCGAGCGGTGTATGTACTTGGCGGTTGCTTTTACTTCCATCTCTATCTCCTGTATCTGAAACGTGAAACGTGAAACGTGATGCGGTTTGTGTTACGTGGTCCTGTGTGAGCCGCGATGGTGCTCTTTGTACCATCACATTTCACGTTTCAGAACCCTACTTCAGTCTCGTGCTTCTCTCGGCCTTGTTGCCATGCCCCTTGTAGAAGCGGGTGGGGGCGAACTCGCCGAGCTTGTGGCCGACCATGTTCTCGGTGACGTACACCGGGATGTGGCGGCGGCCGTCGTGCACGCCAATCGTGTGCCCCACCATGTCGGGGGTAATCGTGCTGGCGCGCGCCCAGCTCTTTATCAAGCGCCGGTCGTTCCTGGAGTTCATGCTGAGAATCTTCTCTTCCAGGTTCGCGTCTACGTATGGTCCCTTTTTAGCCGAACGAGTCATATTTCCTCCATTTGGGATTTCGGAATGCGGATTTCGGATTTAGTTGGATACGGAACAAATCCAAAATCCGAAATCCCAATTCCCAAATTATCTCTGTCCTTTACCGGCGGCCTGAGGGCCACGGCGGCGACCACGAATGATAAACTTGTCGGTGCGCTTGTTGTTGCGGGTGCGGTAGCCCTGGGCCGGCTTCCCCCACTTGGTCTGGGGCTGGCCGCCACGAGGGGCGCGACCTTCACCACCACCGTGCGGGTGGTCCACAGGGTTCATGGCGGCACCACGGACGGTGGGCCTCCTGCCGAGCCAGCGGGAGCGCCCCGCCTTGCCGATGCGCACGTTCTCGTGGTCCACGTTGCCTACCTGGCCGATAGTAGCCATGCAGTTCACGTGCACCATGCGTACCTCACCGGAAGGGAGGCGCACCTGCGCGTAAGTCTCGTCGCGGGCCATCAACTGAGCCGAGGCACCGGCGCTGCGGACCATCTGGCCGCCCCTGCCGATGTTCAGCTCTATGTTGTGGATCTGCGTACCGAGCGGGATGCGGCGGAGGGGCAGGGAGTTGCCGATGCGTATCTCCGCCTGCTCGCCCGACATCAGGGTATCGCCCACGCGCAGGTTAAGCGGGGAGAGGATGTAGCGCTTCTCGCCGTCGGCGTAGTGCAGCAGGGCGATGCGGGCCGAGCGATTGGGATCGTACTCGATGCCCGCTACCTTGGCGGGTATGCCGTGCTTGTTCCGCTTGAAATCGATGATACGATAGTGCTGCTTGTGACCACCACCACGATGGCGCGTGGTGATGCGGCCCGTGTTGTTGCGGCCACCGGAGCTTTTCTGAGGCTCTAGCAGCGACTTCTCCGGCCTTTTCTTGGTTATCTCCTCGAACGTCGAGACGCTCATAAAGCGGCGTCCCGCGGAGGTAGGCTTGTAAACTTTTACAGGCATGCGCGTTGCTCCTATGTCTGAAACGTGAAACGTGAAACGTGAAACGTGAAACGTGATGCGGTTAGGGTTATGTGATCCTATGTAAGCCGCGATGGTGCTTGATGTACCATCACGTTTCACGTTTCACGTTTCAGAGCCATGTTTCAGCCTACACTCCCTCGAAGATCTCTATCCGGTCGCCGGGGGCCAGCGTCACGATGGCCTTCTTGAAACCGGGCTTGTAGCCACGGAAGCGGGTGCGTTCGCGGGTGCGCTTGCGGTGCACGTTCAGGGTGTTCACCGCGAGCACCGTCACGTCGAACGTGCGCTCCACTGCTTCCTTAATCTGTATCTTGTTGGCGTCGGGCGCTACCTCGAAGGTGTAGCGACCTTCTTCCATCAGGTAGGTGTTGCGCTCCGTCATCATCGGGCGGCGCAGTACTTGATAAATGTGCGGCATCTTATGCTTCCTCCTCGGTGTCGCCTGCCTCGGCAGCCGTAGCGGTTACATCCACATCGGCCAGGCTGCTGGTGTCATCGCTGCTCCCGGCCTCAACACCCGTGTCGGCGGTCGCTTCGTCCGTAGTGTCAGTCGTGGCGTCTGCGGTGATATTGGCGGTGTCAGCCGTGTTAGCAGCAGCAATAGTCGCTGCCTCGGCCTGCACCTCGGCGGTCGTGGTGTAGTTCAGGGTGGGAGCGCCCGCACGAGGCGTCTCGCGAGGAGTTTCTGCTTCCTCAGCACCGTCGCCGTTTAGCTCGTGCTTGTTGCGGCCGCCCTGATTGCCGAGGATCGAGGTCACCACTTCCAGCGAGGGGATCGGCAGGACCACGTAGTCGTACTTGAGCATGTCCACCACGCTGAGGAGGTGGGCGCTCAACGTCTTCACCTTGTTCAGGTTAGAGGCGGCCTGCAACAGGTTGGTCTCGCCGGTGGTGAAGATGAGGGCGCTGCTCTTATCGGTGATGTTCAGGTTCTTCAGGGTGTCGGACATCACGCGGGTGCGTGGCTCGATATCCTGGAAGCTCTCCACCAGCACCAACTGGCCGTCGCGGGCCTTGCCCGACAGTACCGAGCGGATCGCCAGGCGGCGCATCTTGCGGGGCATGGGCTGCTCGTAGGAGCGGGTGTGCGGGCCGAAGACCACACCACCATGCGCCCACTGGGGCGAGCGGGTAGAACCCTGGCGAGCGCGACCCGTGCCCTTCTGGCGCCACGGCTTGCGACCGCCGCCCCGGACGTCCGCGCGGGTCCTCGTGTTAGCGGTACCCTGGCGGGCGTTGGCCTGCTGCCGGACGACCGCCTGGTGCACCACAGCCATGTTAGGCTCGATGCCAAAAATCGCGTCGTCCAGTTCGATGCTCCGGACCACCTCGCCCGCCAGATTGTAAACGTTAGCTTGCACTGTCTATCTCCTTCGGAGAATTACGAATTACTAATTACGAATTACAGGTTTTCTTCTCGTAATTCGTAATTAGTAATTCGTAATTACTTTTTCTTCGCCTTTACAGCCTTGCGGACAAATACCATGCCGTTGGTGGGTCCGGGGACGGCACCCTTCACCATGATTAGGTTGCGCTCCGTGTCTATCGAGACGATGCGCAGGTTCTGCACGGTAACGCGGTCGTTGCCCATGCGGCCTGCCATGCGGGTGCCCTTGAAGACGCGGCCGGGGGTCGAGCCGGGGCCGATGGAGCCGGGGTGGCGCTGGCGGTCGGACTGGCCGTGGGTGCGCTTGCCGCCGCGGAAGCCGTGTCGCTTCATCACACCGGCGAAACCCTTGCCCTTGCTGGTGCCGATTATGTCAATGATCTCGCCAGCCGCGAACATCGTTACATCAATGCGGTCGCCCAGCTTGGGGTCGTCGCCCGCCTCGTCTACGGGTACTTCGCGGAGGCGGCGGACCAGGGGCAGCTTCTTCTTGCGAAGGTGGCCGCGCTCCGGTTGGGTGAGCCTGTCCTCTTCAACGGTCTCCCAGCCAAGCTGCACGCCCCGGTAGCCGTCAGTGTCAACCGACTTCACCTGCGTCACGATGCAGGGACCGGCTTCGATCACCGTAACTCCGGTAGCGATGCCCCCCGCCTCGAATACCTGGGTCATGCCCAGCTTTCTACCTATAAGTGCCTTTATCATATTCGGTACTTGCTCCCTTTCCTGGAGTTTCGCTTACCCGCCCCGTAGTGCGGAATTACGAATTATGAATTACTAATTACGAATTGAGATTTTCCCGTGAATTGTGACTTCCCCGTAATTCGTAATTAGTAATTCGTAATTACTAATTCCCACCGGGTCCTTGCGGCGTCGAGATGCCGAGGCAAGATTCCCGCTAAATGTTGATTACTTCCCCGCAGGCTTTGCAGGACCAGTTTTCGCCTATGCCTGCCTGTGGGACCTTCTCACTGGACGTACCTAGAGCTATCATGTCGCTGCCACAGGTGGGGCAGGCCGGCACGTAAAGCTCCAGGTGGTAGGGCACCAGTTGGTACTCAGCGTTGTAGATGAACGTAGCACCGCACGCCCTACAGGTCCATACTAAGTTGTTAAGTGCCGCCTCGCTCCGGTACGCGACCATCATGTTGGCACCGCAGCCTGGACAAGGCGGAAGTTGTAGATCCAAGACCCTTAGCGGATCTCTACGTCCACGCCCGCTGGGAGGTTGAGCCTCATCAGGGCGTTGATCGTCTTCTGGTTCGGCTCCACGATGTCGATCAGCCGCTTGTGAGTGCGAAGCTCGAACTGCTCCTGCGAGTCCTTGTCGATGAAGGGCGAGCGTATCACGGAGAACTTCTCGATCTTCGTGGGCAGCGGCACCGGGCCTGCCACCCGCGCCCCGGTGCGCTCGGCGGTCTCGACTATCTGCGCGGCAGACTGGTCGAGTATCCTATGATCGAACGCCTTGAGCCTGATCCGTATTTTGGTCTTTTCAGCCATGTTGTTCGTTAGCTCCTGTTACGTACTTGTGAAACAAGTATTACCGCCTGTAGTCTTACTACCCTTCGGTGTGGAGGGCATACAGAGGGGGCGAACTGGTTGAGGGTTCGCCCCCTGGATGTTGCTATGCTTTTGCCTTGGCGATAAGCTCTGTCGCCACCGCCTGAGGCACTTCCTGGTAGTGATCGAACTCGAACGAGGAAGAAGCGCGGCCCTGGGTCATCGAGCGGAGGTCGGTGGTGTAGCCGAACAGGTTAGCTAGGGGCACGAACCCGCGAATAACCACGCCGCCCGCTTTCTGCTCGGTACCCTCGATGTGGCCTCGGCGGCTGTTCAGGTCACCGATGATGTCGCCCATGAACTGCTCGGGGCCGGTTATCTCGATCTTCATGATAGGCTCAAGGATAGAGGTCTTGCCCCGCTCCACGGCCTCTTGCAAGGCCAGCGAACCGGCGATTTCAAAGGCCATTTCGCTCGAGTCTACTTCGTGGTACGAGCCGTCCACCAGGGTAGCTTTGAGGTCCACGATGGGGTAGCCCGCACGTCCACCGGCTTCCATCTTGCCGCGGATGCCCTTGTCAACGGGGGAGATGTACTCCTTCGGAATAGCGCCACCCACGATCTTGTTGACGAACTCGTAGCCACCGCCACGGGTCTGCGGCTCGAACTCCACTGTTACGTCGCCATACTGGCCGCGACCGCCGGTCTGGCGCTTGTGGGTACCACGCACGCGGATAGGTGCGGCAAAGGTCTCCTTGTAGGCCACCTGCGGGCGACCGCGGTTGGCCTCGACCTTGTACTCGCGGAACATGCGGTCGAGCAGCACTTCGAGGTGCAACTCACCCATACCCGCGATGAGCACCTGGCCCGAGTCGGGGTCGGTCCTCACCTTGAAGGTGGGGTCTTCCTCGGCCAGGCGTATCAAGGCGTTGTCCATCTTGTCCTGGTCCGACTTGGTCTTAGGCTCCACGGCGATGGAGATGACCGGCTCGGGGAACTTGATGCTCTCCAGTATGACCTGGCTGCCCGGTTCGCAGAGCGTATCGGCGGTGAAGGTCTCTTTCAGGCCCACGATAGCCGCGATGTCACCGGCGTATACTTCCTGGATGTCCTCGCGGTGGTTGGCGTGCATCTGGAGCAGGCGGCCAACGCGCTCCTTCTTGCCCTTGGTGCTGTTCAGCACGTAGGAGCCGGAAGAGAGCCTGCCGGAGTAGACGCGGAAGTAAGCCAGGCGGCCCACAAAGGGGTCGGCCACGATCTTGAAGACGAGCGCGGAGAAGGGGGCGTTCTCGTCGGTCGGGATCTCCATCCACTCATCGGAGCCGGGGAGCTGCGCCTTTACGGGCGGCACGTCCAGCGGCGAGGGCAGGTACTCGATAACCGCGTCGAGCAAGAGCTGTACGCCCTTGTTCTTCAGCGACGAACCGGCAAGCACCGGCACGAGGCGGGTGGTCAGGGTGGCGCGGCGCAGGGCGGCCTTTAGCTCCTCGGGGGTGATCTCCTCACCCTCCAGGTAGCGCAGGGTCAGCTCATCGTCGCTCTCCACAATGGATTCAATCATCTTCTCGCGCTGGACGGCGACATCGTCGCGCATGTCAGCGGGGATGTCGGACGACTCCATCACGGTGCCGAGATCGTCTGTATATATGTATGCCTTGTTCTCAATCAGGTCGATGAGGCCCTTGAATGCCTGCTCGACGCCGATGGGAAGCTGGATGGGCACGGGGGTAGCGCCCAGGCGGTCCTTGATCATCTCAATCGTGCGCCAGAAGTTGGCACCGGTGCGGTCCATCTTGTTCACGTAGCAGATGCGGGGCACGCCATAGCGGTCGGCCTGTCGCCACACCGTCTCGGACTGCGGCTCGACACCGGCCACGGCATCGAAGCAGACCACGCCACCGTCGAGCACGCGCAGGGAGCGCTCCACCTCGACCGTGAAGTCCACGTGGCCGGGAGTATCTATGATATTGACGCGGTGGTCCTTCCACTCGGCGGTGGTAGCAGCGGCGGTGATAGTGATACCACGCTCGCGCTCCTGGTCCATCCAGTCCATCGTAGCGGAGCCATCATGTACTTCACCGATCTTATAGATGCGGCCGGTATAGTAAAGGATGCGCTCGGTGGTGGTGGTCTTACCGGCGTCTATATGCGCTATGATTCCTATGTTTCTGGTCTTTTCCAGAGAAAAGGCTCTGGGCACTGTATTCCTCCATTTGGGATTTCGGAATGCGGATTTCGGATTTGCTCGAATTCAACTAAATCCGAAATCCTAAATCCCAATTCCCAAATCGTTAGTATCTGTAGTGTGCGAACGCCCTATTGGCCTCGGCCATCCTGTGGGTGTCTTCGCGGCGCTTGATGGTCACGCCGGTGTTGTTGGCGGCGTCCATCAGCTCGTTAGCCAGCTTGTCGGTCATCGTCTTGCCGTTGCGCTTGCGGGCGGCACCGATGAGCCAGCGGATAGCCAGCGACTGGCGGCGGTCGCCCTTGATTTCGACGGGCACCTGGTAGGTAGCGCCACCGACGCGCCGGGGCTTCACTTCGATCACGGGCGTGGCGTTGCGCAGGGCCTGCTCGAACACTTCGAGGCCGGGGCGCTTGGCGCGGCGCTCAAGCTCGTCAATCGTGTTGTAGATGATCGTCTCGGCGGTGCTCTTCTTGCCGCGCACCATGAGCTTGTTCACAAAGCGGGCTACCAGCACGTTGTTGTACTTGGCATCGGGCAGCGTCGGGTGCTTCTCGTATCTACCTCGTCGTGGCATTCAATTCCTCCATTCGGGAATTCGGATTTCGGACTTCGGATTTATTGTTGTCGGCGCAAAAAAACGAGAACCGCCCTGCGCCAACTAGATGCTTGTTCGCATCGCACACGGCGCACGGGACGGTTCCCATGCTTTGCAGCTACCTGATTAGGGTAACCACACGCCCGTGGGCGTGCGTTATACACTCTCTTTGTGACGTGTAACCCGTAACACGTAACCCGTAATACTGGCTAATCTTTACAGCACACTTCGTGCCTAGCGACTATTTCTTTACGCGTTACGAGTTACTCGTTACGTGTTACATGCTACTTCTTCTTCGCCTTCGCCGGGTTCTTGGTCCCGTACTTGGAGCGGCCACGCTTGCGGTCCTTCACACCTTGCGAGTCGAGGGTACCGCGGATGATATGGTAGCGGCAGCCCGGCAGGTCCTTCACACGGCCACCACGGATAAGCACCACAGAGTGCTCCTGGAGGTTGTGACCTTCGCCCGGAATGTAGGCGGTCACTTCCATACCGTTCGACAGACGTACACGAGCGATCTTGCGCAGGGCCGAGTTCGGCTTCTTGGGCGTCTGAGTACGTACCTGTGTGCACACGCCGCGCTTCTGGGGCGAACCCTTGCCTCGACGCACCAGGCTGGTACCGGGCTTCATATTAAATCGCAGAGCCGGTGCCTTCGTCTTCTTCGAGACGGACGTCCTGCCCCTGCGTACTAGCTGATTAATTGTGGGCATTATTTCTCCTCATTTTCTACACGCGGCGCAATTACGCACAGTAAATGATTATATCACACGGTATCCGGCAGTGTCAAGCAATGTCACGCACGATTCACGCACGACCCGTCTGCCGGTTCAGGCTATCAAGCAGCAAAAAGCCTCACCACGACCGGGTGAGGGCAGAGTCGAGATGGCGATTGCTCGCACGAACGGCCTCTTGCGAAATAGTGGCAAGGTCTTGTAGCCGCTCTACACCCCGCGAAAGTTTATTATACGGCTGGCGGACATGCGAGTCAAGGTTAGAATCGAGAGTTTAATGAGCATGGACAATCTCGCTATAAGAAGTGCAGGCTCAAAGGAAGGCCCAGGAATGTTAGATTTGCATATGGGACGCCCGTCGATTGAAATCGAGGGCTACACAAGGAAAAGTCCCTGCGGGACTGAAGCACACTGGTCGGGTCTAAAGAGGTCTTACTAGACGAAGCAGTCTGCCGCAGGGCAGACTTTGCAAAGTGTAGCCCTCGATTTCAATCGACGGGCGTCTCACACCGTGAATGATCGAACCCTTGGAGAGTTTTACAACACCTCTGTCAACAAGGCGCGCTATATCCAGGACACTGTGTCTGCGGACCTCAGTGCGGCAGGGCGTAGACATTCCGCCAGCGGCCGTGGATTGACGCACCCTGCTATACTGGAATGTACTATCATCTGCCATGTGGGTTGAACAACACCATCCTGGTTGTTCAGCAGAAAACCGCATGGTTTGATCTAACCGTATAGCCATTAGCCATTGCGGTAGTGCCGAGCTATTGAGCCTCGTTATTTTCCCCTGTTCCAGAGGAGGGACCTGCGTGTTCAAACGTAAACGTTTTACCAATCTTAGCCTGGTCTTGCTGCTGGCGTTCTTGCTCGTCGCCTGCGGTGGAGACACCAATCCGACCCCAGGAGCACCGACCGCCACCACTGCGGCCACCAGCGCCGAGACAGCCGTAGCCACCGAGGCAGTGGCCGACACTGAGCCGACCGAGGAGGGCGAACCGGTTGAGCAGGGCGAACCCACAGCCGGGGGCGAAACCGATCCCGAGGCCGAGCCGACCACAGCGGCCGACACACCGAGGGGTGAAGGCATAGGCGCGTCGGGCGAGGGCAGCTTTGACACTAGCGGCGTCTACGTTGCCGACCTCGGCTTCCGCCCCGACAACGACGGTTTTCGCTTTGAAAACTACGGCGGCGACATACCCGTAACCAATCTGACTGCCGCCGACCTGCGGCGCATGTTTGGCGACGAGGCCTGCGCGAGCATCCAGGGCGAGGACTGCACGCTGACACCGGCGGGTACGCAGTGGATGGAGCAGGTCAACCAGAGCATGAGCGGGGGGCACTGCGAAGGCATGGCCGTGCTTAGCAACCTGCTCTACACCAAGAAGGTCAACGTGGCTGATTTCGGTGGCACGAGCGTTCCCGAGTTGCAACTCGACGGCAACGAGCGGCTACAGCGCGAGATCGCTTACTGGTTCACCACCCAGGCGACCCAGCCTGCCCGCCAGGGCATCGTACAGCAGACCCCCAGCGGCGTCCTCAATACCCTGATGACGGCGTTCGAGGCCGGGCCGGAGGGCAGCGAGACCTATGCTGTTGGCTTCTACAAGCGCGACATGACGGGTGGGCACGCGGTGACGCCCTACGCCGTCGAAGATCGCGGCAACGGCATCTACTGGATCATGATCTATGACAACAACTACCCCCAGGCGGCCCGCGCCATCGAGGTAGACACCAACGCCGACACGTGGCGCTACTCAGGCTCGACCAACCCCTCCGAACCGGCCGACGAGTACGAGGGAGATGCCGAGTCCTTTACGCTGGAACTTGCGGCAATCGAGCCGCGCCTCACCACGCAGTTCTGCCCGTTCTGTGAGGCTCCCGCCGGAGGCCGGACGCCGGGCATGGGTGCACAAGCCACAGCCTACAACGAGGTGTGGCTTGACGGTGACGCCAACCTGCTGATCACCGACATGGAAGGCAACAGCATCGGGTTCAAGGACGGGCAATTCGTCAACGAGATCCCCGGCGCGCAGTCCAACGCCAACAAGTTCGGTGTGGACGTGTGGGACGTCAAGGCCGAGCCGGTCTACTACGTGCCAACCAACATCGACTTCACGATTAGCATCGACGGCAGCGAGCTGACCGAGCCTAGCGAGTCGACGGTGACCTTCATCGGCCCCGGCTACGTGCTGGAGGTCAGCGACATCATGCTGGACCCCGGCCAGGTGGACATCCTGGACATCGCGCCGGACGGCAGTCTGCTTTCGTACCGCACCACCAGCAACGAGTCGCCGGTGATGCTGGTCGGTATCGAGACTGACGAGGCCGACTACCTGTTCGCGGTGCAAGGCTACGAGATGGACTCGGGCGAGGCAATAAACCTCTCGCTCAACACCGAGGAAGGCTGGCTGAGCCTCGACAGCATCGACAACACCAACAGCGCGCTGTACAGCCTGCTGGTAGCCAGGTACGACGGCCAGGGAGAGCAGGTCTTCGGTGCCGATGACGTTGGGCTGGACCCCGATGACGTGGTTTATGTGGACTACCTGAAGTGGGCGGGCAACGGCCAGCCGATGGAGCTTGACGTGGACCGCGGCGGCGACGGCACGGTTGACGAGTCGCTACAGGTGGGAGACATCACCGACGAGATGCCGGAAGAGGACGAGGGAGAGTAGGAGAGCTAGGTACGCAGGGATGTTAGCGGCTCTGTAGTCTGTAGTATGTAGTACATCCAGGTGGCTGTGTTGAGTACCTTTGCCTCATGTGCGTGCGCGAGGATGTGACGTAAGCTAGAGGCAGAAGAAGTGTAAGAAGTTGCTAAATCCTCCTCCTCCTGTTCAAGGCCCCGAAAGGGGCCTTTTCTCTTGCCGTCTGCAATACTGAAAGAGGAAGCGAGGCCCCGAGGTGGGACCTCGCTCTACCAGGTGCGAACGGCCTTGGGCTAAGGTTGTGTGCCCGGGAGTTCCTGTCCCTGAATGCTGGGCAGTGGCGGGTTGGTCTTGCCTATCTGCTTGCTATCAGGCTGGCCGTATACGTCAGGGTACAGGTACTTGCCCCGGTCCTCCTCTGACTTGTCTTCCTCAACAGGAATGCGGTACTTCTCAGCGTAGGGGTCCTGGCGTATGCCTGTCACTTGCCAGGAGACCTTCGTGCCCGCCTTACCTCCCGCTATCTTGAAGGTGTTGCCCGTCACCTCCTGGGCTATGTAAAGATCAGGGCCTGGAGCACCTATTGGGGTAAGCTGGTACCTGAACTCCTGGTTCAAGGTCTCAAAGTAGTCGGGTAAGGTCACTACTGCCTCACCCTTTCCATCGAGCACTACATTGCCGTTGTAGACGTTCATCATATCAGGGCTTTCTACGAAGGAATGGTACAGATATTTGTTCTCTGGATCGAGGGGGTGGTCAATCTTGAACGACCCTCCTCCTTTGGAGACGCTGCCTACCACCGACAGGTCGCCTGTTACATGCGCTCTCCCGTTGAAGTAGCCTGCATACCCGGCAGCACCGGAACCGCCATACACGCCATACCCACCGGTGCTGTAGCCTTGCACGCCATAGGCGCCGGTGCTATAGCCCAGGACACCAACATTGTTGCTGAGGCCATACACTCCATAGCCGTTGACGGTTTGCCCGACTACCGCCATTCCGTTAGCGGCCGTAGTGCGTACGATCAAGGGCTGAAGGTGAGTGTCGGTATCGATGTCGATGCCTGGCTGCTTGCGTGCGAGGTCCACGAACTTGGTCATCTGAGCACGGGTCACGTCACTGGCAGGCCGGTAGTACGGCCTGTTGGCGGGTGCAACACAAGGCTCACCCGGACCGCCGCATGCATACCCGCCTATAACGCCGTCGATATACAGGTTGTTCGCGTAGTCGAAGAAGGGGTTGCCAGGGGGCACGTCCTGGAAGCACTGCCCTCCTGGGCACGAGGCACCACCTTCGGGTGCCTGCGGCTTGGTGGGCCCGGCAGATACAGAGCCGGAAAATCCGACCAGAGCTACCGCCAATATGGAGGCCAGCAATACCGCGATAGATTTCCTGTGCGCCACGATAAGACTATTCAAAGTTCTCATTGTTCCATCCTCCTCATGTGTGTATCGTAAGCCCTGTAGTAGGGCACGAAGTAGTAGGTGTCCACAACAGTATACGTGGGGTGTAAAGGAGAAGGGCACAGAGGAAGCTAGCACTATCCCAGCGCGCCGCCGGAGGATAGTACATCCAGGTGGCTGCACTGAGTACCTTTGCCTCATTTGCACAGGCAGACATCTGGCGTAAGCTAGAGGCAGAAGAAGTGTAAAGAGTTGCTAAATCCTCCTCCTCCTGTTCAAGGCCCCGAAAGGGGCCTTTTCTCTACCCCCTCCGCCACGCCGAGCAGGATTGGCTGCTGAGTTACTATGAGTGATGGTAAACAGACTGACGTGGCACGAATATGGCTTGTACTACACGGGTACAAGCGGCGGTAGACTGTTTAGACTCGTGGGGGCCGGTTTCACATGGAGCAAGTTATACCTGGCAAACGACCGATACTGGTGGTCGATGACGACGAGACCATCCTGAGCACCGTGTGCGACATTCTTCAATTCGAGGGTTATTCGACAGAGTGCGCGGCTAACGGGGAAGAAGGCTTGCGCGTGCTGGAGACCGTGAAGCCGAAGCTGGTGCTTCTCGACATGCGCATGCCTGTGCTCGACGGGTGGCAGTTTGCCCAGATACTCAAGGAGCGGGGCATCAAGATACCAATTGTCGTGATGACCGCCGCCCAGGATGCGAAAGAGTGGGCTAGAGAGATTGAAGCGAACGGCTACCTTCCCAAGCCGTTCGACTACCTCGACCTGCTGGCCGCCGTGGAAGCTCACATGGCGCGCAACGGCAATGGCAACGGTGACGGCTCCCAACACAAGACTGTTCACTAGCACTTGTGCAGGGCTTGCCACCTGAACTAGACTCCTCCTGCCAGCACGCTATCAACCCACCATCTGCTCCTCTATAGGCCGAGCAATCCCGCGTGTAGGTTAGCGCACGCTCAATCAGCGGCTGACGCCCATTGTTCTTGCACAGCGTCCATGAGGGCTTGCAGGCGTGCTCGGAAGTCTGTATCACCCACCTGGACCTGGAACACACCATATTCACAGGCAAAGCGTCTACCTTTCAGGTGGCCGCTATTTGTCTTGGGGATCGCTTTGATGGAGTCAGGGTCGATGCCGAGGCAGGACGCCCAGAACTGCTTTAGCTCGTCGGGGTCCTGGTCGGCGTGGTATTGAAAGCTATAGTAGAAGTGAGGATTTGAGGAGAGCCTGCGCATGCACAGGTGCGCGAAGTGAATAATAGCAGGATTGGAATTGCTAACACCTACGGAGTTCCGGGCTTTGCGGTTACCTTCACCCAGGTAAAGGATAACGAAGTCCCGGATTTGCTGGTCACTCAGCAATTCACCAGCACGCGCATAAGCCATATTGTAGGCTTCCAACCTGCGCGCCGCGTATTTTGCGCTCATTGCTGCCGTGCCAGCCTTCTGGACGGCATGCTGTTTCTCCGTGCGAGCAATGGGGATATCTTTGATCCAGGAGTAGACCGTGGTACGCGGAACATTCAGCCTGGCAGTAATGTCATCTAGTGACATGTTATGCCGGGTGCGCAATTCTATGGCCTTTTCTCTTAGGTGTGCTAGGCTGCGCATAGGTGGAGGGGAAATAGTCGGGGTGACGTGACTCGAACACGTGACCTCCTGCTCCCAAAGCAGGCGCGCTACCGGGCTGCGCCACACCCCGCTATCACGCAATTATACTCTAGCCCCACTTTACGCGTCAACCACAAAGCAAAGATGGAGATGCCTTGCGTTACCAATAGAACAATCTACCTTGACGCACCCATACCCCTGGCGTAGACTGTCATCGTCCTACCCTCACCCGTTTCGCGTAACCTCTACGAAGGGCCCTTCAAGCAATATAGGAAGGAGGCATCCATGAAGCTAGCCAGCCGCCTTTTCGCCGTTACAACCTTAGTCGTGCTCGCTGTCCTGATTGCTGCACTCTTGCCCATATCAGCAAGTACGCGGGTCAACGCCCAAGCGCAGACGGAGACCAGGACCTTTCCCGAAACAGGCTTCAGCGTGCGCGGTCTCTTCCTGCGGTACTGGCTGGAGCATGGCGGCCTGCCGCAACAGGGCTTCCCTATCAGCAATGAGTTCGCGGAAGTGTCGGACCTGGATGGCAAGGAGTACAGGGTGCAGTACTTCGAGCGCGCCGTGTTTGAATACCACCCTGAGAAGCAGCCCCCGCACAACGTACTGCTCTCCCAGTTGGGCACCTTCCGCTACAGGGCCAAGTATGGCGAGGCAGGAGCACCGGGCCAGCAGCCGAACATGCAGAGGGGCCAGCTATTCCCCGAAACCGGCTTCCATGTGGGCGGGCTGTTCCTTGACTATTGGAAGACGCACGGAGGCTTGCCGCAGCAGGGCTACCCTATCAGCAACGAGTTCAGCGAGGTATCCGACTTGGATGGCAAGCCCTACACGGTGCAGTACTTCGAGCGAGCCGTGTTCGAGTACCACCCGGAGCATCAGCCGCCACACAACGTGCTCCTCAGCCAGCTAGGTACATACAGGTTACGGGAGAAGTATCCCCAAGGGCCACCAGTGGACACCGGCGACCCTCCCCCACCCGTGGACCCGGTGGCACCCACCAAAGAGCCTATCGCTCCACAGCCCACGGTGCCACCGCAGCGCACACCCGGCACTAACTGCGAACCTGTCGCTGAAGACAGAAAGAGTGCGATTGCCGCTACCGGCGACGTTGAGATAGCGAGCGTGCAGGAATCAGGCGTGGAGCGCGTCACCCTCCGCAACAAAGGCCAGGCACAGGCCAACATCGGCGGCTGGACCTTGCGCGACAAGAACGACCCCTCTCAGAGTTACACCTTTCCTGCGGGCACCCAACTAGCAGGAGGCGGTACGGTGGAGGTCTACACGGAGCCGGGCCACGCCCACACCTTCAACAGCCGTAGCTCCATCTGGAACAACTGCGGCGATGCACTGGAATTGCTCAACTCCGGCGGCGCGGTGGTGGCGACGTATGCGTATGGGACGCACCTGCGCTGAAACGTGAAACGTGAAACGTGATGCGGCTGGTGTTACTGGGTCCGCGAGGGCCGTACGGTTGCCTGTGGAGAAACAAAGCCCCTTCTGTCATCCTGAGCGTAGCGAAGGATCTCAAGAATCTGAGTAGGGATGCCGTCGAAGAGAACGCACCAGGGTTGTGAAAGTTCAACGTAGGAACAAGGCCACCATCTGAGATCCTTCGCTCCGCTCAGGATGACAGGGGGAATATGGTCCCCGCCCAAGAAGCTCTCTCACATCCACGAACCAAGCAGCACAAATCGCATCACGTTTCACGTTTCACGTTTCAGGACCAGCCTGACCGCCTCACCTATCTCCTGCGAGCGGAGCAGGAGGGCCGTGCCTGCGTAGATAGCACCGCCTATGCCGATGCCCAGGATGGTCAGGACCACCGCTGACAGCTTGCTCTCCGTTGGGCTGCCGAGGACCTGCCACAGGAGGGGCATGAGGATAGCAAGCACCAGTCCCATGACCAGGGAGGCGAGTCCACTCTTCGCAATAGAGGCCAGCAAGCCGTCGTTCGACAACCGCCAGCCCGGCAGCTTACGGCCCAGGAAGACCCATAGCAGCACCATCTCGATTGTCGTGCTCACGGCCAGGCTCAGGGCGAGGGCGGTGTGGTCCCACCCCATGCCCAAGACGAGCAAGGCGCTGAGGCCCAGGTTGAGGGCTACCGTCACGATGGCTATCGCAACTGGCGTGGCTGTGTCGTGCAGCGCGTAGAAGGCCCTGGTGACCACCTCCACCACGGCATAGGCGACCAGGCCCAACGCGAAATAGCCGAGCGCCCCCGCCACCATCTCGGTGGACTGCGCGTCGAAGGTGCCCGACTGGAACAGCGCCGACACAAGCTCCGTTCGGAGGACGTACATACCGGCGGCCGAAGGCAGCGTCAGGAAGAGCAGCACCCTTACGGCCCTGGAAAGAGTGAGGCGCACGCCTTCCAGGTTGCCCTCAGCGAAGAGCGCGGCCATCGTCGGGAATGTCACGGTGGCGAGGGACATGGCGAACACGCCGTGCGGCAGGATCATCAGCAGGTACGCGTAATTGAAGGCGGCCACGCTGCCCGCCGCTATGCTCGTGGCGATAGCGCGGGCACCGATTACGTTCGCCTGGAACGCCGCCTGCCCCACGATGCGGGGTCCAAGCAGCTTCGCCACCTCCCCTACGCCGCTGTCACGCAAGTTCAGGCGCAGCGAGTACCTCATCCCCACGCGCACCAGGCCGGGCACCTGTACGCCGAAGTGGAGCGCCGCGCCCAGCACCACGCCCCAGGCCACGCCGTAGATGCCGAAGTAGGGGGTGAGCGCCACCGCGCCGAAGATGATGGAGAGGTTGTAGGCGACCGGGGCGAGGGCGGGCAAAGTAAAATGCTGCCGGGCGTTGAGGATGCCCTGCGCCCACCCGCCGAGGCCCATGAGCAGCGGCGACAGCAGCAGGACGCGCGTGAGGTCAACCACCAGTTGCTGGTCTACCTCCCCGCCTGGGGCCACCAAATAAGCGACAAAGGCGGGCGCGGCAAAGCTCATCACGATGCCGCCGAGACTCAGCAGCACCACCGAGGCGTTGATGAGGGTGGAAGTAAGCTGCCAGGCTTTGACCTCTTCGCGGCCCGACACGAGCTTGGTGAACACTGGGATGAAGGCTGAGCCTACCGCCCCGCCGATGATAAGCAGGAAGAGGGTGTCGGGTATGCCGAAAGCGGCATCATAGGCGCTCTTCTGGCCCGTAACTCCAAACTGGTCGGCTATCACGATCTCGCGGAGCAGGCCGAGCACCCGGCTAACTACGAACGCCCCTCCCACGATGAGGGTGCTGAGAGCTAACCTGCGCCCCATTGATTGGCCTGTCGGGGGAGATGCTGCGGGTACTGGCTGCCCATCAAACTGCCCTACCGCCGTCTGCCCGGCCTGCTGTATCTCCTCCAGGGGTAGCGCGCGAGTAGCCTCTATTGAGAGGTTTTCTTGTTCGTTGAGACGGCGAGTCTCTTTGCTGTTGAGATAGGTTTGTCTCGGGGAATCAGACAGGGGTAGAAACTCCTGAAGACGGTATGCCAGGCAGCCGAGTGCCGTTCAGCCCCGTTGACACTCCCCGGCACAGCATCTATACTAACACATCAATTCGCTACCAGAAAGCTGCGAACAGAGCGGTACGTCCGAGAGCGGGGTTGCGAGGGTGCTACCGCAGGATAACCCCGTTCCCGTATGGAACGCGGGTTGCTGTTTTTAAGTGGTTAGTGGTTAGTGGTTAGTGGTTAGAACGGAGATCACTAATCTCTAACCACTAACCACTAACCACTAACCACTAACCACTACTCAGAGAGGAGCGCGCAATGACAGACGTATCTAGCGGAAAGAGGGGACTGCCGGGCGAGCAGACCAAGTACCTGCTCGATGAGGACCGGATACCTACCTCCTGGTACAACATTCAGGCCGACCTCCATTCACCCGCGGCCCCTGGGCTGCACCCCGGCACGAACCAGCCCCTTGGTCCGGCCGACTTGGCCCCGCTGTTCCCTATGGAGATCATCAAGCAGGAGGTCAGCCAGGAGCGGTATATAGACATCCCGGAGGAAGTGCGCGATATCTATAAGCTGTGGCGGCCTACTCCTCTCTACCGGGCGAGGCGACTGGAGAAGGCGCTCGACACTCCCGCCCGCATCTTCTACAAGTACGAGGGCACCAGCCCCGTCGGCAGTCACAAGGCAAACACCGCGATTGCCCAGGCGTACTACAGCAAGCAGGAAGGCGTGAAGCGGCTCTCGACCGAGACCGGGGCAGGGCAATGGGGTAGCGCGCTGGCGATGGCTACCAGCATGTTCGGCCTGGAGTGCCAGGTATACATGGTGAAGGTGTCCTACTTCCAGAAGCCCTATCGCCGGTCGCTGATGCACGCTTTCGGAGCGCGCGTTATCCCCAGCCCCAGCCCTGAAACTAACGCGGGCCGCGCCTTCCTGGAGAAAGACCCGGAGTCGCCCGGCAGCCTGGGCATGGCTATCTCGGAGGCCGTAGAAGACGCCGCCATGCGGGACGATACCAAGTACTCGCTCGGCAGCGTGCTCAACCACGTGCTCATGCACCAGACGGTGATAGGCCAGGAGGCGCAGCAGCAGATGGAGATGGCCGACGCCTACCCCGACGTGGTAATAGGCTGCGTGGGCGGCGGCAGCAACTTCTCCGGTTTGGTCTTCCCCTTCGTGGCGGACAAGCTCACGGGCAAGTCACCCAACCTGCGCGTGGTAGCCGTGGAGCCTGCCGCCTGCCCCACCCTCACTAAGGGTAGCTTCGCCTACGACTACGGCGACGTTGCTATGATGGCCCCGATCGTCAAGATGCACACGCTGGGGCACAGCTTCATACCGCAGGCGATCCACGCGGGCGGGCTGCGCTACCACGGCATGGCCCCGCTGGTCAGCCACCTGGTGGACGGCGGCTTCATCGAGGCGGTGGCCTACCCGCAGAACCCGGTGTTCGAGGCGGCCATACAGTTCACCCGCAGCGAGGGCATAGTGCCCGCCCCCGAGTCGTCGCATGCCATACGCGCGGCCATAGACGAGGCTTTGCGTGCTAAAGAGTCGGGCGAGAGCACCACAATCCTCTTCAACCTCAGCGGGCACGGCTTCTTCGACCTGGCAGCCTACGACCGCTACCTCGCAGGCGACCTGGAGGACTACGAATACCCCGCCGACGAAATCCAGGCAGCCCTGGCGGGCCTCCCCACCGTAGCAAGCGCGATGTAGAGGGGACGATGGACAATGGACAATGGACGATAGTAGGAGACGAAAACGCCAAGACGCCAAGACGCAAAGGACGCGCCAAGTAGATTAGGGTCTGGAGTATATGCAGAGGAGCATGGTAGCTAATATCGTACCATGCTCCTCTTCGCTTGAATAACAACCCTAATCTTGGCGCGTCCTTGGCTTCTTTGCGTCTTGGCGTTTAGCTCGTCACGCTGAAGAAGACGCTGTAGGCGGGTGTGGAGGAGTTGTTGGTGTAGATGTCCACGCGGTAGGTGCCGGGGAGCCAGGGGGTGTTCTTGCGGACGGTGAAGGCGACGTAGTAGGTGCCGGGCTGGGTGTAGTCCTTCTGCATGGCGTAGATTTGCGAGCCTTCGGGGCCATACCAGCGAGTGAGCACACTCGTGACGTTGCCCTGGCCGAAGGTGGCCTGCGCTGCCAGATTGAACGGGTCGCTGGGGGCGTATTCGGCAACGGCACCCCCATCCCCTGAGGTCATGTGCGCCGTAAGTATGCCACCGGTAGGCTCCTGCTGGGCGGGCGGGGCTGCTTGGCCTGGGTCGGCGGGCTGGGTCGTGGGCGCGCTCACCTGGGGCACCTCGGTGGCCGATGCGGGGGTCGGCACTACCACCAGGGTAGTAGGTGCCTCTACGGGGCTTGTAGGCACCACCAGGGTCGGGCCGGGGAAATTACCGGCTAGAGTGGTAAGCGAAGGCTGGGCGATGGGCGTGTTCACCGGAGGGTGGACCAGGGCAAGGGCCGTCTCGGTGGCCTGGGGGCTGGCTATCACCCGCGACTGGGGGAAGAAGCGGTTGCTGAAGATCCAGCCCAGCAGCCCGCAAGCCAGCAGCAGCAATACGCTGCCCACCCCGAAAGCCACCTTGCTGGCGGTGGTCCACCTGGCCGTGTTAAGCTGCGACGTGCTCACATAGGCGGCCTGCGACACGTTTGACGACAAAGCAGCCTGGGCCGCCCCATGCTGGCCTGTATCGGAGGGTGCGACCGCGTAGGGGCCGCTCGCCGGGCCGGACTGCGCCGGTTGCTGCGATTGCACGGGCCGAAGAGGAGCGTAAGGGTCGTAGGGGCCGGACACACCATAGGGATCATATGGGTCCGCATCGGGAACGAGCGGAGGATTGGGATTGGGCTGCCTCTGCCGAGACTGGGGTGAAGTCCCGGACCTGGGTGTCGAGGCGGGCCCGCTCGGCTGCCGGTGGTTCGAGAGGCGTCCCGAAGCCAATTGCCCCGACTGGCTGTCTATTCCCACGAGCAGGCCGCCGCACCCAGGGCACTTCACGTACGCGTCCGGCAGTTCTTCCAGGCGCGTGTAGAGTATGCAGTTGGGGTTGGGGCACTGTTTCATGGTAGATGTGGTTAGTGGTTAGTGGTTAGTGGTTAGTGGTTAGTGGAGCCGGTGAGGGGTACGGATAATGCAGTGGCGCGTGTTTGGCGCTTGCGTAATGTGTGGGTGATGGCTTCTAACCACTAACCACTAACCACTAAC
>DASVRN010000266.1:0-46172 GCA_036388595.1 Chloroflexia bacterium
GAGAAGACTACCTGACCATCGTACAGGCGGGCCACCCGATTGGACGAGAGCGAGAAGCTTACTATATGCTCGGCAGGAACGGCAAGCCGCTTGTGATAGAGGTAAAGCGCCATTTCTCTGGCAGGCTTCCCGTTTACGTAAGGATCCACGGTCAGGACCAGTGGCATGCTCTCAACGTAGCCACAACTGATTATCCGGACCCCGGGGATTACCACATCGGCCTGCTTCTCGATCGCTCTAACCTCGCAAAACTTGTATTCAAACCCGTGTCGGGCGGCAGCGAGATACAGTTCAACCTCGGCAAGCTCAATTTTGAGTTGATCGCCAGAGAACAGGTATGAGCGCCCATCCCCTGAGACGGCAGCTACAGGAGCTTCTTGCCGCCAACCACCCCGACGAGGAGACAGCCCCACAAGCCCTCAAAAGTGTGCTTGAGTGGTGCGCCCAAACGCTCGACTCCAACACCCTACTCGCCGCCGCCAGGAGCAACCCTGACGACGAGATCAAGCTCCTGCGTATTCTGCTCGGCCTGGACGCAGCGATAGTTGTAGGGCAGCGCTTCTTGCGAGAGGTGGCGACCCCCGCCCTTCACGAGGTCACTGGCGCTCCAAAGATTATCCGCGAGCGCCTTGAGTCCGTTGGGCAGAACTTGGCTGCCGCGCGGCAAGCGTCTGCGACCCTGGAGGTTGCCATTCAGCAGCTAAGCCAGCAGCGCGAGGAGCTCAACAGGACCGAAGAGCAGCGCAAAGCTAAGCAAGAACTCCTCAAGACGTTACAGCAGGAAGTGCTTGCGCGACGCCAGGAGCGTGAAGAGTTAGACCGTAGCGTACGAGAAGCCGAGCGATTAGTCGCACTGATCAACGATATACCCCAACTCCAGGCTCAATTGGCTGGGCTGCGCGAGCGAGAAGAAGAGGCAAAGAGGGTCGGACATTTAGAGAGCTTATTAAAGGCTCAGAGCGGCAACGTCCTCAGGCTGACTGAGGAGACCTTGCAGTCTCTGCAAGCAGATGTTCGCGATCAACTACAGAAGACCGAGCAGCTAGAAGAACAGGTGCGCAGGGAGGATGCCGCACTACGGGAGTATAGAGAGCGGTTCGCGAGCGCTGAGAGCCTGCAAACGCAACGTGTGGAGCCGCTGAGGCTCTATGAGGCCGCTAATCGCTCGGTTGCCAGGGAGTTGCAACCAGGCCAAGCCGCCGAGCAATGGCTGGATGAGGTCGAAGCGAGGTTGGGCCAGGTGGACGAAGCGTTGAAGCGCGCCCTGGTTGCGCGGCAGGCCGACCGAGAAATAGAACCTCTTCCCTATTAAACTGATTAGTTGCAGTTCAAACTTCCGATACGCCAATAACTCCGGGGGACATGCGTGGATTTACGCTCAGCTGAAAGAGAATTCAACCAGATGGAGGTCCAGCTTCATGCGATATTTGAAGCAGTAGACGCCCTGCGTGAGCGTCTCAAGGTGCTGAGAGCAGGGCTGAACGAAACCCAAGCTACTCAACAGGCCCTAGAAGCGACCGCAACCCTCCTCGAGTCCGGCGTCGATGCCCTATTGACACCTATTGATGAAGCGGGGCGCCTGCTGAGTCGCAATGTGAAATATTTGCAGGCGCTCAGCCAGGGTGGCACCCAAGACGACCTGGGCACCCTCATCCGGGTGACGAACGAGGTGCTCACTTCCAGCATACGCCTTGCCAGGGGAATCTTTCCACCTGAGCGCCTGCATGATTTCGACTGGGGTGACGACATGGTGCTCCGTGACGTCATACGCATCCAATGGGGAGATTGGCTCAGGCTTCTTAACCAGTACCTGCTGGAGGCGATACCTCTTGCCGCCAGCATCAGTACCCTTCCGGGCAGCGAGGCAACTATCAGCTCATACTCGCAAAGTCTGTTGAGCGTTTGCCGCCAGGCAGAGCAGTTGGCCCGGCAGGGCAGGTCCGTGCCGGCTGACTCAGTCGGCATGGCCCCTGCGGCACCTGCGGCACCTGCCGCCCTAACTACGCCCCATACTGAACATGCAAGCGGCACTGGAAGGTCGCCAGGTACGGAGCCTCTCTTTCCACGGGAAGTAAGCCAGGTAGAAGCCCGCTCGGAGGCCGCGGATGCGCTCAAGACGCCGGCTGTGCCCCAGCCGGTGGACGCGCCGGTCGGCAAGGGCCATATCATGGAGGTAGAAGAAACATGAGAGTACCCCCGGTTGGCTCTAACCCCTGGCGCACAGGGGGCATGCCTCTGCTGAACGTAGCGTCTACGTGTCCGGCCACAAAGGCTCTTGGCCCCGGCCTGCGCGCGGTAGTCTGGGTGCAAGGCTGCCCCCTAAATTGCCCCGGCTGCATAGCGCCCGACTGGATAGAATGGCGCTCCGCCCGGCTTGTATCGCCAAGCGACCTGGCGGAAGAACTGTTGTGCCACCCTGAAATCACCGGCCTGACCCTTTCAGGTGGCGAGCCTATGATGCAAGCGGCCGGCTTGGCGGCCATGCTGGTAAATGCCCGCGCCAGCCGCGAACTGAACGTCATCTGCTTTACCGGCTCCACCCTGGAACGCCTGCACACGCACCCACCAGGACCTGGGGTGGCTGAGTTGCTCGCCCAGGTAGACCTTCTGATTGATGGCCCATATGTGGCCGCCCTCAATGAAGGACGGGGCTTGCGTGGCAGCCGTAACCAGCGATTTCACTACCTGACCGACCGGCTCCTCCCCTGGGCCGACGAACTAGAGGGAGGCAAGAGGCAAGCCGAGATTCACGTGTTAGGTGACGAGGCATTGCTCGTAGGGGTGCCTCCGCTCGGCGTCGTCGAGGGCTTCGCGCTAGCCGTGGAGCAAGCAATCGAGGCAAACCGCACTTTATCTGCAACATCTACGGCATCTATGGCAGTTAGGAGGTACACAAAATGAGTGGTGTAAAGCGCGTGACTATCGCAGAGACCGAGTACGACCGGCTACGGGCCGCCGAGACCAGGCTGCGCACTGTGCAAAGCGACTTGCCTCAAGTGCTGGCCGATGTGCGACGGCAGGCTTCCAATGACCTACAGAATCGCCTCACACCCCTGGAACGACGACAGCAGGAGTTCGTTTCCAGTCTCAGCGGTCTGTCGTCTAACGTGCAGCAGATGGAGCGTCAAACCGCTGAGCGCCTCGCCTCACAGCAACGTGAATTTCGGGACTCGCTCAGTCGAGCTCAGGACGATTCGCGCCAGGAGCTTGCAGTGGCTTCCACCCGCCTGACGGACTTGATCGAGGACGAACGGGAAGCCAGGGAGCAGGATATGGATGAAGTGCTCGCCTATGTGGACGAGGAGCGGGAAGCGCGCCTTAAGATGGGCAGCGAGCTACAGGAGCGGATTAGTCGCGAGCGAAACGAGCGCCGGAACGAGATGCAAGGCTTGCAACGCCGCATGAGCAGTCTAATCGAAGACGAACGCAACATCCGCCAGCGCCAGTTCAATGAGGTACGCACCGAAATCAACTCTATCCAGCAAAACGAGGGCCGCAAAGCGGAGCTAGCACGAGAATGGATACGCACAGCTCGTGTGGTGCGCGACTTCATCGCGAAGGAGTACGTCCGGCACGAGCAGTTCGCCCCTGGCAGGCTCGCCAGGCTAGAGGCAGCGATAAATCAGGCCATAGGCAACGCCGACAACGGCGTCAACGAGGCGGCCATTACACAGGCGCAGGACTCCTACCGGGAGCTTTCCGAGCTTCGGATAGAATTAGAACAGATGGAGCAGGAATGGCTCTTCTGGCGGGCCACCGCCCTGCAAGAAGCGCGCACCGTTCTCGCCACCGCGCATGCGGCCCGTACGTGCAAAGCCCAGGACGGAGAGGGGCGCGAGCTAGACGTGAGAATAGAGGTAGATCACTGGACCGGCGGCAGGCTGAGCAAACTGGAGGAAGAACTCGGCAAGCTCCTGCAAGAAGTGGAAGCTGAGAATACTAACCTCAGCACCGACCAATTGCGCCGGATTGCCAAAGAGCGCACCGCCGAACTAAAAAGAGAGGTAGATAAGGTGGTAGCCGCGGCGAGGGACGAAGTAATCGGCTCCCAAAAACGCGGGCAAATCGCCCAACTAGTGGTGCAGGCTCTTCAGGAGCAAGGCTACGGCCTCCAGGAGCACGCCTTCGTGGGCGGCGACTACCGTAACGGCTTCGCCGCCAAGGTCCGCCATATAGACGGCGGCGAGGTGGTTGTGCTCGTTGATGGAGTTGCGGGCCAACCTGGCGAGAACCAGATGCGGATACTCTCCTATGATGAGGAACAACATACCGAACATGAGAGAGAAGTCCGGGCCAAAGAGGTAGCCGCCTCCCTGCGCAGGCGAAACTTGCAGGTGGGCGCGGTGATGAAGGAGGCTGACCGGCCCGACCCGGCATACCGGCGCGTAGCCGAGATGACCCGCCCTGCCACGGCTGCCACGGCTGCTACGGCTGCCGCGCCTGCCTCACAGGTGCAACCCCAGGTGCAACCTGTGACCACAACAACCACCCGTAGGTAATAGCTGACAGTGGCAGCGTTAGAAAGCCACTCCTTGCCAAAGAATGAGCCGCACCGTATCGTGCCCAATCTGTGAAAACCAGGTGCCCGCTGAAGACTTTCAGTGCCCAAACTGTGGCTGGGTAATGAAAGACGACCGGCTGGTGCTTGGACCGCTCACGCCACAGGAGAAGCAAGAGTTCGACCAGAGGGTAGAAGAAGCTAAGCGCAACTTGCGCGCTTGGGTGCCTGGTCCCGCCGAGAGTCCGGTAGCTCCGTCGCGTCACCTTATGGCCGCCCTCGCCGATTCGGAGCGCTTCACCAAGTATACCTGCCTGGCCGTGCACCCGGGCGGCAACATAGTAGCCGCCAGCGGCTACGACGGCGCGGTGAGAATCTGGACGCTGGACGACCGCCTAGGAGGAGGCCCGGAGCCGGTGCAACCCTCCAGGCGCCTGGAGGGTTGCACCGGCAGGACCACAGGACTAAGCTTCACCCCCGATGGGACGGAATTGGTGGCGGGCAGCGCGGGCTGGATCGGCTACAGCCCGATTTTCCGCTGGAACGTCTCGGACTGGAGACCGATCAACACGCCAGAGATCAAGCTGGGTCACTCGGTGCTTGGATTGAGCGTGCGTCCCAGTTCGACGGATAAGAGTGGCGTCCAATTGGTCACGGTGAGCGGTGATTGGGGTGGCATGGGCAACATGGCCCAGGTCTGGGACCTCAAAACAGGTTCGCGTGGTAAGTTGCTCAAACGCCACTCTAGCCACTTCGCCAGCGTGGCTATTAGAGCAGACGGTCGAGTGGCCGCACTTGGCAGCGGCGGCTGGGGCAGCGATTACGCGGTGCGGCTTTGGGACCCTAATAGCGGCAAGGTGCTGCATGAACTTCCCACGAACGCCGACCCCAATGAGATGCACACAGCAACCGTGTCTGCCCTGGCGTTCAGCCCGACACACCAGAGCAGCGGCGAGGTTCAAGGCGGGAGGAGATTGGCTAGCGCCAGCTACGACGGCACCATCCGAATATGGCAGGTCTCAGACGGTAAACAGCTTGGCTTGTTGAGAGGGCACGGGTGGTTGAGCAGTGTAGATTGGAATGCAAAGGGCGACATGCTAGCCGCCGGCAGCTACGACCGGACGGTGCAGGTCTGGAAGATCGGCACGCCAAGGCCAATATTGGTGCTCCAGGGGCACACAGAGCGTGTGACTGCCGTTGTATGGTGCCCTCCTCCTCGACAGAATTGGCTCATGAGCGCGGGTTGGGATGGCAAAGTCCATGTGTGGTCAATAATCACCAGGTAAGCCTCTATCTAGGCAGCGGGAGGGTACAACGTACCCCGTGCACGCAAGTAGCATTGACATGCGGATCAGGCAGATCGCGAAAAAAGATGGCATAAAGTAGGGAGACCCTGGATGGAACGTTTACTCAACAGTCTAAGAGCTAACAGCGGCCAACGCTTCTTTCTCCTCTACGGACCTGGCATCAGCGATCTGTACGTCTCTGATCGTTACGTCGAACTCAATTTCGAGCAGGCGCTGCTTGAGACGCTGCGCAGGCAAGGGTTCCAACGGGTGATCTACGTCTCCCACCAGCGACATATATACTTTTGGGACGCCGAATCTCGACGCCTATCCAGGCCCAATGATTTGTCGGCACAGGTTCAAGAGAACACTGCCTCTGCCCCTGCCATTATGGCGGGATTCCAGGGACCGCTCGGCAGCACATGGATGTTGGATACTCCTCGCGCCCCGCTCCAGTCCACTCCTGGTCAAGACCCGGAATCGTCTGCAATGGGGTCCATGCACATGGTCCGCGTGCTCAACCACATCATGCAGGGTAAACACAACAGGCAGAATAGTGGTGCGACACCCCTTCGCAGCGCTGTAGTCTTCCAAAACGCAGAGACCCTGATGAGGTACTCGGAAGCCCAGGGAGCTTTAACGGGGTGGATTACCGAATGGAACCGGCTACCCGGCGACGATAACGAAAATATCTGCGTCTTCCTCTTTGCCTCGCCTCAATACGGCGACCTCACCACTGCCGTGAACAACCTTCAGGTGCCTGAGTTGCAGCAATTTTTTGCCTCGAACCTCCACCAACCGCGGCAGCATGGTAACGTCACTTACGTGAGCGCTCCGGAAGTGGAAGAACTTAATAGAGTGGTTGACTTCGCGCGCCTCCGCTACGGTGTGCGGGTGGCGTGGCCCCAGCGAGACCGCCTGGTGCCCCAACTCGCCGCTCAAAACGTATCTGTGCGCGAATGGCTCAAGCGGTTTAGGGAAGCCCAGGAGGTGAGTAGGGAGACGATGCGTCCCTATCTGGACAGCGCTTCCCGAGATGGCCGCACCGCCAGGGAGCAACTGGACGAACTTATCGGCTTGCACTTAGTCAAAGAGAAGGTCGAGGAGCAAGAGGCCCTCGCCCGGTTGGAGGTAAACAACACTAGCGAGCACCGGGCCGAGGCACCTAGCGCGCACATGATGTTCATTGGTAATCCAGGCACAGGCAAGACAACGGTGGCGCGGCTCATAGGAGAACTGTACAGGGAGATAGGCCGTCTGCGCAGGGGGCACCTTGTGGAAGTGGAGAACGCTTCTCAGCTTGTTGGTGACGTAGTAGGCGCGACGGCAATCAAGACCAACAACGTAATAGACCAGGCGCTCGATGGGGTACTGTTCATAGACGAAGCCTATCAACTGGCCGACCGCGAACGTGGCGGCTTCGGCAAGGAAGCTATTGAAACCCTGCTAACCAGGATGGAGAACGCCAGGGACAAGCTTGTAGTCATAGTGGCAGGTTACCCGGAGCCGATGAAGCAATTTCTGGAGGCGAACCCGGGGCTGCCGAGGCGTTTCCCCGAGCGTAATCGTATCGTGTTCGCCGATTATGTGCCCGAAGACCTGATGCGAATACTCGAAAAGATGCTTAGCGACCGGCGGCTAAGCTATGACGAGAACGGTGAGATGGCTAAGCTGCTGAGGCAGGTATTGCAAGGGATGTACGATAGCCGCAACGAGACTTTCGGCAACGCTGGCGACGTGAGAGAGTTCGCGGAAAGCCTCAGGGTGCAGCACGCTCTGCGCTGTGTGCGCAGAAGCCTCTCGGCTGAGGAGCCGCTACAACCTGAAGATATAGCTGACTTGTACCGCGTCTTCTTGCAGTCCGCCGTGCCCGATATGGATACCCTGCTCGCTGACCTCAATAAATTGGTAGGACTCGAAAGTGTCAAGAAGAAAGTCACGGCATGGCAGGCCGTGATCAGGCTCAAGCGAAAGAAAGGCCAGGCCACTTCGGTCAACTCTCTCCATATGGTGTTCGAGGGCCCTCCCGGCACGGGCAAGACAACCGTAGCGCGCCTCATGGGGCGTATCCTCAAGGGACTTGGCTTGCTGCGCAAAGGGCATGTTGTCGAAGTGAGCCGGGCCGAACTTATCGGGTCGGTGGTGGGCAGATCTGAAGAGCTGATCAGCCGCAAGATCAAGGATGCCTTGGATGGAGTGCTGTTTATAGACGAAGCATATGCCCTCGTTCAAGAACACGAAGGCGGGTTCGGCAAGAGCGTGCTCAATGTGCTCATTAAGGCTATGGAGGACCACCGTGACAGGCTGGTAGTAATCGTGGCGGGTTACCCCGAAGAGATGAAGGCGTTCCTAAACTCCAATAGCGGCTTTGGCTCGCGCTTCAACGAGAAATTGAGCTTCAATGAATATACCCGCACCGAGCTTGTCGAGGTACTGCGGCGCATGGCCCTGGAGCACCAGTACAACCTGTCGCCCAAAGCAGCGGAGGCGGCAGCCAATTATCTGGAGCGCGAACGCGCTCAAAACCCGCGTTCTTTCGGCAACGCGCGCGCTGTTCGCAACCTTTTTGATAAGATGGAGCAACAGTATGCCATCCGAGTCATGTCCCTACCTGACGACGAAACCCTGGTTGACACCACCCTCGAAGCGGCCGACGTGCCGGCCGATGAACAGGTGGCCTCTCTCGCACATGCCTCCGCGGGGCGCGGAAATGCCGCAAGCTACGCGGTAAACACACGCCAAGGGTTCAATCTTGTGTCACTGCTGCCGCCTCCACCCAGCGATCCGCTGTCGATGGACCGCGTGCGACAGGCTATGTGCTATATCGTGGTCCGCACAAACGAGGGAACTGATGGCTCAGGCTCGGGTTTCGCCGTCACTCCGCAAGGCCACCTACTTACCTCTTATCATGTGGTAGAGCACGCAAACCAGATAGGCATCCGGCTGAACGACCAGTTGCGGGTGCTGCCGGCCCAGGTGGTGGGGTGGGACAGCGCCGTCGATATCGCAGTGCTCAAGCTTCCGGACCCGGGCGGGCCGGAGACAGCCGCAGGTGGATATACTTGGTTGCCGCTCGCGGAGCAAGGTTACCAACCCGACCACCAGGAGCGGGTCGTAGCCTGGGGCTGGCCGTTGGGTGATCAACTCGGCTCGGAGGTATCCAGTGCCTCAGGCGAAATCAACAGTCGCCTGCGAACAGGCCCTAGTGGTGAGGAGTTGATTCAGACTGACGCAGTAGTTACTCACGGAAGCAGCGGCGGGCCTCTCCTGCGTGCCTCGGACAAGAGGGTGATAGGCGTGGTACAAGGAGGTATCAAACAGCAGGTAGCCGCAGGGATCAATTTCGCCGTAAGCACTCAGGAGATCTATCGTCGCTTCGGGGGCGCGACAGGAGGGCTTGGCCCCGGTCCCGAAGCCGGTTCCAACGCGCAGGGTCAAAGGCCCTCACCGGCGGGCGCACCTGGACGGCACCTCTAATCGAAGGGAACAGTCATGGATAAGTTGCTTTGCCCTGTTTGTGGGACCGAATTTGAAAGCGGGGCAGTTGAATGCCCTAACCAGGATTGCTCGTTCCCACTGTCGGGCAATCCCACGTTGGGACAGACCTGGGACGAGGCACTTGCCGAGCACCGCGAGCGTGTCGTAGAAGCGCGTAGGGTATGGCTGCGGCGCAAAATCTCGGAAGTTGTATATCCGCACGAGGCGCTCCCCTTGGAAGCTGCCGCTGCTATACAGAACTGCTACGACCCGTTGAGTGAGCTACTTGGCCCCACTACGGGGTGTGTAACCCAGGCCCAGCCCTCGCAACGGGGCATGACCGGCTACTTTCAACGGTGTGAGCATGGCAGCGTCTACTGGTCGCTGGCATACGGCGCGCAGCCCGTGCGGCACGGCATCAGTGCTTATTACCAGGCCCTTGGTGAAACCACGAGTTTGCTTGGCTTCCCTGCCACACCTGAGGAGACCGCCGCGCCTTCGGAATATGGCGGGCGGGGAGCCTTCCAACGCTTTGAAGGTCCCCGCGAATATTCTCGCGATGTGACAGGCTTATTGGCTGATGTGCGATGCGGAGCCACTGTATACTGGTTGGAGGAGCAAGGGGCATTCACCACTTCGGGCGCGATAGGAGAGATTTACGAGCGCGAGCATGGTACGGCGGGGTGGCTGGGTTTCCCGACATCAGAGGAACTCGACGCCACGCCCTCTCCAAGGGGCACACAAGGACGCTTCCAGCGCTACGAAGGCGGCACGGCCTATCAGTGCCGGCCTGGTGCATATACGGTCGGTGGGGCTATTGGAGCGTATTACGAGGGATTGGGCGGAACCGGCAGCAGGCTGGGTTTTCCGGTCTCACCAGAAACAACAGCAGTACGGTCTCCACAAGGCACCGAGGGTAAGTTTCAGCGCTTCGAGGGCACGTGGGATTACCCGGAAGAAATGTGGTGGCGCTTCGACCGGGTACAATGTGGAGCCACCATCTATTGGAGCGAGCAGCATGGCGCTCATGCCACGTGGGCGGGCATCGGCCAGCGCTACGAAACCAACGAAGGCACAGGCGGCCCGCTCGGCTTCCCAACCAGTGATGAGTTAGAAGCCGCCGTCTCGACCCAGGGCACCACAGGGTACTACCAGACGTTTGAGGGTGGGGCTATCTGCTGGTGTGAGAAGTACGATGCCCACTCAGTCTATGGAGGAATACACGCCGAATATGCCAGGTTAGGAGGCACCTACAGCTTGTTGGGCTTCCCAACCTCCGAAGAAGAGGAAGCAGCGCCATCCCCGTCAGGCACGCTGGGTAGGGTGCAATGCTTCGAGGGAGGAACTATCTACTGGACTCCGCAGTTCGGCGCTCACGCCGTTTATGGTCCCGTGGCGAGCGCCTACCGGGAGGTGGCCGCAAGCAGTAGTGTATTAGGCTTCCCACGCAGCGGCCCCTTGGCCTCATTAGAGGCCGGGAACGGAGCAGGTGAGTGGGCGCAAGAGTTCGAGGGCGGCTGGCTCTATTGGAACACACGCAACGGCCACGTCCGCCAAGTGCTGTTATGATGTAAGGGTTGTGGCGTGACACGGGTGCCGTTGGAAGCCGCGCTCAACCACTTTATACTCGCGATTATAAGGGGCGCGCCGTGCCGATTAGCATAAGGAGCCACCAGACATTCGACCTGGTGACACTTCTACGACAACTTCCACGCACAGCTCCTGGCGAGGCTGACATGCTCCGAGCGGTCGGTTGTGTCATGGTGGAAGCAACGTACATAGATCCCGAGGGGAGGGAGAGTAATGGTTCCCGGGAAGGCTCAGGGTTTGTTGTAACGCCTGATGGACTCTTGCTGACGGCCTACCATGTGGTAGAAAATGCGGAGCTAATTGTCGTCCGCTTGGAAGGATACGAGCAAGAGCTACCGGCTAGCGTCGTGGGCTGGGACAGCGAGGTAGACCTGGCCATCCTCCAGCTTGAGAGCAATAGTGAAACAAACTACCCTTGGTTGCCACTAGCAGACAAGGGTTTTACGCCGAAGCGTGGTGAGAACGTCGTAGCACTGCATTGGCCTGAGGGAAGCAAACACAGCAGGCAAGTAACCGAGAACGGGGGCACCATAAACAATACGCAGGTATTGATCTATCGCAACGTGGACCTGATGCAAATCGATCCCGTTGTGACTAGGGGTAGCAGTGGGGGGCCAGTATATCGAAAGAAAGATCGCAAGGTAATAGGCGTAGTTCATGGCGGCCATCCGAAGGAACCAACTTCCAAGATGAACTTCATGGTCAGTATCGAGGAGGTCTACCGGCGTTTCGGCCCGCCGCCGGAAGTGCCCATTCCAGAAGGGATTGGGGTAGCCCAGATGTTTCAACAACAGAGTTCGCAACAAGGACAACCGTCCAGGCGGTCGCGATCCCCCAGGGCAGATAATGGGCGCAACTATCCACCGATGGATATCGTATTCATCATCGATACGACGCTCGACCAGGCTTTCCTGGATCAACGTTGTGCATTCGTGAACGCAACGCAAGCCGCCCTGATTTCAGAGCTAGGCGACCAACAGGCACGCCAGTTGCGCACGGGCGTGATAAGTTACAAGTCTAAGCTGAAAAGGAGTCTACCAGTGGAACAGCTTGTAAAAGCCTATCCACTGGGGAACCCGAGTGACACCAGCACGATCTTGGAAAAGCTCCCGCCAGCGACTGAGCAAAACAATCGTCGGTTTCCTGCACCCCTGGAAGACGCTCTGCTAATGCTGGACAACCAGACCTGGCGGGATGGTAGTTTGCGCGTAGCGGTTACAATTGGCGGCCGTCCGGCATATCGTCCGGCTGGGTCCGATTGGCCTGATAACGTGGCGGCCACGAGCACCCTTGGCGACTGGCGTCAGCCATTTGCTTCCCTGCGCACCAAGCTAGGGTTGCACAGCATCAGCGTCCTTTGTCCTATATATTGGTGGCCACTCGACCAGTGGCCTAGCATGGTAGGTCCTCAAGTACTTCAAACACATAGGATGATGAGCCTACAATGGTCGTACCTAGCTAAGTGCTGGTCCGAAATAGGTTACAGTGGAATGTTTGAAGCCGAAGCTGTAGACCCGGCCCAGATTGCGCGATTGATCTCTGCCGGGCTTACACCTAAGCCATCGTAGCTCCGCTTGCTGCCGACCAAGGTGTAATCGGCCACTCGGCCGCAACTAACAACTGACGGAGGACTATATGTACCAACCATCGCAGGCTTCTAATGTGAATCAACAAGCCGGTACTGAGCAGAACGTGCAAATAGGCGTATGGGGTGGCACAGGCTGTGGAAAGACTACTTATTTGGCGGCACTACAAATAGCTTCTCTCCATGAACCAGGCAATTGGCTAATCAGAGGGCTAGACCATCTGTATCCAGGCTCGATTCGCTTCCTGGGTCAATCAACCATATCCCTCAACAAGGACCTCGAGTTTCCTGTAGCTAGCTCGACTCAGCAACAATATGGCTATAACATAGTAGGTACTCCGGTAAATGATACATGGAGACGCATTGCCAATCGTCTAAGCGGAAAACAAGAAGACCTGAGCTTTACGCTGAATGTGTTGGACCAACCGGGAGGCGATTATTTGAACACAGATTACGAGAATAATCTGTGGCGCTTTCTAGCTGAGTGTGACGGCATTATCTACCTGTATGATCCTACCATCGAGCAGCAAGGTATGACCAATTGGGAGTATCTTACGATGTCCCTGGGCTACGCTGCGTTAGCGGTGCAACGCAGCCAGCGTGGCAACCGCTTAGAGAGTGGCAGAATGCCGCAATTCCTGGCGGTCTGTATGGTGAAATATGATGACCCACTTATATTCAAAGAGTTGCTCCGAGAGAACCTCATAGTAGTAGATGCGACCGGCAAACGCGCCGTGCCCCGCGTTACCGACCCCAGGAGAGCCTTCGACCTCAAGACTGACGGACTCAGTGGCGACCTGCTGCGGTCGTACTTCATTCCGGAACGTGTTCGCTACTTCGCCACATCTTCCATCGGCTTTTACACGACAGACCCACAGCGAATAGATCTTACTGACTGCTACAACGTTGACGGCATGGCCCCGTCGGGACAGGCTATCAGAGGCCCTATCCATCCGGTAGACGTTTTCGCGCCATTGATCTGGCTTGCGCAGAGCGCAATACAACTTCGGATGCAACGCGGCGGCAGGTAAGGACATACTAGGAGATTCGTAATGTACCAACGAAATGCGCTTGCGGAAGTTGCCCTCAAGACAAAGCAGCCCGGCGACATACGCGATTATCGCGTGCTTGCCTGGAGCCGTGGGGGGCTTGATAAGGACGACTTCGAGAGGCTATTCGTGCAGCTTGGCGTTGGTACGCTCCCCTCGACCTCTGGCTCGCCGGTGGAGCAGCCACCCTGGATCACGATAGGGACTTACACCAAGGGTGGCACCACTTACCTGGCAGTCATTGAGCAGCACCGTACTAACATGGTCGATGCACGCAATCGCCAGGTTAGCGCTCTCCCCTGCCTTGCTATACCATACGAGCACGCCGTTCGCAGTCATGTGGACTTCTCCAGTATCTACCGGGAGCTACAACGTATCGCCCCCGACAGTAATGCAGCCATTGTCAATATCGAGTCTTCCGCGTCCGGGGACCCCGATGCCATGCGTGTTACCGATCATGTAGGCGATAGGGCTGGTGCTACCTCTGAGGATGGCGTCCGGCTTGCCCAGGCATCGCTTGCCTTTGGCTCTCCGGAGAGCCGCCAACAGCAACTTGCAAGGTTGATAGACGAAAAACTGGGCTTCCGGTTCGCCGCCGTAATAACTGCCTTGATGTTGGCGCGGCCTGTGGCTCTCCTGCTTTCCGGCAATCTTAGCTCGCCCCAGGACCGCCTGGATTACCTCGATGCGTTCGCTAGCCTCTTGCCTTATGGCGCACGCTGCGGATTTTCGGCAAGCACCTGGATGCAAAGCTCCAACCCGGAGACCAACATGCGCATCGGCTTCAGCGATGCCGCCAGACGAGAGCAGTTCAGAATTGAGTGGCACCCCATGCCCGATGCGCCATTCATGGAAAGCTCACAGCTCCAACAGCAATACCAGGCCCTACTGACTCTGTTCAATGGTGAGTCTGAGGCCCTGGCGCGCCGGTACTTTGAGGTGCTATTGACGCTTCACCGCCATGCCGGGACCCTTGGCGTCGTCCAGGCGCTGGCCGAGCAAACAACACCCGTTACCTTCAACGAACCATTGCGCATGCTGGAGATGTTGGAACAGCTAGCACTTCCCATGGAAGCTTACGAAGCCGTGCGCAATAATAATGGCAATCCCGAAAAAGTTCGCAAGGTGTTCGCTAGCGGGCGAGACGTTGTATGGTCCGAGCAGCAACAAAGGGAGATGATAGGCTTTTTGCTGGCTAACGTTGAGCGGGTGAACCTCACCATACAAGAGGACAAACTCTGGCTAAATAACAAGTGGGAGAGCTTACAGCTAGCCGCTGGCGTTCGCGAGCGAAGCCGCAGCACGCTGCAACAGCTGGCAACTCTTCCAGCCGCAGACCCCCAGCGCCAGACGCTCTCCAGCCATCTATTGTCGCTCTGCCATGTGAGCGCGCTCGCCGGCAGTTCTGAGCTTGCCAGGTTGCTTACCACACTGATCGATCAAGCACGCTTATTGCCTGGCGCGAACGAAGAGAGAGGTTCGTTTGCGTATAAGGAAGTGGCCCGTTTACTCGCTACCTACGCGGTCAAGGCCTGGCTGTCCGACGCGGATAACAACCTGGTGTGGGATCGAGTCAGCACAAACAGGCCATCGCGCCTGTTGGCCGAGGTGGGCCTTTGGATTAAAGCGCAGGCTTCGTCACCCAAAGAAATCTCGAGCTGGTTCGACTGGCTCGAGAATAGATTTCCAACGGTTCAAGATACCTGGCTCATATTCCGTATAGCTGCCGGTCTGTCTGTACAAGGCGATTTAGCACTCATAACAGAGTCGGTAAAGGCCGTGGAGAGTAAGTACGGCGCTGAGTACGTTGAAGCGCTGTTCCGACAGGCTGTAGAAGCGAAAACCTTGGGTAACCTGGCTACTATCCTGACCGCATGGTTACTACAACGCTCCGGCCAGTTTACCCACAGGTTGTCTGGCTTGATGGCAGCCCATGAGTTCGCCAAACTGCGCCCGATTACGGTTCAGCTTCGGGCATGGCTTGATGTGGTCTATTTGCTTCTTGAGGCAAGCGAAGGCCCGCGTTTCCTGCACGAGATACTAACTGGCACCCCAGAGGCATGTGCCGAGTATGCCTTGAATGTTAGAGGGGGGCTAAATATGCTTCGCAAGGAGGTCGAGAGGACCAAGGTGTCACGCCGCATGGAGCACGAGCTTCAGCGCGAGAGTGACAATGCCCGGAGCACCCGTAATCGAGAAAGAACGCTTGCCAACATTTCAACCTTAGCAAGCGCATTGCAGCTTAGAATTCGCATATCGGCGACGAGTCAGGAGAATACGCAGCGTGCGGATGCTAACAGAACTGGATCAGAGCCTGCGCAGCGTAGCGAACAAGCGCCCCCACTCCTCGCTTTGAATGCGTCTCCCGCAGAGGCTGCTCTCGTCTGCGTTAATCTAACGTCGCGGGCAGGACTAACTGAGGAGATCCTACAGCAACTAGGTAGCACACGCTACTTTGATGGTTATAGGAAAATTGAGGCAGTGTTGTACTATATGCGTCTCGCCCTAGCAGAAAGGAACATGGGAGCAAACTATATTCAACAGATACGCCGTGACTTCTTTATGGCCGCCCTTAATGGTTACTTCGACGTTGATTCTCAGAGTAGAGTCCAGAATGACTGTTGGCAGAGCCTTAACGCAGAGTTAGACTTCATCATCAGTGTTATCGGCCGAGGCTTCCCCGCAGACAGGCGAGAGCAGATTCACAGGGCGATAGATGACGGTGCGGGTACGACGGACGAGAAGCCAAACATGATAGGAAAATTACTCACTTGGCGACCTGGCAAATGAGCTTTATCGGGCGTGCTACAACGTCTAGCTACGCGGAGGCACCTCCACAAACATGCCTTCCGGCAGTTCGGGGCCGTTGTAATGCCGGTCCGTTGGGTCCAGTTCATTATATATCCAGATGTCGGCCAAGACCCGGTCCGTGGCTGTGTGGCTGGGCGTAACTTGCTCGGCAACATCTCGCAACGTCTGGCCGGGGCGAAGGGCTACACGCCTGGGACGCTGCCCCGGCAGGAAATCTAGCAGTATTGCCAGTGTGAGTGCCAATGCCATGACCAGGGCCGGGTCGCTCAGCACCGGCGAAAGAAGCATAAGCAATGCTAATATCGCTCCCGCCACAACTCCGACCAACAATACCAGGTCTACCCACACCAAGCCGGTACGATCCGTCTGCCTGTATACTCCCTTCCATCGCATCTGCAACCGGATAGAATCTGTGGGCCGCACGATCCAGAAATACCACGCGATGATAGCAATGCTAACTAAAGCGAGGTAAATGAGTAGCAGGAGAAGCAAGGAAGAGACGCCCAGCCAGCTTGCTACTGAGGTGTATGGCGGCAGCCAGTTCAGTTCGCTCATGCCAGCATAAATCAGGACGAGCGCGATGAGGGCCAGGACGACACTGTAGCGCGTGGCGTCAAATCCAGAAGCTATTATGCGTACTATGTTGCGTATATAAAGCCCCATCTGCTCCTCCACCCTCATGGCTGTATTCTGCTATGTGCTACCCTACGGGAACGTCCGAAGTAGACAGCCTCGAAAGCCCTAGAGTATTCTATCGTAGGTAACCAGGCCGGTGTTGTCTACCCCATATACGGCTTCGCGGTCCACATCACTTTGGAAAAAGCTGATCAGATAGCGATCTTCAAGATCCAGGCGCTGATATTCGCGCCGTGAGCGTTCAGCAAGCAACAGGTGTTCCAAATTTACGCTGTTGATCGTGCGCACCGCTGATACGGCCAGTGGGTCGTGCGAAGCCAGCACAGACATGTTACGATGCGAGAAAGGGCGCTCCAAAGAGGAGCGCCTGCCACCCGTTGTCATAGCGAAACTCATCTCCGACACCTCATTGCCAAGGCTGTCGCCCTGGTCGTAATTAGCCGAAGGCTTAGATCTGGCGTGCATATCCTCGACAAAGGACCGCGCGTTGGAGTTCTCAGCGGCAGCACCGTTACGTGACGCGGGCAACACAAAGCTGCCGTCTGCCGAGTGCCCGTCTTGCGGATAAGATAACGCGCCGTGAGAGCCGTTGCCAGGCCCGCTAGCCCCCGATGCAGGCATCGCCTGCATGGCGAGGAGGCGCTCCAGGTTGTAGTCGTTCACTATACGCCGCAGGAAGTTCAGTTCGTTTTGTCTTGGGCGGGCGCGTGGCATCAGGTGTTCGGTAGCACGTTGCAGGTACTGGCGAATGATACCTGTCAGGTTCCATTCCTCGCATCGGTCACGCCCAGCTTCACTGAATGGACAACCATAAAGCGCGCGGTTGTAGCAAGCGGTGCATGACGGGCGTCTTTCCGAGTTCGCAAACAGCCGCGCCCCTGGCGAAGGAGCAGGCGTACCGGCCCCGCCCACCCCAAGCGGGGCGGCGCCAATGGTAGGCGCCCCGGTATTAGCCACATTTGCAAGGCCAGGCGTCTGAGCAGCATTTGCATTTTGGTCCGCGAAACCGCACCAATTACCTGCGGCCAGGTCACTCCTCACCGTATTGCGCATCTGCTCCAGGTTTGGAGTATTGGCACCCTGCACGGTTTGCAAGCGCCTGCGCACCTCCAGGTCGAGTATGCCCTGGTTGACGCCTCCGCCCAGCTCGCGCTCGTTGAGAGAAAGCTCCAGGCCGAGGCGGACCCTCTGGGACAGCCTCTCTCCCTGTACCTCCCATTCGTGCTGCTCGGCTCCCGCTTCCTCCCACAACGTCACGAACCTCTCCTGGCTGCTTAGACCATCGGCTGCGGCTTGGGACTGCACTTGCGCCTTGATTTGCCGCCAGATTTCATTATTGGTGAATTCCCGCCTCAGGTGGGAAGGCTCCAGGCCCGCTGGAGGTATGGCAGGGGGGTCCTCTGGCTGAGACCAATTGCTCAGGCCCTCAACCGCGGCGTTGAGGGGGCGACACAGAAGGTCCAGGTCTTCACGCAGTCGCGTGTAGACTTGTTGCAAACTTTCGCTGACAATGCGCCTCGCCTCGTGTGACATGCGCCGCTGAGCCAAGCGCATTCTCCTTACTTTCAGGCTGCGGGTCAGGCCATGTGCCTCCAGGAGAGGACCGAAGCCCAGGACCACCAGCGGGGCCAGGCACACTCCCACGGCTGCCAGCCACTCGGGCCAACCGGCAGACTTGGGGCCTACATGTAGCATCCAGGCCAGGACTATGTATGTGGCAAAACCTGTACCCGCGAGCGCGCGCACCCAAATGGCTGCATCGTGGGGCTGACGCCCGGCCACGCGCAAGTAGTCTCGCCGCCACTCGACGTAATCAGCCTGGTCGGAGGCCTCCCATTGCTCCACCTGCTCCCTCATCTGCTGCATGTGCGGCGACTGCACGATGCTACTCACCTGCTTGCTCCACCCGTCCATGCGCAACTTTGCCCGCCTAAGACCGTCAGGACGAGTGGCGATTTCTAACGTCGTCTGGCGCAGAGCTTTATAAATCGCCGAGGGAAGAACGCGGGAATCGCTGGCATTACGGGCAGCCCAGGTCTGCTGCCGGAATTGCTGTAAATGGGCGCCAAGAGCAGAGGCATTCAGCCCACCGGGACTGTCGGGCCTGAAATAGTACAGTCCCCACGCGTTTTCGAAACGAGACGTCTCAAGCTCCGGCTCAAGCTGCCCGTAGGCAGCAGTAGCCTGCGACTCGGCCAGTGCGCGCCAACGCCACATATGCGAAGTGCGACGCAGCCCGGCGGCCACAGGCGCAGGAAACACATAATCCAGCGACACTCGCAAGTCGGCCAGCCCTGGATCGGCGTTCTCTTCCCGGCTGGCTGTGGCAGAGGACTTAGACGGCCTCCTCAGCAAAATGCGTTGGACGCCGGACCATAGATAATCCCACGCCAGCCCCATGCGCCGCCGTAGCCTCTTGAGATTAGGTTCTGGCTCAAATATGGTGGTCATACCGGCGCGAAGCAGACTGCTCACGCTGGCGTCAATGGTCGCGCCAAGCTCGGATAGATCGGACCAGGGCCACTCGTCAGCAGAAGGTTCGGCCAGCAACGTGGCGCGAGCGACACGCTTCTGCTCCTCGATGATTGCCGCCTCTATATACTGCATGAGCGGCACATAGCTGTTCGCCGCGCCCAGTAGGCTGTATAGACTGGTTTCCGTCTCCAGTACGTCATCGATCTGCTGGTAAAGGTGTTGGCTGATATCGGCCTGTACGAAACTCTCGATTGCGTTCGCCGCCAGCACCGATAGCTCGAAGGGATTGCGGGCCAGCGCCTGGTTGCTCTTTTCGCGGTCCAGCAGGTACATGCGGTTAAAGAGCTGCCGGCCGACCCGGGCCCTCCACCCGGTCTTTCCTACATCAGCCACAAGGCGATCAACGGGGCTTCTCTGCCCCGCACCCACGTTTATCTCTTGTAAAGCCTCCAGCTCCATGAGCGATATATGGACCGAGGCTTCTTCAATCGGTCTCGTAGGGTCGTTCGCAAATGAACCCGTGGCGAACAGGCCAATCACGTTTACGAGATTTCGATCTCCTATGCTAGCAACCAGCTCCGCCAGGATAGGCCAGATTATGGCCGAAGTCAGGGGTTCCGCCAGCGAGGCCACTACATAAAAGTCGGTCCGTACTAGCGGGTCTTCAGGTAATAAGCGGTCATGCCGAGTTGGTTCGACCACGTTGCTCAGAATGAGCCTGGAGAGAGCTTCTGCCCGGTCGATGCCTAAGCCAAACATCTGACGGCGTGTAATCCGCTGCTGCGGGCGCAAATTGGGAATGGGCTGGGGAGGCTCAAGCTCCACCTCGCGCAGGTAGGGTCTCAACCTTCCTCGCGCCTGCTGCAACAAGTAGAGCGACGAGCGCTCGCTATAGGTCAAGAGTGGATAGCGCTGCCGCCACGCCTCCCCGGTAGCCGTGTTGTTCAAGCCTTGCATCAGCTCCTCGGCTAGGAAGGCCTGGGGAACTGCTGTCGGGTCGGGGCCTGGCTGGAAAAGATAGAATGGCTGATAATAATCGAGATCGTTCTCATCTTCTGGCGTGAGCGGCTCCGGCAATATCGCGGCGAAGGTGGTCAAATCATTGAGATTGGTATGCTGGTCCTCCACTCCAAGGGCGTTGCGCATAGCCTGAATCTGGCGCAGCCGGGGCCACAGGTGGAGCATAGTGAGCAAGCCCCACCCTCCCAAACAGAGGACTGCGGCACGGTTGCGGGTAGATGCCATCTATGGTTACTCTTCTCCCACCCCGGCTAGTAACCGGGGTGGCCGGGATTAGGCGTCAGTGGAGGAGGAGCAGTTCCAGGCTGCCCCTGGCCGGGGCTGTAGACCGGCGGCGGAGCACCACCCCCGTTATTGCTCGTCTCTCCCCATTGCGGGTTCTCTGCACCACGCATCGCTCTAGGCGGCGGGTATGTGGTCTCATCAGCGTACTTAGGGTCGATATGTAACGTCCTCTTGCGGAACTGCGGGTTGTCGTACTGCCTGCGCATCGATGGGATGCTGCTTATCTGTCCCACAGGCAGGCCGTGTATGACATGCACCGCGTCTACCCGGTCGAGATCGTTGCCTTCGACGCTCTCGAACTCGGAATGGCCGTCCAGTATATGCTCGAAAGCCTTCTCATATTCTTGCTCGATAACCGGGTCTAGTACGCCATCTTCTGCTGACGCGTCAGCCGAGGACTGCGAGGACTGGTTACCGGGCCTGGGAGGTCGCGTCACCAACAGTATCTGGTCCTGCTGAGAAGCCTGGTACCCGTGCGTATCCCCATCCACAATCACGTGGGGACGCGTCGACTCAAAGAGCTGGTTCATCCGGTGGTTGGGTGGGAGTGTGCCATTGCTCTGCTGTATGTGCATTATATGACGCAAGTCAATGACGCGGTCGACCCTATCGCGCAAGCCCGGCTGCGAGGACAAGTAACTGGCTACTGCGCGCCGCAGGTCCGGGGTGGCGGTCCCACCGGCCTCCAGTAGTATCGCATACAACTCACTGAACAGGTCCCTTAGCATGGGGCGTGTAATCAGGCGTTCGGCTCTCTCCCAGAAGCCGTTCAGTTGGTCCAGGCCCATGGCGCCCGTTTCCATATCATAAATGGTGCTCGTCTCGCGGTCCCCCGTCTGGTAAAGAGGGTGGACCTGCCTGGCCGCCTGCCAGCGCTCGGCCTTCACCGCGCGCATGATCTCGTCGCTATGCCGGGTGAGGTTGTTCGCTTCGCTCAACCACTCCTTCGCCGTCGTGCTTATGCTGCTGACCAACCTTGCCCATGTAGTCTCCCGCGGACGTTGCAGTAATCGCTCCGCAATGCTGCGATAGTTGATTAAGTCAAAGGGGCCGAAGCGAGCCACCTGCGCGCGCGGGCCTGACCTAGGCAGCATTTCGTCGGTGCAGTTGGGGTGCTTGTCGTCATAAGTCAGCCATTCAAGAAGCAGAGAAAAGCCCGCTATCCCCTGCTCCGATAGTGTCTCGGAAGCGGCATCTTCAAGTGCCTTCTCGAACTGCGCCCAGTCCACGGAGTCGGCCTTATCGATGCTCTTCGCGAGTAAATCCAGGCCCTTGCTGCTCCCTTGATATTGATTGTACAGTTGGTTGATGCGCTGGACCAGGACCAAGTAGGTAGCCCAGGCCGCATCTCTATCAACCTGGCCGGCTAAGAATTGCTCTATAACCATCTCGGTGGCACGCGCCACGAAGAAGCGCCACAGCGCCTGGCGCTGTATTACTAGGGACGATACCCCAAAGGAGCTATAAGCCAGGGAAGCGGCCTCCGGCCCTTCGGCCTCCGTGGCTTCAGCCCCCCTGCCCGGCGCACCGCTCCCCTCAACGTCACCCCCCATGTTCCGAGGGTCGCTTTCCTCGGTGGCCGTGGCGTTTGATTCCTGGCCTTTGATGCGTTGGTTGAGGTGCGAGAAGGCAGTCAGGTGTATATATTGGGCTACCATCTGCTCGGCGGCAGCCTTGCTGCTCAGTGAAGCTCCTAATTCGTCCATGCGCTCTATTAGGAAGATGCGGTCAAACGCGCGTCGCTCCTTGATGGCCGGAATAGGCCCCTGCTCGCCGGGGTAGTACGACTGGAATCCCTGGTTCCTGTGGAAGTAGTCAAGTTCCTTCAAGGCTGCATACGCATTAGCCTGGATGCGCCGCTGCTGCACGGTGCTCTTGACTTCGTTGAGGAAGACGGAGGGCAGGAGGAAAACTCCCATGACATCGACGTTCAGGAGCTTGCTGTCCATGACATAGTGCCGTACCGTGTGCGCCAGGTCCAGGAACATGCCGGCTCCTGTGCCGCCGCAAAGCGAAGCCACAATGTATACCTGGACCGGACCCCCTGGGTCTACCCCGAAGCCCAGTTCCTGGATATGCTTTACGTCGCGCTTCACTTCAAGGCTGCGCAACTTCCGGTCCAGCATGGTCCTGAACACGGGATAGTTACGGACGTAGGATAGTCTACCAAGGGGTCTCAACTGGCGCGCGCCACTGTGGATGTAGCCCAGTGGCAGCTCGCGGTCGCCCCAGGTCCACCAGTCAAGATAGGGCTTGTGATTATCCTTGTTGTGGACAAGCAGGGTAGCATCGAAGCGCCCCATGTAGGCAAATTCGTGCGGGTATAGAGGTTCTTCGTCGGGCCTATTGGTTAGCGGCTCGGTATCCACACTCAGGACGTGGAGCACGGAGGGCAGGTCCTCCTGTAGGTCCTCTGGAGGGTGGCCGCTTTCCTTCTGCTGGCGCTGAATCGAATCGTTCCACGTGCGCAAGAAACGACGCTTCACAAGCCGTACTACGTTGGTACCGGTGCCCCCGATCCCGATGACGAGAGTGGGGATAATCTTCAGGTTCGAATCGGCCATCAATTCTGCTCCTATCCAGGCTGACAAGCTGCCTCAAAAGCTAGATTTTGACAGTACCTGTGTGCCTGTACGCCCTTGTTTGGTTGCTGAAAACTCTTGCTTCCTGTACCTGCAATAGATCGTTCAACGTTTCCGATGCGTACTCCTCGACGGTGTGAATGAGCGAGAGGTCTTTGCACCCGACCCGCCGTTACTGGGGCCTTGAGAAACCACGCCTGGGCCGCCTGGGGGAGCCGCCCCAGTGCTCCCCAGGTTGGAAGACCTGGCCGTAGGTGTAAAAGCGCGGCGTCCGGATGTACCCGCTGCGTTGGCATTAGCGGAGTTACCAGCACCAGCCGAGGGCGGAGGCCACCTGGAGCTTGCGTTACTGGACGTCGCCTGGTCCCTTGCCCCCCCCGCTGCACCTCTGGGTTCAAAGCCCTTTCGCCTACTCTGTGCGCCCGGCAGTCCCCCACCAGGTGGAGGGCTGCCGGGTGGTCCTCCGGCCCCCGCACCAGCCGGTGGTGCGCCGCTGTCTACTCTCCTGAGCGCGGCCATGTACGCCGGCGTGATTAAGAGAACCAGCAATCCAATCAAGCTAAAGAAGCACGGGAACGGCACGATAAAAAACGGACCGATCTTGCTCTGGACAAGGCTCGGAGCGCGAAAGCTATACGACACGGGCTGTTCCTGGGAGCCTTCTATGCCGTCCACACTCACCTTCAGGGTGCTATTGTACACCGTGCCTAACAACTGGTGCGGTATCTCCTTGACCACCTTGAGAGTTACCGGCACCTGGTACTGGTGGTCTTTATCGCCGGAGCCTTCTACAGTCTCGACTATTGGTTGCAGGTACTCATTCCAATCAAGCACAGGTTGTTGCCCCTCCCTTAGCCTATCACCGCTTACCCTGACATTGAAAGGGGGTTTTGCCGTGTACTGAAGAGTAAGCCCAAGGGTCACCTGGTCCCCCGGTTCTCGCAGGTCGCCCAGGTAGAACGTTTCCGCCAGGGTGTCCGAGCCATTGACTTGCTTCAACGACCACTCGACGGGGGGCACTTCAAACTCCCACTCAAAGGCCCCATTCCGAGGTGTGACCAGGTAGTCGGCCCTTGGGTTGCCCTCGATTGTGAAGGTGCCTCTGCAAGCCCGTGGTTCAAACACGCCCTCGCTGGTGAGGAGCACGGGCAGTTCGTAACCATTCGGCCCTTGTATGGCTTGCCCTGCCTTGATTTGGAGCTTACCGCACGGGTCGGAGGGGTCGCGCTCCGGCGTTGTCACTTTCAACGGAAAATAGCCGTCACGAAAACTCACAGGGAGGGTTACAGGCACGCTAACTTCAGCACTGGGATCGTAGACCGAGGAGCCAAAGTCTACGAAATCGCTCGCAGCCAGTACTTTCGCCTCCATACGCCGCACTACCAAGTCCCATTTAAGGCCCGCTACAGGTATGGTAATCTCGTGGTCGCTGGCTCGACTGCTCGATTGGGCGGCGCTTAGAGAAAAGGTACCACTACAGTCTACCGGGCTAACAACTCCCCCCTTGCTCTTGATGACAACATCGAGGTCAAAGGCCCCCCCGTCGCCGCGTGGCCGCGGATCGCCTGCGATATTCATTTCCAGGCTGAAGTCCCCTCCCCCGCATACATCTGAGGCTTTGTTCTTGTCCATGACTATATTGAGCGGAAATACCTTGGTATCGTAGCGGACCCCCAGGGTGGCAGTCTGGACGAGGGGCGCGGTGGAGGCCGGGTCGAACACCACTTCCGGGAAGCTTAGCGTGGGAATCCTCACCTCAGCCCGTAGCGGGAGCTTGCTCAACTTGACCGCGACGGGCGGGGGCATCAAGACATCCGCGTTCGGGTTGGTCGCACTGAAGATAATTTGCCCGGTGTATTCACCAGCTTCCAACTCTTCAAGATGCTCCACAATAAGCACGGCATCTTGCTCGGCTGAATTGGTAACGTTCACGTTAAAACCGAGTGAGACGTTGCTGACGGGTGTCGTCTCTCCTGTCTTATAAAGGGCAAGGTCCCCCCGGATTACCCCAGGAGGCTGCCGGTTGCCCAGGTTAGCCTGTACTTTGACGTTCCAACCCTTGACGCGCCCGTTTTCTACCGGCTGGGTGCCGAGGTCCAGCGTGCCCGTACCCAGTCCGCTGATGGTGATGGAGGGCCTGGTGGCGATAGTCGTTTGCACCGAATCGCCGAAGATACGACCTTTTTGGTCAGTTGCGGTAAGGGTAAAGAGCACCTGGTAGGTGTGGCCGAAATCTGGAGTGAAACTAAAGGCGCACTGACCATCCGGGCAAGCAAGGTCGCGGTCCTGTAGAGGGGTTGCGACGTTGCTTCCCTCTATCTGGTCCAGGACATAGACGCGGCCGCCGACGTTGCTAACGTCCGTCGTGTCGGCCACGTGAGCAAAGTTGGCGGTGAGGGTGCAGGTCTTACCCGGCTCGCAGGGTGGGTCCGGCTGGATAATAGCAGCGCGCGGCAACTTTATGTCGGTTACCTGGGTGAGCGCAAAGTCGCGCCGTATGAGTAACTGCTCGACGTCGGGGCCAACCTGTAAGGAGAACGGCTTGGAAGGGTCGTGAGGACCGCTAACCAAATCCACGGTCTCGTTCTGGTTGCGGCTCTGCTTAGAAAGTGGTGACAATTCTGTGGAACCATTCAGGAACAGAGGTGTAGCGCCCACTGGCCCATGCATAGTAGCCACCAATACTGGGCTGCTACCCTCGGGGACGTAGCGGGGCGCGCTGAACACTTGGGGCACGGAGGGCGGCGGAAAGTACAATTCGGGATAGGTCCGGGCATGCGCCACCAAGAAACCGCTACGGTCCACGGTTCGCACCGTCCATGTTCCCTCACCTATATTACCACTCTCATACGTGTTGACCGAGATGTTCTTCTCCTCGGCTGGACCAGGTGTGACTACGACTGAATCGTTGCCTAGCATCAACTGCTGGAACTTGCCGACGGCAGTTACTACGCTCATACGAGTCACAGCGTGGTAGGGTTTGGTGCTGATCTTTTCGAACTCTCGCACCGGAAGCACGTGCAGTGTGGGCTTCATCTTGGCGAAGATGGTACTGAACCTTTCCACCAGCAAATCAGCATTGCCTATTTGGTCGACCGTCTCGCGCGTGTCATCCATGAGCATCAATTGAAGGGCGCCTACGGTGCCGTTGGGGCAACGGCCGTTGCACAGGGCAATCGGGAAAACCTGAATGCCAAGCCGCGCTAGCTCCCCCTTCTTCCCTGCTATATACCGCGTCTGCGTCTGTCCATCTTCCGGCCGGTTGTCGGGCCACGGTTCGCCATCGGACAGGTAGAGAATGTATCGCGGCCTATCGTTCGGGCGGCTGGACAGCATCTTGATAGCCAGGTCAAGCCCTTTGTCGATGCGGGTGTTGCCACGCCCGCTACCATCCTTATCAGGAATACCGGGAGCAATCAATTGGTCGATCAAAGACTGATGTCCCGCAACACCCTCCTGTGGGGCCTCCCCGCCAACCGTTGTCGCCTCTGTATGGAAGCTCACCACTCCTATGCCGTCCTCCGGATCGGCCAACTGCACGAGCAAACGGGCCGCGCTATAGCGCAAGTCCTTGGGGTCCATGGGAGGGTCTTGGCCCTCCCGGCACAGGGCGGGGTCTGACGTCACCCCCACGTTCGGATCATTCAAGCCCCATGGCGAGCAGCTGGACATACTGCCGGAGTCGTCGAGCACGATGACTACGTCTATGGGCCGCGTGTCTCCCCCGCTGTTTTGCACAGTTACACGCCCATAAACGGTAGAAGGTACTAATACCGTGCCGAAGAGCGCACCAAACATAGCTACCAGCGCAACTATTCGTACAGCTACCTGTCTAACCTTCATCCTCACCTAACCTTCTGGTAGTGCTCAAGCCCCTAAGCACTAATGAGAGCAAACAGCACAAGCAGCAACGACGTCCACCCGATGAAACCCAAAAGCCAGTAGACCCCGATGGGCGTTTCGGTAGCTCGGATGGGTGCCCAGGTCCGTATGCCAGCGTCGCACCGCAGCCCACTGCGCAGGTGGAATTCGCCATTGCGTTCAGTCAGCCACACGCGCACGTAATCTCCAACTCTCAGCAAGGGCACCGTGGTCCTGCTCTTGACCACGAAATGGCTCTCGCTGCCGTCCGAACGCTCCACATCGTAGCGCCACATGACTCGTATGTTCGCGGGGTCGCTCGCCCGTTGTCGGCCCTGGGGCGGACTTGCCACGCCCGCCCCGGCCTGCCCGCCCAGGGGGCCAGGGGGAACGGTGGAGGCAGTCTGTCCCCGCCCCACAGCCGCCGAAATCAAGCTGTAAGGAAAGATGATAGCCCGCCTTATCGCGCCGCCGCCAGCCCCCGAGTTCACACCTAGAACCACGGCTAATGCCAAGAGCAACACCGCACCCAGGAATAGATAAGCAGAAATGAGCCAGAAAACGAACAGAGTTTCGAGCAACAACAGCACAACCACAAAAGATTGTAATGGCTCGACCTCTCGGCCCTCCTCTCGTAGAACGGTTGGTGCACCCACAATGATTCCTTCCAGGTATCCTGGTGCGATAGCAGTCAGCACGTCCGTCGGAACATTACGGTTATTTTGGCCGTCCAGGCAGGAAAGCGCTCCAGGGGCCAAGTACTCGTTCATTCCGTGCCTTGAACCATTGGAAGATGAGCTGTTGCTTACTATATAGGGGGGAGGCTCGAAATCTGGCTTCAGGACATGTCCTGAAGTCCGAAGCGAACTTCCACATAGGGGGCAAATTTGGCTGAGCGTGCTTACGCGGACCAGGGTCGCCTGGTCCGCACATAAACCCGTGAAAGAAAGCGGCAGACCTGCGCTGGAAGGACTGAGTTGGTCGTCTACTACTGAGCCGCTAAGTGTGCTCACTGGCAGCACCGGCAGGAGGCGAGTACATACCAGACAACGCACTTCGTTGCCGACAGTTGCGCTCTGGCATGTTGGGCATAATCTGGGCGCGCTGCTGGTTTGAGTCATGACGTTTCCAAGCGTGTTCATCCTAGCTCACCTGTCGCCCGTTGCGTACGAATCTTTGCTAAGACCCCCCCGCCTTCCGTCGCGGACATGAACAGGCTAGCCGAAATTTAACCAAGCAAAGACCCAGGCCACTTAAGCGGCAAGTGTCTCAACACATGATACGAAATAATTAAGTAGATTATATGTCATCTAGGAAGTCAATGCAACAGGCAATCTCCAATGGAGGTGAAGGAACAGGGAAGACCCTGGTCGCTCCTTGAGATGGGAATATGGAACATTCACGCATGATATAGGGAGACCACGCGACAAAAAGGTGACAAATACCGTCACAACATAAACAAGATGGAGCCTCAGAGGCTCCATTTTGTGTGTAGAACTAGAACATCCACCAGGACATTGTGCCCAAGGTGGGATTTTAGCGGTTGGTGTTACCTACCTTCGCACAGTGCTATTTCGTGCCTGTTCATCCTGCCAGCGTGCTAATTGGTGTTCCTAAGGAATGGCACGTTGTGACCAATCCGTGACCAGTTAAACAGTAGGATGTACAAGCTTACGTTTGATACATAATCTGGACCAACAGTTTCGTGCCGATCATTGTCCCAATCAAGACTATGAACGTTATCAAAGTAATTTCTTGTGGCACCTTTCAGTTACACAATTTAGATAGGCAGAAAAGATGCGAATTAACCTCTAGAGTTAGATGACTGCAATTACTAATGTGTACTACTAACCTCAGAGTACCATCGCTGACCTCCACACGCTCTGAGATAGAAAGCATCAGCCGATGACCTTGTGGCGACCATTGCTTAGGTACAAGAGAATTGGAAACACCTGGTGAGTGTCATGTGTCATGTGTCATGTGTCATGATATGTTATAACAATCGAAACATTTAAGTCACTGTGGCGGTTCGTAACCCATAACACATTTTGAATTCTGTATCAATAATAGCACTCCAGAGGCACACCCATGAACCCACGCTTTAAGGTTATTGCTTTTTTATCGCTCGTCTTATTTCTGGGTACAGTGTCTACACCTGCATTTTCTGTTAGAGCGCATTCTACAACTCTGCCCGTACATCTGGCCGCACAACAGGAGACGTCGAGTCCCACACCCGCAGTGCCGGTGATTTCTATTCCACTCGCCAAGGGTACTCGTACCATCAACCTTGTTACTTCTACCAGTACCTTCACGGCACAGGTGCAAATAGTCACGCTAAACGTCCCCTCCGACCTACAAGCTGTTGGCGGATTACTCACTCGAACTGATGGCAGTGGTGACTCGCTGCAATTAGGTGCTAAGAGCTCAGCGGACCCAAACAACCCCGGACCTATAGGCTCTCGACGCTTTTGGATAGTTACGTTGAGTGGCACGCTGCCTGATCGCGCCCAATACATAGGTACCTTGGTTCTCTACTACAATAACGGGAATGCTTCAGAGGAATACACGGTCAACGTGACCTACCAGTCGCCACCTCAGTTTGTTTTCGCCGAAGAGAGCAGCGGACGTATAGCGCTACAGGTGACTGGTGCGGAGTTTGTGCGGGTGCTTACCCTCAGCGTGCCTTCGCTGCGATCCACTATTAGCGACCTGGAGATCACAGTTGAACCACTCCGGCTCGAAGATGACCGGACGTTGGATGCTGAGCAACTTACATTAACACTGGGTCCCTCCTTGGTAACCGCTCCGGGCAGCTTTCCACCGCAGTCTCTAAGGCCCAATGATGACCTGGCGCTACAAGTTTCAGGACGCGGCTTCAGGCAAGGTACCTATGTGACCGCCCTCAGGTTGGTCTACCAGGAGACTGCCAGGGTGATCCCCGTCAATGTTACTGTCAACCTACCACCGGCAACCGCCACACCAGCCGTCTTGCAACTTAGCGAAGTTGGAGTGGGAGTTGCAGTGGGCAACGGCAGCCCCTGGGAGAGGCTGGGAAGTCTCTTGCTAGGCGGGAACCCGGAGGTGAGCCTTGAGGTTCGCGAACTGACCGATCAACCTCGTGATATCTATCCGCCGCACCTGGGATTGCTCCGCATGCAAACCGAGAACAACCAGTACATAAATATAGCAAGTCCCAGGACAACACTCTTCGTTAAAGACGTTGAGGGAGCTTTCATCGATATCACCCGCTTCCTCACCCCTCTACCTTCCAGCACCTCAAGCGCTACATCCACGACTACAGCTTCAGCTACAGCTTCGGCTACAGCTTCGGTTACGGTTACCAATACACTAGAGCCAGCTACACCAAAGCCCACAGGCTCTATTACCTCTACTGTCGCCCGCTCCGTTTCTCAGGCAGGTTCGGTGCTAACGTCCTACCAACTTGCTCCGGTGACGCAAGGTGATGTCACCTCGACCCCTTCAGTCGTTCCTGCCGCTGGGGGCACTGCTACGCCCGCGGCTGCATCTAACAGTGTGCAGCCCACTGCTACATCAACATCTACACCGCATGTGGCTCTCGGCGGCACTACTATGATTCTACCTCCCAACACACAGCGCACATTCAAATACCAAATGCATAATCTGTCTGCCGGAAGCTACACGGGACAGATTATAGTTGGCAGCCCGGATGGCTCAAGGGAAACCAGAGACTTCAATTTGGTTGTACGACATGGGTGTTTATTGCCCGTTCTGGTAATTGCTATCGGGGTTGTATTTGCCTCCCTGATGCGAGAGACCAACGCTGGGGGCCTCGCCAAGCTAGACCGCGCACGTGCGGTACTTACGGAGAAAAAGAAGGTCAAAGTTACCTACAAGTACGATAGCAGGAACAAATCCGACCCCGTATGGGCAGTACTATATGCCGAATTAGAAGACCTGGAAGCGGAGAATAGAGAAGCGGCCAATCCTAACGCTTTCACCGCCACTCTCTCAGATATTCGACAGAGGGGTGCCATTTACAACAGCGCCATTCTCATGCAGGAGCAAATCAAACAACAACTGGAGCAATACCCGGACGTGGATGCTTCCCTGGAAAAGCGGGCTGAGTTTCAGCAGTTGCAGGAAAGCCTACTGAGATCGCTGAGGAGCGTATTGCAGACGCCTGCTGCGGATCGCATCGCCAAGGCGGAAAACCTGCGCAGCCAACTGGTTGAACTGCACACTAAAGTACGTGCTACCTCCATTCAGACCGTGGCTGGTTACCTCGTACGGCAGTTAGATGACCTCATCGCACGAACTCCGGAATTCGAGACTCAAGCTGGCCTGATAAAGGAGCGGGTTTCGCCCTACGCAACGACCCAACCTGCCGAGGGCGAACTGGACATCGCGGCTGAGATTGTACAGCAACAGCATCGTAGCTACCTGCGATTGCGCCTGGACCAGTTGCAGAAGCTGAGGAATGACCTATTGCTCGACATATCGGGCGATTCGCCCAAGTTTAGGACAGCACAGCCCGCGCCCCTCAGTGAAAACGGCACAGGCGCTCCGACGGACGTCTGGGCCGAAGTAAGGAGGCACCTGGAGCGAGTAAGACTGGAGCTGCTCAGCGCCAGGCAGGTCATGGAAAACCCCATAGGGAGGCTCAATAACGCTCTTAAGGACCTTGAGGAGGCACGTTATGCATACCTTAAGGCCCAGGTAGAGCTATTACTGGTCGTGGCACAGGGTAGTGCCTGGCCGGATGAGCTTGCCCCTGAGGAATGGCTGGCGAGCCTGGCCTTCGCCCCCGGCCTGAATGCCAACCTTCAGGCAGCGCGGCAATACTTTAGCGACCCTCAAGGCATTAGCCAGGTGATGACAAGCTATGAGGCGGCTCGTGTCGAGTACTTCAAAGCCCTTGTTCACGTGCTACGGACGCGTATTACGGACTTTCAGAGTTTTATCACCCGCGCCCGCGCGCACCTGACGAAGGCTCCTGAAGGAGCCAGCTCAGGGTTGGAGGAGATGCTTAGTCGAACGAGTACGGACCTGACGAATATTAGCTCCGACCTGGGCGCGAACCCGGTAGAAACAAACTTCGAGAGTAAGCGACTTACATTTGCGCAGGCGAGACTCACCGTGCTGCAAGCACTCGTCGCATGGGTGGGATCGAATTTCGCCGACAACGCAGAGGTGCAAGCTTCACTTGCAGAGGTACCCATCAAGGGTGCTGGAGAGAAAATGGCTCTTGCTGCAACCCTGATGGGCAGGCAGAGATCGCAGGCTATCAGCCAGGCAGAATATCTGCTCGAAGCGTGTCAAAGGGAATGGGAACGGGTGGCGCACGACATACCTGCGCCAATGCCTCTTGCAGACGCTGAGGGCGAGGAGGTGGCGGGCGTTGGTGCAGGTGGCGATGTTCTAGCCGACCCTCAACCCGCCGGAGAACCCACCCCCACCGCCCCCACACCAGGAGGTCTCCCCACAACGATCGATACTGAGAAGTTTTTCGGCCAGGGACTCATCTCCACTCTCATGAGTGTAGGCGGATCGCAGAACGAAGACCCCGTAAAGGCCCTGGAACGACTCGGTGCCTTGAGGATGCTCATTACTACGTGGTTGGTGGGTATCGGACTGGTTGTAGCCACACTTACAGGGTTCTCGGCCCTCTACCTTAGCAACCCGACGTTCGGTTCGCTCCTGGACTATGTTACTGCCTTTCTGTGGGGCTTCGTAGCTCAACAGTTAGTATCGGCAATCGCCCCACGCAACACCGGGAACAGCCAGCCACCTGGCGCGTAGCTAATCTGACTGGTTTCATCACTCTCGGCGTTAGCAGCTATCGTCAATAGTACTGAGAGGGCCGCGCGGCTGGCGGCGAAATCTGACAGGGAGCATGAAGATGAAGCTGACGGGGGAGCAACCTAAGGAACTATCCAGAATATTAGCGCTTGCTCTAGAGGACAAAGAGGGTCTAGCGCGATTTGTGTACTACGATCTTGAGGAGACTCCAGCACTAATTATTAAAACCCCCGATGCTAGCTTTGAACACGCAATTTTCGAGGTGATATATTGGGCCAACCGAGAGGATCGGGTCGAGGATTTACTTGCTGCTTTGCTCAAGGACAGGCCCAAGAATGTAGACCTGGTCGCGTTTGTAGAGGCTGTAAAAGCCTCTCAGCCCGCGCCGCCACCGAAGCCCACCGACGTCATACAGGCGGACAGAGAAAACATTGATTTAGCAGGGATAGTGGGCTTTACCGACAACTTTCACGTAGGGATTGATTGGGCGCCTCTATTCGCCAATACGAAGAACCTGGACATCTTTTTCTCCTACGGGCGCACGTGGCGCCATACGCACCGCCAGGCGCTGTTGGATCTAGTCACCAAGTCAGCTATCAGTATTAGAGTGGTACTACCCGACCCGGAACACGAGACCACCGTCGCGCAGTTGGTGGAGCAGTTCAAGTACACACCTGAGAAAGTGCGTGACTACATAAGCGATGCAGTAATATTCTTCAGCAACCTCGAGTTAAGGGCCAACGAAGCGGGGAGTGGTTCGACCGTCAGCATCTGGTTCCTATGTTCTGTTCCCAAGTTCAGCTTCTATGGTTTCGATGAAGTTGCGGTCCTTGCCTGGTCTAGCCACCGGCGAGACCAACCTTCCGTGCCGGTCTTGCTAGTAAAGCGCGGTGGAAAACTCTTTAGCTTCGTGGAAGAGGAATTTAGTGCTATGATTGCCGGGAAAGATGGAATGACCCGACCGTCCGTCTAGTGAGGTGCAAAACATGGACGTTCTCCAGGCTACTGGGGCCAAGTGCTATCAAAATGACATACCCACAGGCTTTATGAGCGCCATCTATAGTGCAGGGGCGGTCGCGTGGGATATAGAAACGTCGGGATTGGATTGGAAGACCGGCCGTATCGGAACTTGCCAGTTATACATCCCCGGTGATTCTGCAGCACTCGTGATCATGAATGACGAAGTGCCCAGCAACCTGTGTGTACTTCTAGCGGATCCCGGCGTCAAGAAAATATTCCATCATGCAATGTTCGACCTTCGCTTCATGTCTCACAATTGGAAGGTTCAGCCGCAGAATATTGCCTGTACCAAGATCGCCGCTAAACTCCTGAATCCACACAATAACGACGAGAATAGCCTCAAACCTTTGTTGAAGCGCTACTTAGGTACTGTAATCGACAAGACTCAGCAGACATCAGATTGGTTCTCACCAAGATTAAGCGAGGCGCAGATTGCGTATGCGATTACCGATGTCTATTACTTACCCAGGCTGTTGTTAGCCCTGGAGGGACAACTGTCACAGCTTGATCTGCTTGAGCTTGCAAACATGTGTTTCGCGCACATCCCCGCCCAGGTGCATCTCGATTTGTTGGGTTACACTGATATTTACAGCTATTAATCCACCTCAGAAGGGTCTAGCTGTACAGCCAACCGGCGGCTCGCAGTGAATCGCCTCGGAACTTTTCTCCTAGATCAAGTTCCTGACACCCTTCTTCTCTAGATCCTGCAAGATGCTCGCAAATGGAACGCCTTCATTGCGTTCCGAGGTGCCTGAGTGGTGTAGAGCAACAAGCTGCCAGGCATCATTAAAACAAGGTGATCCTGATGATCCCTGTTCTGTACTGGTTAAATACGTCACCCTCGTGGCGTTCCCGAAGGGGTCGGGATCAATAAGAGACCCTATTGCAAATTTGAGCGGCTCCGTGGGCTGCCGCTTGACCAGTTGAGGGTGCTGGATAATTAGTATTGTCTCGCTCTTTGTAAAATTATGTATGTGTGGAGTAAGCCACCTTCGCGGAGGGGCGCCGTCCTGGTTTCCCACAGGGTCGTCGCCCGGGGTACCTCTGACACGTAGCAGCGCGTAGTCCAACTCCTCTGTGGTTGGTTGACGACTATTAGGGCTATTGGGGCTACTCGCTATCTGCCAGTGCTCAGCAAGTTTATACTCTACTCCTGGGTTCAGTGTCTTACCGTCAGGGCCAACTTTGTAATCAAAGAGCAAAACTACTTCGTCGCTAGATGTGGTGCCCTGTAGCACGCGTTTGACAACGTGATGATTGGTCATCACAATGTTGGATGCGAGAAGGAACCCCGTGCCGTAACCGGTTTCCAGACCTACGCCAATCTGAATGCGGCACACTGCCAGTTCCGACAAGCTCATGCGTTCGCGCCAGGCCGCTGTATCGCCCAGGTAAGCAGTCTTGATGACTGCTTTTTCTATGTCATCGTCGGAGAGTGGAGCTTGTGCAGCCAGCCCAAGTTCCTCGACAACCTTGCGCAGTTCTTCGTCCGCAGGATTGATTGCGAGCGCTGCACTGGCTACTTCATCTATTCTATATTCCCTGTTACCCCACTCCAGCAATTCAAAGATGCTATGCTGGAAATTTTGGCTTTTGAGGATAAGATTGGGCTGCTCTCCTAAATTGTTTCTTATGAAGCGGACCACTGCCTCTCTATCTTCAAACACATTTAGCAGCGCGCGCTCAAGCTTTCCCTGTTGAGTACCCTTGATTCTCACCGCAGAACCTCCAGAGATACGGCAGGGGCACTAAGTCTTTCGCCTCCCTGTCGCGCACAGAAACATACTGGCACTAGCCGTGCATGCCCAGGTTTTTGCATATACGTTGCAAAACCGGATTCCTCGGCTTGCACTGCAATGCCCCTTTCGCCAGGTCCGGCAATCGACTTTCCCTTTGTGCCCACTCCACTAATTGATACGTACTTTGCTTAAACCCATCGTCGGTAAGGAGTTGGAGAGCCACTGAAGCGCCGCCGGCGAACGGCTCGACGAATAGCGCCGGGCGAAGATTGTTGATGCGAAGGGTGGCCTCAATGTAGCCTGCAAGGCGGCGCTTGGAACCGGGATAACGGAGGGGGCTGACAATGGAGACTTCCTCGCGGTCAACGGCAAGTCTGGCCGGCGGGCTGGGTGCTGGGTTGTCGTTGTCCATGTGGGATCCTGGTGGTGGAGGTTGGAATGAGAAGCGCCGACCAATACAAAGGCCGCCGACCAGAGAGAACGCAGTCCCTGGATCGAAGGTATGAAGTTTAGAATAGATGGATTATATCAAGAGTTGGTTCTGGCAGCAATAGACACAAGGTATTTACTGATACTACCAATTCGTTTTTTTTGTGTGGCTGAAAAGTCATGGTGCTGGGGTAAGTGTGGGACGTGGTTCACCGAAAGGATTTGCTGTTCTGGTAGGCATGGGAGCCGTTATACCTAACTGCTTCTGCATGGCGTCACTAAAGTGGGCCACTTCCCAGTGTTTGGCTTTCTCGATTTGCTCCTTAGAAATGTTGAGCGCGGCTGTGAAATCAGCCCCTTGTATGTCGGCGCCTTCAAGGTTTGTGTTGTCCAGGTTGGCGTCAGTCAAGTTGGCACCAAGTAATGTTGCATAGCTCAAATCTGCGCCTTCCAAAATGGCCGACCTTAAGCTAGCACCATTGAAATTTGCATGACGTGCCTGTGTGCCTATGAGTAAAGCGCCGGAGAGACTCGCATTCGTAAAATTGACTTGACTTATACCAGCATTCGACAGATCAACGAACATCATGGCTGAGTTCTCGCAATCAGCAGGACCATAACCGCCCCATAAGGACAGATCAACTCCTGGTCGGTCCAGAGGAAAGGAGCCTGCCCCCAGTTTGGCGTCGCGGAACGAGGAGCGGACCAGATCAGCTTCACGGAATGAGGCCGCAGAAAGAATGGCTCCGTCAAGATTAGCCCAACGCATTTGAGCTCCCGTGAAGTCGGCATTGACGAGATAGCCTCCAGCCAAATCAACGGCATCCAAGTTAGCCTTGGGAGCACTGAGATCGGCAAGGCTAACTCCGTCATGGGCCAAGTATTCTAGAGCGTCAAGGCGACCACCACTAACGACCCGACCTTGGGCGGAATTCACGACTTGCCAAGCTATGTAGTGTGCTTGTTGGCGTTGCAGCGCGTCGTTCTCTTCTTTGGTCCAGAGGTATTGAGAGATGCCCCAGACGAGCGTGCCCATGCCGATGATAACGGAGATTGTCTGGAAAGGATTCGTATGAGCACCAAGAAGGCCCCATACTTTCCGACCAAGGAGCCGGAAGCGAGGAAGGGCACCAAGGGGTCGGGTGTCTCTTCTTGCGAATGCACGCTTGCGGCGCCACATGCGCATTCTCCTTCTTCTAGTTAGTCAAGCTGTGACAATTGTGAACGTTACAAGGCTGGAGCGTTAGCAAGAGTAACAGGCGCGGCCACATGCTGTTGCCTACGCATTTGGTGTCATACTTCTTATCTGCGCTGCACCGGGCAATGCATACAGAGGATGAGGAAATCGGGAAACATCCTCATGAAGATAACATTGCCTCACTGCGTTGCCCAAAGAGCGTGCGGCTCTCTTACGTACCTGTCAGCACCGATCCTCAGGGCACGTGGGTGTGCAGGTGCCGTGGCGGAGGGTCGGTTAGTCCCCCTCGTAGCGGCTGACGCTGAACACCACATAGTTATAAGGAATCATCTGCACCCTGGTAGCAGCGTCCACGATCTGGCCGTTGGACTGGCTGTACACCCACTGGCTCCAGTCCCACACTGATTGTATCTTGTCCGGTATCTGCACCGCCAGGTATGACCCCTCGGCCAGCCTCGCACGGGCAGCGATGCTGCTGAAGTCCAGGCCCATGTAGAAGTCTTGCACCGGCACGTTGCGGTTGCGGGAGGCTATACTCCTGGTCAGGGCCAGGGCCATCTGCGACAGTGGGCCGATGGCCGGCTGCACCGTCTTCGCCAGCTTCAGCCCCTCCTTGAACACGTCCGACTCCAGGAAGCCGAGGAACGCCTCGTCGCCGTCGTTCTTGACGTTGACGGTAAAGCACTTGAAGGCGACTCCTTCGCTGCCGACGTTGAGGCCCACGAAGATGGGGTATCCGATTATGCCCGCCTGCTGCCCCTCCATCACCCGGTAGGTGGCGTTGAAGTGCAGGTGTTCTACACTTTCGGGGCTGCCGGGTAGCTGGTTCTGGGCGTAGAAGTCGAACAGCACGCGGTGCGTTCCGCCGCCTGGGTAGTCGGCCACGCGGAGGCGGTCGAGGGTGATCTTGATGCGCGAGTTCTTGAGCGATGGGTCGGCCTCTATGTTACCAGCGTCGCGGATGGGCAGCGTCCCATCGCCAGGTGGAGCGGGGGCCAGGTAGCCGAAGGCGTGGGCGGTGTACTGCCAGGGGCGGTCTTGGAAGGGCCACCAAGCGGGGGCACCCCCGAAGCTCTCTAGGCCCCGCTCCTGCGCCTCCGCCTCCGCGTCTTCGAGCGCGCCAGCGGCTTGCTCCTCCCCCACCTCGCGCAGCCTGCTGGTCGCCTCCTGGGGCGGCAGCTTGCCCAGCACGGGCAGGTCCTCGAACCAGTCGGATGTTGGCATCTGGTTAGCCTCCTCCTTGCTGCTTCTTGAGGTCCTCTTCAACCAGAGCAATTAGCTCTTGCGTCTCCTGCACCTCAGCCGCCGCCCCTGGTCCGAAGTCTGTGTAATTGCGCAGGGCGGCCCCGGCGTACAGCAGCGCCTCCTCGAAGCGGCCTCGCTGGGCAAGGGCTATGGCGATGGAAAACTGGGTCACGGCAACGACATAAAGATCGCCCTGGGCCTCCTTGTACTGGATAGACTTTTGCCAGTGGTACAGGGCACGGTCAAAGTACTCATCGCTGCCAGCGGCGTTGTAGACGTTGCCAAGCTGTTTGTGCGTTACCGCCAGGCTCTCCGTCGCGCTGGGTGGCAGCAGGGCAAGGGCCTGCTTTTGGTACTCCAGAGCAGTGTTCAGCAAGCGCAGCAACTCTTCCCTCGGCTGCCCAGCATCTCTCGCCTCCTTGAAGCGTTCGTAGGCTACCATTCCAAGCTGGTCGTAGCATTTGCCACGCCCGAGGCGGTCGCGTTCGTCAAGGAGATCCAGATAGCGGCCGTACCAGTGCTCTGCCTGGTCCAGATCGCGCAGGGCGGGCACATCCTTGTAGGCATGGCCGAGGTTGAAGGCTGTGATGGCCGCGCCTGGCTTATCATCGATGCGGAGACTCAAGCTGTAGTCCTCTTCATAAGCCTGCACACATTCAGCCTTGCCCTGCTCCCGTAGGACTCGACCAAGATTCGACAGTGACACAGCCAGCGAGCGTATCGTGTTGCGCTGAATACGGTCCAACTCCTCCGGCGGCAGGACCAGCAGAGGGGTGGCACGTACGCGGTGCCACTCCACAGCCGCTCGTTCAAGGCGAGCGGCCGCCTCCCACTGCCTAGCTTCTGCGGCGAGGAGCGTGCGGTAATGGGTCACTAGGCTCCACTGCTCTTCGCGCTCCGGCAGTGGGCCGTCTGTGGCCGGGTCAACGAAGTCGGGCACGATCTCCTCCACCAGCCTCTGCCACTTCGCCCTGTCGCCTGTGTAGCCGTACAACTGCTCCAATCCCTGCATCGTGCTGATGACCGGGTCCCACCAGCCGTTGGCCCGCGCCAACTGCCTGGCGTGCAGCAGGTTCTCCTCCTCGGCTGCCAGCGTCCCTATCACGTCTCGGTGGCCGTCGTTGAACTGCTTTTGGTAGAAGTCTCCCAGTGCACCCATCGCCTCCACGTAGGCGCGGATGGGGATGGTGGGGTTGTCGCCGTAGTATTGGTCGAACAGGCCCTTGAAGAACCAGGGCAGGGCGGGGTGGATCTCATAGTATCCATCACCCAACGCGGTGAGCAGCCCCACCCCGGCGGCGCGGTTCAGCAGCGCGATGCCTGCCTCGTGGCTCAACCCCCACACCGCGGGCACGCTCCACTCGGCTTCGCCCGTACCCATCACGCGCAGCGCTTTCACGTCCACTATGCCCTGGAACATGTGGAGCAGGGCCAACTGCCTGCGCTCATCCTCACTGAAGGCGTGGGTGAAGCCGTAGGAGAGGGACGCCCCCAGCGATTTGCTGCGCCCCTCGCTTTCCTCCTCATCCTTGAACGCCGCCTCCCCAGCTCTCAGCCTGGCAACGTATGCCTCTATCTGCTTCTTCGTGGAGAGGTTGTCGCGTAGCGCCTGGCCCACCACCACCGTGATGGTGAGTGGGTTGCCCCCCGTGTAGCGCAGTAGGGGCCGCCAATCCTCCACGTCGTCCAGGCGCTTGCCGTGCCTGGCGGCAAGCGCCTTTGCCAGTTCCAGCCGCTCCTGCATCGGCATAGGCGGCATGGTCACGCGGGCGGGAAGGTCGCCCAGCCAACCCCGCTCATCCCGGCGTGAGGTGAGCAGGAACTTTGCCTGGGTGCCCGGCATACTCTGCGCGTCTCGCAGGAAGTCCAGCAATTCTTGCTGCTCTTGTGCAGAGAGGGTGGAGGGCGTGCCCTCCGGGAAGCCTGCCACCGGCTCCACGTTGTCCCAAATCCACAGCACAGGCACCAGCCGTAGTAGTTGCAGGCCCACCTGCCGCCTCTGCCCGTCGTCCAGGGTCAGCCAGTGGATGCTGTTCTGCTCAAGGACGGGGCCGAATACCTGCCCCACCTGGTCCAGCACCCTCGCCAGCGGTTTAGGTTGCTCAAATGAGGTGAAGAGCACCGGACCCGCTACACCTCCGGTGAGGGCATACCACCGGGCGAATTCGGCGGCAGTGGTGGTCTTGCCGCTCCCAGCGAAGGCGTGCAGCAGCACGATACGCTGATTGTCAAAGGCCCGGTCCACGGCAAGCAGCGTCTCGTCCCGCCCGTAGAAGCCCACATCAGGAGGTTTGGGCAGGGCCTCGTCCAGCGCGCCTCTCGCCTGCGCTGTCTCGGCTGCGTGGATGGTGATGTTGGGCGCACCGTTATCTTGTTGCTTTGGAAAGAGGGCGATGGGCGCTGCTTCGTACACCACAGGCACAGACCAGTCCTGCAGCGGCACCGGCTTGTGCGCGATGGAGCGCAGGGGGCTGACGTGCAGCTGGTGGCGACCCACCCGCACAGCCTCGCCTAGCGTGCTGCCTCGCACGAGGGACGCGTACAGGTCGGCCACGAACTGGGCGGCTGTGACCACGTACACGTTGTAGCGCATCGCCACTACCCCCGTGACTCCGGCGTCCATCACCTCCTGCGCTAATGAGCCGTAGGCCCGCACTTTCGCGTGCGCGTCAAGCGTTTTGATTTGGGCCGCCTCCCCTGGCAGTGTGCCATCGGCTACGGCGTCCGGTGCAGGTGGGGCCTCGGCGTGGGCGGAGCGGCATGCGTTGAGCACCAGCAGGGGCACGTCCGCCTCACGGAGCAGAGCGCCCAGATCGGGACCATCCACCAGGCGGATGTTTTGGGTGCTCTGCGGGTTCTCGAACAGCAGGTAACCCCGCTGCCCCTCCCTGGGCTGGCGCGGGTACATGGCCTGCGGCGAAAACCTCGCAGTGTCGAAATCTATCAGCCCCAACTCTTGCAGGTACCGCTCGATTTCCTCCTCTTTCTTCTGCTTGTCCCATTCATCGAATAGCTTCTGCACATCAAGGAATGCGCCGTGCCCGTCGAAGTGGACCACGTGGTAAGGCCTACCCTCGTCTTTGGCGGCTCGCAGCATCTGGGCCATCCGGTCGAAGGTGGGAGGGCGCAGCACGTCAAGCTGGAAGTGGGCGCGGGCCTCCTCGCTCAGGCTCTTGACGATGCGGCTGGCGACCGAGCGGAACGGCACGTCCTTGCGACCTCCGGGGCGACAAATCACCAGCAGGATGCGGATAGGGCCTGATTCAGTCTGGGGGATAGAGGGCGGGAGGGCTGGATTAGGCAGGCCACGCACGAAATCGCGGGTGCTTAGGGCGAGGAGGGTACCGATGTGCGGGTCACGCATCAGTTCCCAGGGGATGCTAGTGGTATCCACGCCGCTGATTACCTCCACGCGGGTGTCGCTCAGACGGCTGCGTAGGTCTGCCCAGAGGAAGCGCGCATCTGCATTCGTGTCAAATAGGCTGTTGAAGAGGTGCTCGCCCACCTCTTGCATCTTCTTCTCAACGTTCGCTGCTATCCTGGGTGCGGGGTCGGTGGGGTGCTCCAGGTAGTCCTCAAGGTACCAGCGCAGTTGCTCCTGCTCCTGGGGACTCAGGTTGAAGGTGATTTTGGTGGTGATGGGGGAGTGGAACTGCTGGCCGCCCCGGTACTCAAACTGGACCGTGTAGGTATCGCCGTGCCGGTCAGTCTGCACGATACGCAGCACCGACCTCTCAGTACGCGAAATCAATGAGGCACTGGACATACCATGCTCCTGTGGTGCAAGTGGGGCAATGTGAAATTACTCTCAGGGCGAGTATAGCATTACCAGAACGAGTATAGCAAAGCCAGAGGGGTTGCACCATGGATTTCAGCACACAGGATCCATCCCTATTACGCCACATCAAGGATCTGGAGAAGGATCTGGAGGAGCACGCGGGCAGCTAGAGGGGCTGTGAACGGGCCTTATCTGCCCAAGCGCATTGGCGGGCCGACTGCGAACAACGTCGGAAGTCTCAAATACCTCTTTCTATACCCTGTAACGCAAAGACCAGAGCCGGGACACCATGTAAGCGGTCGCCGATGTTCTTTGGCCGGTGCAACTTGCATGGTGGGAAGTCGCTGTCAGGTATAGCCCACCCCGGCTACAAACATGGCTTCTATTCTAAGTACCTGCCGTACCGCGCGCTGGTGCTAGCGGCTCGCCAGCGACAACGAAGTGCAGAGAGCAGCCCGCATTGTAGCCAAAGAGCGACAGCAAAGACTAGAGAAGGAGGCTCTCAGGAAAAAGCGTGAAGGGGAGAATGCACCAGAGTGGAATGTGGACGTGCTCAGGAGCATCTGCTGCGCGGACCCTGATCGGGAAGTAAGCTAGAAACCGCACATTGTAGGGTGATCGAGGGCATTTTGGCCTTCGTTCCATGCGGTTTTGGGCCAATTCAGTCACATTCTAGCCTGTTTTACAGGCAATATCAGGCTGTTTTTCGTAGTGCGTAATCAGGGCTAGCAGAGCATGCGACTACAGGAGACTGGGTAACCCTCGGTCGTCCTACGGTTTTTCCTAAATTATTAGGAAATGTTACGTTTTCCCGTTTGGAGGTAGAAGTATGAGCGGCTATGGTTCCGGGCGATGGGGCTGGCACAACACGAAGACGGCTGTTGAGGATGGTCTGAGCCTGGCGATCAGCGGGTTCAAGGAGGGGCTGAACCAGGTTGCTAACGCGAACTCAGGTGATGGCGTTGAGTGGCACGGCGCAATCACATGGAGCAGAATGCAGCGGGAGATTGCATCAAAAGGATACAGGATCACGAAGGAGCCTTTCAGCCCCGAGCGATATTCTGCGAGCATATATGCTCATGGAGGTGTGGGACCGCTGGTGTACCTGAGCTTTACAACAACACACCGGGACGGCACGAAGACTGACAGCAACTACCCATTGGCTACGCTCTGGAGCAGGCCCAACTTTGGAGGCAGACGCTGGCGGTGGGTCTGTCCTGTAGGCAAGCACAACCCCTCTTTTAAGAGGCGGGTGTCCAAGCTGTACCTGCTGCCACCTACTTTGGTTGCAGGACTTGCTACAACCTGACCTACAGAAGCTGCCAGGAGAGCCACAAGTTCGACGGCATGTTTGCAGGGCTTGCAGCCTCTATGTCGGACAGGCACCCTGGCATGACCGGTAAGGATGGGGAGCGGTTACTAAACTGGCGCTCAAAGCACGATGGTCGCCTGCGAAAGCTGAAACATAAGAGCTGAAACGAGGTTAACTTTCCTGGCCGTTACTAGGCTGCCGAAAAGATGCTCTTACCTGCTCCGAAGTAGGAGTCGTAGACGTGCTGGTACACTTGCTCGCACTTCTCGTGATAGAGGTCGGGTGTATAAGCCTGGGGCAACTCGCGGTCGAGGACCAACTCGATAGTGGTGAGTACCTGGGCGCGCGATTGCTGCCGTTTCCGCCAGTCTAGCACCAACTTTTCTTTCTTGAGCGTTTCCAGCAGGTTGTGGGCAGCTTGCTTTACACTCTCTTTTTCCTTGGGAGAGAGATTAACGCCTGGTGTGGTGAGCAGGTCGTAGAGGGCTAGTTCTTCCTCTGATAGGCCCTCCGTGATGTTTCGGCGGGCCTCGGCGTCTAGCTGGTCGTGGAACGCCTGGAACCTGGCAAACGTCAGGTCGATAGGCTCGGCTCCGCTGTTGTAGTCGTCGATGAGCTGCTGGAAGCGTTGCAGGTAGTCGGTGCGGGTCTTGTTCAGCCTGACCAACTGTTCCAGGCTCTGGGAGATCGCGGAGCGCAGTTGCTGGATGGCTGCGTACCTCTGCCCCGCCTCGAACTGCGCTCTCAGCTTGGCAACGTCTATCTTGCCCAGGTCTATGCGTCCATTGCCGTCTTCCGCTAGCCCACGCTCACGTATGATGTAGCTCTTTGGCTCAATTGAGAGATCTAGCAGAGCTTCTACATCCTCGAGTATCTTGCTGATGTCAGGTGGGTCCTGGTCCGTGCGGATTTTGGACGTAATGATTGTGTACAGTGCAACCATGCGTGCGAACTCGTTAGCTGCCGCATCCGGCAGGATGGCTTTGTAGAGGCGACCTATGGCTGTGTAGAGCCTCATGTACTGGGCGCGAGTTTGATCGTTTCTTAGAACCCGCTCCATAGCATCCAGGAGTTTGACCTTCTCGAAGCCGTATACCCCGGCTATGGTTTGCGGGTCTATATCCCGTTCCTTGAAGAAGGCTTCCATCTCAGCCAGCGCCGCCCGCAGTTGCTCTACTAGCCGGTTCTTGTCCTTGACGGGTGTGTCAACTCCTCCATCCCCTGCTTGGCCGTCTCTTGGCGCACCATAAATTGCGAGCGCCTTCTGGAGGTCGCGGAATACGCCCAGGTAATCCACGATGAGGCCGTTAAGTTTGTCACCGTGAACGCGGTTGGCACGGGCTATCGTCTGCATGAGGGTGTGGTTGCGCATCGGCTTGTCGAGGTAGATGGTGGAGACTGAGGGCGCGTCGAAGCCGGTCATCCACATGGCGCACACAAATACGATGCGGAACGGGTCGGCGGGGTCTTTGAACTTCGTCTCCAGGTCTTCCGAGAGCATGCGCTTGCGGTGGGGCGTAATGTCAAGACCCTTCTCCTTGAGGTCCTCTACTTCGTTCTGCGATTGGGACACGACCACAGCCATGTCCGTCTCCCGCATGTAGCCGATGCGCTCTTGCAGGCTCCCGGGCTCCTCGCCCACAGCACTCTTCAACCGCTTCTCCAGGTCCGCCCTGTATCGCAGCCAGTGTTTACGCACCTGGTCGTGCATCTTTACGGCGGTGGCCTTGTCGATACACACCACCATCGCCTTGCCCAGGTAGCCGCGGCCCATGAAGTGCTGCACGATGTCCTCGGCTATGGTGTCCAGCCGGTCCTCCCGCGTGATGAGGTGGTATTGGCGGGCAAACTCTCGTTCCAGCTTCTCCTGCTGCGCATCGTCCAGCTCGGCCTCTTCGATGAGGGCTTCCATATCGGCGTTCAGCTCGGCGTTGGTGATCTGTAGCTCAGGGATACGGTTCTCGTAGTAGAGGGGCACAGTGGAGCCGTCGTCTATCGACTGCTTGAAGTTGTAGATCGAAACGTAATCGCCGAATACCTCGCGGGTGCGCTCCTCGGTGGCGATGAGGGGCGTGCCGGTAAATGCCAGGAAGGCGGCGTTGGGCAAGGCGTTGCGCATGTTGAGGGCCAGGGTGTCGTACTGCGAGCGGTGCGCCTCATCGGTGATTACTATGATATCGGCGCGGTCGGAGAGGGCAGGGTAGACTTCGCCCTTGCCGGTGTGGAATTTGTGGATGAGGGTGAAGACGTAGCGGTGGTCCTCGCGTAGAAGCCGCTGGAGGTGCGTTCCCGAGTAGGCGTGCACCTGGTTCTCCTTTTCGACCACGGCACCCGTCGCGGCGAACGTCTTGTATATCTGGGTGTCAAGCTCCTGGCGGTCGGTGACGAGGAGGAAGGTCCAGTTGCCGGGGAGCTTGCGCAGCACCTTCTGCGAGAAGAAGAGCATAGAGTAGCTCTTGCCCGAGCCTTGCGTGTGCCAGAAGACGCCCAGCTTGCCCCGGTTCTCCTCCATGTC
>DASVRN010000267.1:0-5767 GCA_036388595.1 Chloroflexia bacterium
CTCCGACCACAATTTCCGCACCCACTCAGCCCTCTCGTCCAGCGCGGCAGGGGCGTGCGACAGACGGCCCAGCACGTCGGGCACGGCCGCTAGCGCCTCGAAATCGGCGGTCTCAGCCCAGAGCCGCGTTTCCCGGCCCACCGCAGCCCGGTACGCCCGCACCCCAGAGGGGTCCACCTGCCCGCTGAACTCCGCGACTTCCTCGTCGCTGCTGCCCGTGCCCACCAGCCGCGTGTCCACGCCCAATCGCCCCTGCCAGCCGTCACGGTCCAGCACCTCCGGCACTCCCCGCAGCACCGTATTGACCACCACGTCCTCGAACCGCGTGATATGCCACAGCAGCCACACTATCGAGTTAGCACCCTCCGGCCTCTCGCGCATCTGCTCGTCCGTCAACCCATGGCAAAGCCCATCCTCCAGCGACGGCCCCTGCTCCCCGCTCGTAGCCGAAGCATGCACGTGGGCGTGAAGCGTCAAAAACAAGCCATTAGAATGCATATGGCCTCCTGCGGACGATGGACAATGGACGATGGCAATCCTGCTGGGGCTGCGGCTATGCTAACCGCAGGACACGAGAACCCTGCTCCCCCTGTCATCCAGAGCGTAGCGAAGGATCTCAGATATTGCCCTTGCCTATGTGCTAAACCCGTAGCACCTATGGTCCCTGTGTTCAACAGGCTCCTTACTCACCTTTTTGAGATCCTTCGCTACGCTCAGGATGACAGGGGGAGCAGGGTGGCCCTATAACCTACGATGAAGCAAATCGAGTTCGTCCATCGTCCATCGTCCATCGTCCGGCTAGTCTGCTGTAGAAAGTGCGAACGGGTTGAAGTTGGTGTGGGTGTCGTAGTAGTCCTCGCGCTCGGCCCGTTTGAGGAAGCCAACTATGGCGTAGGTGAGGGGGGTGAACAGCACCTCTACGCCCACCTTGAAGATGTAGTTGGAGAGGATGATGGTCCAGAAGAGGGAGCCTTCCATTGGAAAGCCCATGAGCGCGAAACCGACTCCGAAGGCGATTGTGACGAAGAGTAGCGTGTCAACCGCCTGCCCCACGATGGTCGAGCCTATGGTTCGCAACCACAGCAGGCGGCCCCTGGTGGCGACCTTCAATTTGGCGAGCACGAAGGAATTTGAGAACTCTCCCGCGAAGAAGGCCACCAGGCTACCGATGACGATGAAGGAGGTGCTGGCTAGCCCCGCGTTGAACGCCTCGGATTGCGGTTGCGGCCCCTGGTCCGCGGGTATGGGCAGCAGCGTGACTAGCCATAGCACCGCCGCCATGAGGGCCGCCGAGCCGAAACCGAGCCAGATTACCCGCCGCGACCGCTTGTAGCCGTACACCTCCGTGAGCACGTCGCCAAAAATGTAGCTCAAGGGAAAGAGCAGCGTACCCGCGTCGTATGTGAACGGCCCGAACGTCACCAGCTTGTTGGAGGCGACGTTGCTGACCAGCAGCACCGCCACGAATGCCACCATCACTATGTCCAAATACCGGTAGTTCTTCATGCTTCGCACCTACCCGCGGAGTCTTGTTGTTGGCATATATTCTAACTCAAATGGAGTCGCAGGAGTAACCCCGCTACCTGCACCTCCATCCTAACTCATGTAGAACCAAGCCGCGTCTTTGTCATTCTGGGCGTAGCGAAGAATCTCGTCCTCTACCTGGACGTTTCGTTTTTCTTACGGCGCACTGCTGCCAGAGGAAAGGTGCCTTTTGGGTGCTGGAGGACGAGATTCTTCGCTACGCTCAGTACATCACCAACTAAGTTGTGTGCATTTAGCCGGGCGGTTGAAACCGCTGGCTAGCCTTACAAAGTGCCCCTCCGAGCACTGCGCCTTTCTGGTAATAACTTAGTTGGTGGTGTACTCAGAATGACAAAGGCGGGACTTGGGTGCTCACAAAGGGGCTTATCTCTAAAGGGGCTTATCTCTATGATTGCTTCCAGCTAGCCCCAGCCTCATAGCACCGACAAGAACCTGTCTATCTCATCCTCAGTGTTGTAGAAGTGGGGCGACACCCGGACCAGGCCAACACGCACCGCCACCTGTATCTTCTCTGCCTGGGCGCGGCCCAACACCTCCAACGGATCGCCTTTAGCGCGGAAGCAGACCACCCCCGACCTCTCACCCTCCCGCTCCGAGCTTACCACCTCGTATCCTTTACTACGCAGCCCCTCCAGGAGGCGAGCTGTGAGGTGCAGCACGCGGGCCTCTATGCGGGCGGGGCCGACATCCAGCAGCATGCCCAGTGTGGCGTCGAAGGCCACCAGCCCGCTGACGTTGTGGGTGCTGCCCTCGATGCGCGAGTTGGCGTCCACCCACGGCTGGCCGTACGTCAGGTGGTCGTCGCGGTTGACGACGCTGTACCAGTTAGCGGTGATTGGCCTGAGCAGCGGCATCACGTCGCGCCGCACGTAGAACACGCCCACGCCCTGCGGACCCATGAGCCACTTGTGCGCCCCCGCCCCCAGGAAGTGTATCCCCGCCGCGTGCACATCAAGTTGCAACGCCCCCAACCCCTGTATCGCATCCACCGTGAAGAGCACGCCCCGGTCACGGCATAGCTGGCCCAGCGCGCACAGGTCGTTGCGAAAGCCGGTGGCGAACTCTACGAAGCTGATGCTCAACATGCGCGTGTTGCCGTCAATCGCCTCGGCTATGTCGTCCACCAGCACCCTGTGGTCGCGCTGTGGCACCAAACGTGTCTCCACGCCCAGCCGCGCCAGTCCCAGCCAGGGGTAGATGTTCGCCGGGAACTCCCCCTGCACCGTCACCACGTTCTGGCCCGCCTGCCACTCCAGTCCGTTCGCCACCATGTTGAGCGCCGTAGAGGTGTTCTGCAACCAGCCCACCTCCCCCACGTCCGCGCCGATCAACCGCGCCATCTTCTCCCGCGCGTGGTCCACCACCGGGAAGTACTTCGCCTCGCTCAACACCCCGCCCGTGCTTTGTTCCGCCCAGTACCGTGCCAGCGCATCCAACCCCGGTCTCGACATAGGCGAACAAGCAGCATGGTTCAAGTACGCATAATGCTCCGTCACCGGAAACAAATGCCGATATTCGGCGGCGTCAATAGGTGTCATCAATGCCCATCCTCAACACGTAACACGTAACACGTAACACGTAACGCGTAATAAGTAAGTCACAAGCGGTGCCATGTATCGCCAAAAGCAATCGAACAAGTAGCAGCCCCGCGTAGTGCCGACCAAAGCCCCACCCTGTCATTTCGAACCCTTCGGCTACGCTCAGGGTAAACTCCGTGAGAAATCTCGTCCTTCACCAGGATGTTTCCTCTTTCTTACGGTGCTGTGAAACTGAAAGAAAGGTGGCACTTGGGTGCTGAGGGACGAGATTTCTCACTACGTTCGAAATGACAAGAGCCACCTCAGGTGCTCATCTCCCCATCCTTATCTGTCAGATGGACTCTAATTACGAGTTACGCGTTACGTGTTACTCCTCACGTTTCACGTTTCACGTTTCAGACCCCAGCGTGTATTATATCAGGAGCAAACCCAATACCCCGGAGGCTACATGCGCGAAAAGTTGACCGAAGAGTACATACGGCAGGTGTGGGACAGGCTGCCGCAGTTCGTCAGGCCCACCACCTTCCAGTCCACCCACCTGCTCGACCAGGCGCTCGAGGCCGACGTGACGGTCGCCAGCGAGACGTTGCAGACAACCGGCAGCTTCAAGTTCCGCGCCGCCTACAACCTGCTGGCCGAAGTGGAGGAAGAGGACGTTATCACCGCGTCCTCCGGCAACTTCGGGCAGGGGGTAGCTTACGCCTGCATGCTCCTGGGCAAGCGTTGCACGGTCATCATGCCCAGCACCTCTTCGAAGTCCAAGCAGAACGCGATTAGGGCCTACGGCGGCCGGATTGAGCTGCTGGACGTGTCCACCAAGAGCCGCCAGGAGCGCATAGCTGAGGTGCGGGCCGAGCACCCGGAAGCCTTCTTCGCCCCGCCCTACGACCACTACCGGGTGGTGGCGGGCAACTCCACGCTCGGCAAGGAGATCATTGAGCGCCTGCACACCCCCGACCAGCCGCTCGACTGCATAGTGTGCCCCATAGGAGGCGGCGGCCTCATCTCCGGTATCATCGTGGCCCGTAACTTACTGGCACCCGACCTGGAAATCATAGGCGCTGAGCCGCTGCTGGGCAACGACGCCGCCCAATCGCTCCGAGAGGGCCGCCTGGTGAGCCTGGACGCCGAGCCTATGACCATAGCCGACGGCACCCGCACCTTGAGCGTGGGCAACCTCAACTGGGAGATCATACGCGACGGCCTCAAGCGCATAATAGAGGTGCCGGAGGAGAGGATAGCCGAGGGCCTGCGCACGCTCTACGCCTACGCCAACCTCAAGGTCGAGCCGACCGGCGCGCTCTCTGTAGGCGCGGTGCTCGCACAACCCGACATATTCAAGGGCAAGCGAGTCTGCCTGGTCGTAAGCGGTGGCAACGTGGACCCCGACACATACGTGCGCGTGCTGCAAGGCAGCTAGGAAGCCACCCCACCTTATAACAGGCTGCACACGTACTAAGAAAAAGCTCACCTAATGAAGAGAGGAGGCCACGTGGCCTCCTCTCTAGCATAGTCTTTACCGAATGGCTGCTAATTCAGGTCAGGTGTCTGGCAGTTAGGGAAGAAGGTGTTAGCCACTATCTTGGCAGCCTGCCCTCTTGTCACCTGGACGTTCCACCTGAAGTATGGGCGGTTCTGCCCATCACAGGGTTCTCCAGGTCCTCCGCATGCATAACCCGACATTACGTCCCGGTTAGTCAAGCGCATGATCCACTCGTAGAACTGGCTGCCCTGCCCAGCAGGTGGTACGTCAGCGTAGAACTGCCCGCTCACTGCTTCGTTGTAGCCAGCAGCATTAGACACTATCTTGGCTAGCTGTCCTCTGGTAGCGTTGGCATTGGGCAGGAATATTACAGGATTGTCAGGGTCGCAGTCGTCACCCTCCGGCCGCTCAGGGCAGGGGTAGCCACTCATAATGCCCCTGTTGGTGAGGCGGTTGATGTAAGCGTAGTAAGTAGAGCCAGGGGGTACGTCCTGGTAGATCTGAGGTCCTGGGTCTTCGTTGAACCCGGCAGCGTTAGACACCATCTTCGATATCTGCCCACGTGTGATGTTGCGTTCAGCGTGGAACATGCCATCAGGGTAGCCTGTGACGATGCCTCTACATGCCAGGCACTGTATGTACTCGTAGAAGGTGTCACCAGGCTGGTTGTCGGGGAAATTCACCGTGCATACTGTGGCTGTAGCCATGGGTGTAGTTGTAGCTCCAACAACTGTGCTGCTGGCGGCTGTTGTGACCGTGGAGCTAGCAACTGCGGAGGTGTTCGTGGCTGAGGGTACGGCAGTGTTGGTGGCCGAAGGTGCAATAGTGCTCGTAGACGTTGGCACGGTGCCCGTGGGTGTGTTGCTTGGTATAGGGGTAGCCGTCCGAGTGGCTGTATTAGTAGCTGTGCTGGTCTGCGTAGCCGTGTTAGTAGATGTGCTGGTTGCGGTGTTTGTTACTGTAGGCGTGGGTATATCAGCGCCTCGCACGCAGAACGCCTGGTCCTGGCTAGTGTAAGGCGGCACGCAGCCATTTCGGTCAGCCCAATCGGCGCACCCTCCAGAGCCGCGATGGGCAGCCCCGTCGTTCGTCTGCGGGTCCCTACCCGACCAGAACCAGTTACTGCCACCCACAGCCTGTACCGATACCCAGTAAGCGCCCGGAGCAAGATTGGTCGCAGGGAAATTGATCGTATAGATGC
>DASVRN010000268.1:0-10484 GCA_036388595.1 Chloroflexia bacterium
CTCGCTAACCCCCTCTGTAGGTAGTGGTACGCTCACCCTGACCAATACCTCAAGTCAAGAGTTGCTGGTTTACCTGCCTTACGGCACTATATTCGGCACCGGACCGGGCGCTGTGCTCGTGTGGGCGGTAGGTGAGGTGGAGCAGGCTGTACCGACCGCAAGCTCAGAGGAAGCGCTACCGCAGCCCACCGACACGGTTGAGACGGTCGAGAATACACCCACGCAACCTGCGACTGCCACAGCTACCGCTACCGCGGCCGCACCCGGGGGCAAGAAGGCTCCAGCCAGCCCCACGTCCAGCCCTGAGGTCGCGCAGGAAGCCAGCCCAACACCGCAGACCCCGCCTGGCAAGAAGAGCGCAGCCTCGGAGACGGCAACTTCTGCCCCCACAGACACATCTACGCCCACGCCCGCTGATACCGCAACCCCGGAGCCAACCGCGACAGCAGAAGCTACCGTAGCTGCCGTGGCGACTGTCGCCAACACGACCTCTAAGCCCCCCGCGGCCAGCCAGAATGCGGCAGCAGACCGGCCCGCAGCACCCGCAGCACCCGCAGCACCGGCTAACGAGAGCAACGTGGCACAAAACGCGGCTCCAGTTAGCTCAGCGCCTACAGGCAGTAAGGGTCCCGGCAACAACCAGAACAACGTGCAACCACCGGCAAGCCCTGGCGGCGCAAGCGCTGAGGCACAGGCTCCGGCCGCAAGTGAGAAGGCCCCGGAAACAGGCTCCGAGCAAGCCGCTCCGGCACAGGTAGCAGCGTCCGGCCAGGACAGCAAGGTAGCCGCACTCGCTCCCGCGGTGACGATTACTACGATACCCCGGCCCGTGGGCACCAGCGCAGACCCGGCGCGAGACAGCGCCGCTATTCCTCCCGCCGTGCAGACGAGCGGGGTCACCCCGCCTCCAGCCCCTGTGGAGACCGGCAACCCGACCGCGCCCGCGGGTAGCACCGGAGTGCCCACGACGAGGGCCACCGCCGTTCGTACCGGCACGCCCGCCCCGGCTACGTCTCCCACCAGCAGGCCCACTAACACAACCACTCTCCCGACGGCCGAGAGCACTGTCGATACTACCCCTCCGGGCCAGAACACCCCAGGAGCTGACGTAGTGCCGACCAAGGAAGTGCCTGATGTACCGACCAGGGAACCGGCACCGCCCGAGCCTACGCGCCTGGCCGACATCGAGCCGACAGCCACACCCGCCGTCCCGGTGATTGTTACAGACCCCGGTGGCGCTGACGGCGGCCAGGGCGGCGTGGTAGTTGGCTCCGATAGTGGCAACATCGCACCTGCCGTGAACCCGCGCACCGGCGGAGGCCCGTCGTCCCTGCCGCTGTTGCTCTCGGTCTCCTCGTTGGTCCTGGTGTTGAGCGGCTTGCAGTTGCGGAGACTGGCAAAGAAGCAGCATGGTGACACTCCGCATGCGTCGTGCAGGTGAATAACACCCACGGCAACTAAACGTCAGGACACCAGGAACCACGCCGAGATTGAGTATGCATTCCAGGAAAGAGGACCCGAGTACAACTAACGTACTCGGGTCCTCTTTGTAGCCTCTAAACCTTATCTACTTGGCGCGTTCTGTGCGTCTTGGCGCGATGCGTCTAGGGGCTATCTGCAAAGTGTAGAAACAAGCGGCTAAAGGTGGACCTTGTCATTCTGAGCGTAGTGAAGAATCTCGTCCTCCACCGAGATGTTACCCCTTTCTATTGCACCATAGCACCCTTGCGGCAGTGCGGCAGTGTAGCACCATAGCACGCTGTTGGCGTAAGGAAAGGGGCTATTTGGGTGCTAAAGGACGAGATTCTTCGCTGCGCTCAGAATGACAGGGTGGGATAAGATCCCGCACACGCAGCAGTTTGCAGATAGGCCCTAGAAACCATTCAGCTTACTCGTACTACCCGGCTCGGCGGGGGATTCCTCTATTTCCAGCTCATTTACCATCCACTTACCGTTCTGCTTGACCATGTGGTAGGTCTCGTGCAGAGTATCAGGTCCGTTCTTCTTGACCACGTCCCTGGTGTCCCTGTTGTAAAAGGTTACGCTCCAGGTCTCTATTGTCCGTACCGTGGCCCGGTCGCCGTTCACCTTCACATCCACGAAGTCCAGGCGCTCCATGACGGGTACAGCGTACATGTTGTTCTGCTTGAGCATTTCTATCATATCAATATTTTCCCGCAGCACATCTCCCACGCGAGTGCCCTTCAGTACCTCCGTATCGAGGTCGCGCCACGCCTTGATCTGCTCGTCGTTGCTGATACGCACCGTCTCTTTTAGCGCAGCCTCTTCCTGGGCAAGGTTGACCGGGGCAGTGCGCTGGGGCTGTAGCCTGTTGAGGAGCAGGTACCCACCCCCCAGAGACAGCAACACCAGCGCGGCGATTCCGGCGATAAGCACCGGCATGAGCCACGCCCGTTGCGAGCCTTGCCGCTCAAGCTGCCGGACCGCGCCGCCTTCGTAGGGAGCAAAAGCCCCACCCTGCATCTTCGGACCCGATGATGCGGCGAAATTGCCATAAGTGCTGCTGCCGGCGCCCATCTGGCTAACGTCCAGGGTGCGCATAGACGGTGGCGGAGGGATAGCGCCACGAGGAGACTCCACAGGTTGCGTGCTCGCCTGCTCGCCCGGCAGCGGCGGGGGCACGAATGCCGGGTAGGGCTGGTCCCGTTGCTCCGCACCGACTACACGCACGGGAAGACCGCCATCCGGTGCTACGGGAGCCTCGTTGGCTATAGCAGGCGCGGGAGTGTCGTAACGTTGCACCACGTAGGTGACTGGCTGCGCGGCATCATCCGTCGTGTCGCTACTTGCGGACGCGACAGGTCCCGCCTCCTTGATTGGCAAAGTGGGTGCGCTTACCTGGGAGTACCCGCAATTAGCGCAAAAGCGATGACCCGCCTGCACAGGCGAGTCACAATTGGGACATTGTTGGGACATAAAATAATCCTGACTTCTACGCGGAAAATTAGGCGGAACGGGCGGTTACAGGGCTGCCGCAAAACAGGGCTTTCGATTCGAGTATACGCCATGCAAAACTGGAGCGTCAAGAAGACCGGCACGCGCAGGCACGGCTAACGTTCCAGGTGTGAAGGCGCTCACCTGAAAATGTTGCTCACCAGGTAGGTTAGGACCGGCAGTTGCAGGGCCTCCGCGAAGGGCCTGGGGTAGACGATGAACAGGATTGTCGCCGCGCAGAGGGCCACGCCGTAAGGCATGAAGTCGCCTATCTTGCTCTTCTTGGACACGAGCAGGAGTATGGCCGCCGCGCCCGCGATCAGCGGTCCTATCAGGAGAGCGCCCACGACGTTGGGGAAGCCGAGCATCAGCCCCATCATCAGCGCCAGCAACACGTCGCCCAGTCCGAGGGGTTCCTCGATGTGAGGGAAAATGAGCCGGGCGAGCAAGTAGGCCAGCAGGAAGAACCCACCCGCGACGCCCGCACCCACAAGCCCACTAACGAGGTCCATGCCGGGCAGGACGAACAAACCGGCGAGCGCGACTAGCGAGCCTAATGCGATTACCGAGAAGTAGATGTCGCGGTGCTTCCAATCCATTACGAGCACCAGCATCAGCACCACTGCGTAGGCCGAGTGGAACAGGAAGGAAAGGCTTGGGCCTTCCAGCCAGCAAAGCCCCGCCAGCAGCACTCCTGTAGCCAGTTCGGTAGCGGGGAAGGCGGCGGAGAGTTTGTGGCCGCACTGCGCGCACTTGCCACTCTGCACGAGGTAGCCAACCACCGGCAGCGCCTGCATTAGCGATATCCGGTGCGAAGAGCGCGTGCAATGAAGCGGCCCGAACATCGGCTTTTGCGCCGCGAGCCGCGTAGCTATCAGATTGACGCCAAACCCGGCGAAAAGGCCCAGCACGAACGCCAGGGCCACGTACGTAAAACCCAAATCAGCTTCCTTCGAGAGTTACCCTTCGCAGCAAATATAAGCCAGAAGGGTACCGGCCGCAATGGGAAAATTGTTTGCCTTGGGCCAGCCGAAAGTCACGCCTGCTACGGAGTTGCAGCGTCCCAACGCAGCTCATAGACGGCGATGAGGTCTTCCCCGGCAATCCTGTTATCGGCCACCGGGAAGCGCATCTTCTCGACCGCCCACTCAGGCTGCCCATCCTCGAACCACGCCGGGTAAATCAGCAGATAATCGGCCCCTGCCGCGCGCATGGAAGCCGACATTGTTTCCCAGGGTCCGTAAGTGCCGAGGGCCGCAGGTGAGGTCAAGCCAACAACGTCGAACGTGCGACGTTCGGAGAAGAGGCGAACAGCCCCAATCGGCTCAGAGGCAACCAGCGCGTCAGGCGGTGTGTTGCGCGCGATCCATCGGGCGGGCGCTACGTGCGCGTCGGTGATGTTGCGCACGTAGACAACATGGTTGCGCGTAGCCCAAACATAGTTGACGAGCACCACCAGCACCACTATCCCGGTTGAAAGCAACGGCAGCACCAAACGTCGGCCAAGCAACCGCTCCAGGGGAATAGCCCGCACGAAGAACCACACCAGCATCCCCACCAGGACTATAGCGCAGGGATGTACGGGCAGAATATAGCGGTCCTCTTGACCGAACCAGGGCTGGATGAGCATCAACGCGATTATAAAGCCGGAGAATGACATGAGCAGCAACAGGGCAGTCCACCGCGTCTCACTCTGTGCGTCTCTGCTTGCCGAACGGACGAACCAGGACAAGCCGCCCAGCAGGGCCAGACCTGCCACCACGAACGGCAAAATGCGTCCCGCCAGCAGCAGTTCTTCCACCGCGCTGCCGAACCCCTGGAACAGGCGCAGTCCTCCGACCTTCGCGTAAAAGGAGCTAGGCAGCAGACGGCCCCAACCTAGCAAGTAGGTCAGGCTCAGTAGCCCCGCGCCAGCACCACAGGCAAGGAGGTAGGAGATTGCGAAGAGACCGGCCTTACTGCGCTCCCGGCGGTCCCTGGTGAACAGTAAGCGCAACACTAGCCACGCAAAAGCCACACCCGCGAACGCCAGCAGGTCCGGCCGCGCCCACGGCAACGCAGCACCGAGCAACAGGCTCCAACCCGGCCTGCCTCGCTTCCAATCGAGCAGGAGCAGATACAGCGACCAGACCACCAGCGCGGCGGAAAGCGGCACCTCCAGACCCGACGTAGCACCCCACGCCAGCCCCAGGTCCGAGGCAGCAACCACGCCAAGCACCCAGCACACTGCGACCTTGCTGATGCGTTTGCCTTCCATATCGGGGAGTGCCAGGTCGGCCAACTTCCAGGTACCAAGCCCCGTTGCGGCCAGGCAAAGAGCACCCGGTATATAGGCTGCCATGAATAGGTGCCCGGCTTGGGCCGCTAGCTCGCCGTTGTCGCTAACAATCGCGGGGGCGAGGCCACTGAGCAACGAGTGGAACGGCGCGAGCAACACGTAGGCTACCAGGCAGAGCAGGTACCAGCCAAACCCGGTGATACCACCGCTCGTCTCGCCCGGATTGTAGGTGAAGAACTGGCCCTGCGCGGCCGAAACCACGTAATTACTGTAGATGTAGCCATCGTCTATAGGGAAGGCCAGCGAACCCGTGTGCCGCAACGAGGCAACAGCCAGCGCCAACGCACACAGGAGCGCCACCGCCGCGATAAGCCACCCGCCCGCACGCCCGGCCAATAACGACCCCGCCTTACCATCTCCAAGCATGGGTTGATTCTAACAGAGGTGGTAACGCAGAACAACTAGCGGGAGGAGACGAAAACGCCAAGACGCCAAGACGCCAAGGACCACGCCAAGGTTAAGGGTTGTGGCTCAAGCAAAAGGACCAGGGTACGACATCATGTACCCTGGTCCTTTTACTACTCTCCAAACCTCAATACTCTTGGCGTGGTCCTTGGCGTCTTGGCGTCTTGGCGTTTAGAACTCCGCGTTACTTCGCTGCACCCGCCTCGGCTTTGAGGGAGGGGAGGCGGCGGTTGGCATCTTCGATGCGGCGCAGGGCCTCGCGCAGGTTCTCGGCGGAGTTGGCGAACGAGATGCGGATGTAGCCCTCACCGTAGGCCCCGAAGGAGGTGCCGGGCAGCACCGCCACGTCGGCCTCGGTCAGCAGGTAATCGGCGTAGGCGCGGGAGTTCATGCCGGTGCCAGTGATGTTGGGGAAGGCATAGAAGGCCCCCGCCGGGCGGTTGCAGCTAAAACCGGGTATTTTGTTCAGCCCCTCGTACACCAGTTCGCGGCGCTCAACAAACGCCTCAAGCATGTGGTTCACATCATCCCTAGGCCCGGTGAGCGCGGCGATAGCGGCTCGCTGGCTGAAGGTGGAGGTGCACGACACGCTGTTGATGATGAGGCGGCTGATATGCGGCACCATCTCAGGGGGGAAGACGCCGTAGCCGAGCCGCCAGCCAGTCATGGCGAACGTCTTGGAGAAGCCGTCGAGCAGGATGGTGCGCTCTTCCATACCGGGGAAGCTCAGGATGGTGTGGTGCTCGCCTTCGTACACGATCTCGCTGTAAATCTCGTCGGCCAGCACCATGATGTCGTGTCGCACGGCCAGGTCGGCAATCGCCTTGAGGTCGTCGCGTGTGAGCACGCCACCTGTCGGGTTGTGGGGCGAGTTGAAGATGATCAGCCGGGTCTTCTCGGTGACTTTGCTCTCTAGCTCGTCCAGGTCGATGCGGAAGTCGTTGCTCTCGCGCAGGTGCAAAGGCACCGGCTTGCCACCCAGGAAGTTAATCATCGACTCGTAGATGGGGAAACCGGGGTTGGGGTAGATGACCTCCTCGCCCTCCTCCACCAGCGCCATGATCGCGTAGAACATGATCGGCTTGGCCCCCGGCGTGACGATCACGTTGGCCGGGTCGAACGTGAGGCCGCGATTGCGACCCGCATATTCGGCTATCGCCTCGCGCAGTTCGAGAATGCCCGTCGAGTTGCTGTAGTGAGTATAGCCCTCGTCCAGAGCGCGCTTGGCCTCTTCCCGCACGTTAGTGGGGGTATCAAAGTCCGGCTCGCCAATTTCCAGGTGGATAATCGGCTTACCTTGCGCTTCGAGCGCCCTGGCCCGCGCGGCCACTTCAAAAGCCGTCTCGGTCCCCAGGCGCGTCATTCTATCCGCGAGTCTCAACTTCATTGTTGTCCTCCTCCATTAAGTGATGAGGACTGAGGACTGAGGACTGAGTTGAGGCTGTAGTACTACTCAGTCCTCAGTCCTCATCACTCAGTCCTTACCGTGTTAGGTCTGCTACCGTGTCGGCGTCGAGGCGCTTCACCACGGCTACCATGAGGCGCGTGGCGTTATTGAAGTCTTCCAGGTGCATCATGGAGGCCGCCGAGTGGATGTAGCGGGTGGGCACGCCGATGCTGATAGAGGGCACGCCGTCTCCCGCGAACTGGAACCTGCCGCCGTCCGTGCCGCCCGCCGCTATGCTGTCGAACTGGTATGGTATGCCTTCCGCCTCGGCTACGTCCACCACGAGGTTGCGCAGCTTCAAGTTGGGGATGAGGCTGCCGTCGTAAATGAGGATGACGGGGCCTTTGCCCATTTTGCACTGTGCCTCGTGCGACTTCACGCCCGGTGTATCGCCCGCGATTGCCACGTCCAGCGCGATGCCGACGTCGGGCCGCACCATTTGTGCCAGCGTCTGCGCGCCGCGAAGTCCCACTTCTTCCTGTACGGTGGCACCCGCGTACAGGGTGTTGGGGTGGTCGTCGCCCAGGTGCCGGAGGGTCTCGATTGCCAGGGCGCAGCCGAAACGGTTGTCCCAGGCCTTGGCGAGCAGCATGTTCTCGTTGGAGAGCACCGTGAAGGGGCAGATGGGCACCGCGAAGTCGCCTGGACGCACGCCCGCCTCTATCGCGTCCTCCTTGCTGGTGACGCCTATGTCGATGAACATGTCTTCCTTCTGGGTCATCTTCTTGCGCTCGTCGGCGGGCAGGAGGTGGGGCGGCTTGGAGCCAAACACGCCCACGATATCGCCCTTACGCGTCCTGATGAGCACCCGTTGGGCCAGCATAACCTGCTCCCACCAGCCGCCGAGCGTCTGGAACTTCAGGTAGCCATTGTCATCGATCATCTTGATGAGAAAGCCGACCTCGTCCATGTGACCGGCCATGAGCACCCTGGGCGCACTGTCGGGGTCCACGCCCTGCCCGCTCTTGTACGCCACAATCGAGCCGAGCTTGTCGGTGACTACCTCGCCAAGCGGGGCCAGGTACCGGGCCATGATGTCGCGCACCGGCCCTTCCTGTCCGGGCACACCTGGGGCTTCGGTAAGTTCCTTAAACATCTCCAACAATTCATCCATATGTAGATGTGGTCCTCCGTCGTAGTAATTGGGAGTTATGCATGCAAATGACCTCCACGGGCAACGGGAAGCCTAGCGCCTTTCTCAGCCTAGCCGAGTTTCGTACCGCAAATCCGGCAATAGTAAGCCCCGCCTTCACGCTGCTCGGGCATGTCCGTTATCCAGAGGTCGCATTGAGTGCAACGGTACGAGAGCGCACGCGGGCCGGACACACCATCGGGAGAAGGGGGAGGGGGCTTCACAATCTCTTTCAGCTGCTCGCGGGTGGTCGCACCAAGCACGCGGGCGGCCCGCACCTCGCCGTTGTCCACCACCAGGCCCAACGCCATGCCTGCCGCGATAAGGTGGCGTTGCGTGAGATTGTCGAAAAGGTGCTCGGGGATGATGAAGCTGACGAAAGTCTCAGGGGCCGAGTGGGGGTGGGCGTCCAGCGTTACCGTCTCGCCGCCGAAGAAGCCCCCGAAGTTGAGAACGTCGGTCACAATATAGGTGACGTACTGGTCTTCCGAGTAAGTCTGCGCTGACTGACCCTCAGCCATGAATAATCTCCTCGCGTGGGATGTGCCGTGTAATGGATAGCACAATAGCCAGATATTATAACATAAGCGTGACGAGTGACGATAGGAGTGATGAGGACTGAGGACTGAGGACTGAGTAGTGGGTAGTGGATTGTACCCTTCCCAAACAATCCTAATCTTGGCGCGTACTTAGCGTCCTTTGCGTCTTGGCGGTTCCGTCTCCTATTATCGTCCATCGTCCATCGTCCATCGTCCTCTAGCCAGATTGCCCGCACGGTGTTATATTTGGAGCACTATCGACACTGAGCCAATGTGGGGTGTAGCAGCATGCATACAGTTACCCAGGGCACAAGCAACCTCGACCCGCATCGCGACCTGCTTTCGTACCGTGACGAATTTCCCATCCTGAGCAAGAAGACGTTTCTCAACACTTGCTCGCTGGGGGCGCTATCCAGGCGGTCGCGGGAGAACGTGAATGAGTTCCTGGATTTGTGGGAGGAGATGGGGGCCTCGGCGTGGTACGAGCTATGGGTGGGGAAGCTGGCCGAGTTGCGGCAGGCTTACGGACGCACCATCAACGCCGCGCCGGAACGCATCGCCCTCATGCCCTCCATATCGGTGGCCGTGGCGGGGGTGTCCAGCGGGTTAGACTTCAGCAAGCGCAAGAAGGTGGTCATGTCCGACCTCGACTTCCCCACACTGGGACACGGCTTCCTCGCCAAGCGGCAGCAGGGCGTGCACGTCGAATTCGTCCGCAGCCCAGACCGCGTGACGGTGCCCCTGGAGCTGTTCGAGGCGGCTATTGACGAGGATACGGCCCTCGTGGCAACCTCCCACGTTTATTTCACGAGTGGAGCGATACAGGACATCAAGACGCTGGCGCGCATAGCCCACGAGCGGGGCGCTATGCTCATGGTGGACGCGTACCAGGGCACCGGCCACCTGCCGACCGACGTGAACGACCTCGACGTGGACTTCTACATGTCGGGTAGCCTGAAATGGCTGCTGGGAGGCCCCGGCATTACGTTCCTGTACGCGAGCGAGCCTGCATGCCTTCAGGAGCCGACGATTGCCGGTTGGTGGGGCATGGGCAACATGTTCGACTTCGACGTCACTTCGCTGGAATTCCGCTCCGAAGCCGCGCGATACGAGATGGGCACCCCCAGCATGGCCGCCGTCTACGCCGCCCTGGGTGGCTGCTCCATCGTCAACGAAATCGGCTCCCAAAGGATACGCGAGCGCGATATAGCCCTCACCGAAGACCTTATCAGCCGTGCGATTGAGGCGGGCCTGAAGCCTCGCGTAGCACCCACTCCCGAACAGCGCACTCCCATCGTACTGCTCGATTTTGATGAGCCGAAGCCCATAGTGGCGGCCCTCGCGCGCCAGGGTATCGTCGTGGACTCTCGGCCGGGAGCGGTGCGCGTCTCACCCTACTTCTACAACACTATCGAGGAGAACGAGATCGTCATTCAGGCGATCAAGGCCGCCACGCGCTGAAGCCGAAGCGACTTATGAACGCCGGCTGGTATCAGGATGCATCACACCACCGGCGTTCTAGCGGCACCTCTGCTCCATGACCAACTCCTCTGACGAACTAGGCCGGTCGGCTCCGCAACGTATCGCGCAGGCGCTGCCTGAAGGCGTGCTGGTACCCCTACAACGGGTCCGTGTGTTGGTAGACGAACGCGGGTGGTCTGCGTACAT